>JBPCMS010000068.1:0-8607 GCA_051002015.1 Acidimicrobiia bacterium
CCGGTGGAAGGCGGCCGGTGACCTGACCATCCGCGGCGTCACCAAGCCGGTGACCCTCTACCTCGAATACCTCGGCCAGGTCCAGGACCCGTGGGGAAACACCAAGGCGCAGTTCTCCATGTCCACCGAGGTGGAGCGTGAGGACTGGGGCCTCACCTGGAACGTTCCGCTCGAGGGCGTGGCTTCCTGGTGTCGAAGAAGGTCAGGATCGAGATCGAGACCCAGCTCAGGCAGGTTTGAGCCTCCAGGGCGCCGAGCTTCCCCCCAACCGGCACCCCGCCGATTCCCCTCCGGCGGGGCGTCTCGCGTCATGGGCCGGTCGGTTTTCCCAGGATGGACTCGACCAGGGCGGTGAGCCCCTCCCGCATCGGCCGGCACCACCAGCCCAGCTCGATCTGGGCCCGCCTCGGGTCACCGAGGTAGGTGGCGAGCGACGCCCGCAGCGTCTCGGCGGCGTACAGCGGTGGCAACGGGACGAGCCGCCCGATCCCACCCGCCGTCACCGCCAGCGCCCTGACCGCCCCGGTGGGGATGATGATCGGCCCCTTCGTGCCTGCGATCTCGGCGGCCATCTGCAGCCCTTCGGCCAGGGTCGCCTCCGGACCCGCCAGCATGTACGACTCCCCGGGCACGCCCCGCTCCATCGCCAGCACATGACCGGCGGCGATGTCGTCGACATAGCCCCAGCAGTTGCCTCCGCCACGGGCCACCATCGGGCGGGAGCCCTCGATGACCCGAAACAGCAGGGCGCCGGTTTGGCTGGTGTCGTCCGGCCCGTAGACCAGCCCCGGCATGACCGTCACCACGGGCAGCCCCTCGTCACCGAACCGTTTGGCGATGTGGTGCGCCCTGGCCTTGGTCTCGTCGTACACCGACAGGTGCCGCCCGGTGAAGCGGTACCGCTCGTCGAAGGTCCGGCCGCCGGTGTCCGAGTTGACCGCCAGCGTGCTGGTGTAGACGACCCGGGCCGTGCCGGCCCGCCGGGCGGCGCCGAGCACGTTGCGGGTCCCGTCCACGTTGACCCGCTCTCCCGCGTCCGAATCCCGGTCGCCGAGCCGGTACCAGCCGGCGACATGGAACAGGCCATCCCTCTGGTCGCACAACGCATCGAGGGCGTGGTGGTCGTCGAGGTCGCCGACCACCAGGGTCACGCCGCGTTCCGCCAGCGATCCCGCCCGTTCCGGCCGGCGCACCAGGGCGAAGACCTCATTACCGGCCCCGAGCAGCCTGCCGGCGACGGCGCCCCCGACGAAACCGGTGGCCCCGGTGATGGCGTACCGCATGCCGGCATTCTCACGCCACCCGCCCGGCTGAGCCAACCCCGGCACCGAGGGAGGGGTCAGAGGGCGGCGGTTACCGCCGTGCCCATCTCCCGGGTGGAGACGGCTGGGCCGTCACCGGCCAGGTCGAGGGTGCGGAGGCCCGAGGCGATCACGGCATTCACCGCATTCTCGACGGCGGCCGCCTCGCTCTCGAGCCCGAGCGAGTGACGCAGGGCCATGGCGGCGGCGAGGATGGTGGCCAGGGGGTTGGCCAGCCCCCTTCCGCCGAGGTCGGGAGCCGAGCCGTGGACCGGCTCGTAGACACCGGGCGGTCGGTCGCCGAGCGAAGCCGAAGGGAGCATCCCGATCGAGCCGGGGAGCATCGACGCCTCGTCGGTGAGGATATCGCCGAACATGTTGCCGGTGACTACCACATCGAAGTCGGCGGGGCGCGCCAGCAGGTGCATCGCCATGGCGTCGACCAGCACCACCTCGTAGCCCAGGTCGGGGTACTCGGCGGCGATCAGGTCGTCGGCTACCCGCCGCCACAGCCGCGACACCTCGAGCACGTTGGCCTTGTCGACCGAGGTCAGCCGGCCCCGCCGCCGCCGGGCCGCGTCCGCCGCCACCCGGACGATCCGCTCGATCTCGCCCACCGAGTACACCATCGTGGAGTAGGCACTGGCCCCGTCGGGAGCGACCCCGCTCGGCCCGAAGTAGATGCCGCCGGTCAGCTCCCGCACGAACAGGATGTCCACCCCCGCCACCAGCTCGGGCCGGAGCGGGGAGGCGCCGGCGAGGTCGGGATGGGTGCGGACCGGGCGCAGGTTGGCGTACAGCCCCAGCTCTCGGCGCAGCGCCAGCAGCCCCGCCTCGGGTCGGGTCCTGGCATCCGGGTCGTCCCAGGCGGGGCCGCCGACGGCGCCGAGCAGCACGGCGTCGGCGTGGCGGCACGCCTCCAGCGTCGACGGGGGGAGCGGCTCCCCGTAGTCGTCGATGGCGTTCCCCCCCATGGGGTGCTGGTCGAACACGAACCGGTGGCCCCACCGTGCCCCCACCGCCTCGAGGACCCGGCGGCCCTCGGCGACGACCTCGGGCCCGATCCCGTCGCCCGGCAGGAGCACGATGGTGGCGTCCACGGTGGGTCAGCCTCCCGCCGGCACCGTCGCCGGGACGGGCCTGTCCGGCGCCGAGCTCGCCGCCGCTGCCTTGTCGAGGGCGGTGACGAATGCCCGGGCCGACCCCTCCACCACGTCGGTCGACAGCCCCCGTCCCGAGTGCGTGTGCGGCCCCACCTGGACGATCACATCGACCTGGGCCATGGCGTCCGCCCCCCGGGTCACCGGGCTCACCCGGTAGTCGGCAAGCGTGGCGGTGACCCCCAACGCCTCCTGGATGGCGACGAAGGCGGCGTTGACCATGCCGTCGCCCGAGGCAGTGTGCTCGGCGACGGCGTCGCCCCGAGCCAGCCTCACCACCGCCACCGGAACCGCATCGGTCCCGCTCGACACCCGGATCCCCACCAACCTCACCTGGTCGGGACGGTCGCCGCCCGGCTCGGCCACGATCGCCCGCAGGTCCTCCTCGGAGATCTCCCCCTTGCGGTCGGCCATCTCTTTGAAGCGGGCGAACGACCGGGCGAAGGCGTCGTCCGCCAGCGAGATTCCGAGCCGGGTGAGGGCGTTGGCGAACGCGGCGCGGCCCGAGTGCTTGCCCAGGACGAGAACGCTGCTGCGGCCGATGCTGGTCGGGTCCATGATCTCGTAGTTCTCCCGGTTGCGGAGCACCCCATGCTGGTGGATCCCCGACTCGTGGGTGAAGGCGTTGCGTCCCACCACCGCCTTGTTGAACTGGATGGGGTACCCGGTGAGGCTCGACACCAGCCGCGAAGTCTCGAAGATCTCGGTGGTGTCCGCCCCGATCTCGACCCCGAAGAAGTCCTGGCGGGTCTTCACCGCCATGATGATCTCCTCGGTGGAGGTGTTCCCCGCCCGCTCCCCGATGCCGTTGATGGCCCCCTCGATCTGCCTGGCCCCGGCGTGGATCGACGACAGCGAGTTGGCCACCGCCAGCCCGAGGTCGTTGTTGCAGTGGGTGGAGATGACGATGTCCCCGTTGCCCTGGCGCACCTCGGCGTACACCCTCTCCAGCAGGGCGACGAAGTCGGCGGGCACCGCGTAACCCACCGTGTCGGGAATGTTGATGGTGGTGGCGCCTGCGGCAACCGCCGCCCGGCAGCCCTCGATCATGAAGCCCGGGTCGGATCTGGTGGCGTCCTGGGGTGAGAACTCGACGTCGGCGACGTAGCGGCGCGCCCTGGTCACCCCCTCGGTCACCGAGACCAGCACCTGGTCGGGGGTCATCCGCAGCATCTGCTCCATGTGGATGGGCGAGGTGGAGATGAACACGTGGATGCGGGCCCGCTCCGCCGCCGCCAGGGCATCCGCCGCCCGGTCGATGTCGTCGGCCACGGTGCGAGCCAGGCTGGCGATGACCGGGCCCGCCACCTCGGCGGCGATCCTCGATACGGCGGTGAAGTCACCCGGTGACGAGGCGGCGAATCCGGCCTCGATGACGTCGACCTTCAGCTTGGCCAGCTGGGTGGCGATCGCCACCTTGTCGTCCGGGGAGAGGGCGATGCCGGGGGCCTGCTCGCCGTCGCGCAGGGTGGTGTCGAAGATGATCAGCCGGTCGTCTGCCATGGGTGCTCCTTGCGGGTGGTTGCCTCGGGGGTGGGGTGGTTGGCGCCGGCCGGGGGAGGTCGTCGACACCCCGCCCGGCTACCTAAGGAGCAGACGGCGATCGGTCGGGGTGGTGGGGGCGGTCACGGTCAGAGGCCCTCGGTCTCGGGGCTCTTGTCGACCAGGAACGGCATCATCGCCCGCAGCCGGCGGCCCACCAGCTCGATGGGATGCTGCGCTATGGCGGCTCGGGCGGCAAGCAGCTTTGATGTGCCTGCCAGGTTCTCCTCCATCCACTCCTTGGCGAAGGCGCCGGAGCGGATCTCCTCCAGGATGGTGCGCATCTCGGTCCTGGTGTCCTTGGTGACGATGCGGGGGCCCCGGGTGACGTCCCCGTACTCGGCGGTGTCCGACACCGAGTGCCGCATCCAGGTCAGCCCGCCTTCGAAGAGCAGGTCGACGATCAGCTTCAGCTCGTGGAGAACCTCGAAGTAGGCCACTTCCCCCGGGTAGCCGGCGTCGGTGAGCGTCTCGTATGCGGCCCTGATCAGCTCGTCGATCCCACCGCACAGGATCACCTGCTCGCCGAACAGGTCGGTCTCGGTCTCGTCGGCGAAGGTGGTCTCGATGACACCTGCCCTGGTGGCGCCGAGGGCGTGGGCATACGACAGACCGAGCGGCCTGGCCCCACCGGTGGCGTCCCGGTGGACGGCGAGCAGGCTGGGGACGCCGCTGCCCTCGAGGTACTGGCGTCGCACCAGGTGCCCTGGTCCCTTGGGGGCGACCATGGCCACGTCGACGTCCTCCGGCGGTCTCACGTAGCCGAAGTGGACACCGAAGCCGTGGGCGAACAGCAGGGCGTCACCCGGTGACAGATGGGGGCCGATCTGGCCGGCATACAGCTCGGGCTGGATCTGGTCGGGCACCAGGACCATGATCACGTCCGCCCAGTCGGCGGCCTCTGCCGGCTCGACCACCTTGAGCCCGGCGGCGGCGGCGACCGTGACCCGCCTGCTCTCGGTGCGCAGCCCCACCGCCACGTCGATTCCCGAATCCCTGAGGTTGAGGGCATGGGCGTGGCCCTGGCTGCCGAAGCCGATCACGGCGAGCCGCCGTCTGGCCAGCACGGTCGGATCGGCGTCGTTCTCGTAGAGGATGGTCGGGGGCATCGGTCCTCCGTGTCGGTCTTAGGCGCTGCGCAGGTTGGCTCGGGCGGGATTCGTGGCCCTGGGATCCCTGGCCTTGAGGTCCTTGGCCATGGCCACCCGACCCGACTTGACCAGGTCGACGATCCCGTAGGGGCGCATCAGCTCAAGGAAGTCGGCGAGTCGGGAGGGGATGCCGGCCAGCTCGAAGGTGATCGTCGCCAACCCGACGTCGACCGGGGTGGCGTGAAAGATCTCGGCGGCGGCGAGCAGCTCGTGACGACGGGAAGGCTCGCTGTTCACCCGCACCATCATGATCTCACGCTCGATCCGGTCGGCGGCGGCGATCTCGTTGACCTTGACCGTGTGGACCAGCTTGTAGAGCTGCTTGATCACCTGCTCCATAGCGGGCCCGTCGACCACCAGCGTCATCCGGGACAGGGCGGGGTCGGCGGTGGGGCCGACCGCCAGCGAGTGGATGTTGAACCCCCGCCGGGCGAACATCGACGAGATCCTGGCCAGGACCCCAGGCTTGTTCTCGACGAGCACCGTGATGACGTGGTGCGAGTCGGTCACGGCAGCTCCTCGGCGGACATGACGACGTCGTCGTTGGATCCACCCGCCGGCACCATCGGGAACACCATGGCGTCCGGGTCGCAGCGGAACTCGACCACCACCGGCCTGTCGTCGATCGCCATCGCCTTCTCCAGCACCATCCGCACCTCGGACGGGTGGTCGGCCCGCAGCCCGACGCATCCCATCGCCTCGGCCAGCTTGACGTAGTCGGGGGTGTGGTCGGTGAGGTCGACCGCCGAGAACCGTTCGTGGTAGAACAGCCGTTGCCACTGCTTGACCATCCCCAGCGAGTGGTTGTTCATCACCGCCACCTTGATGGGGATGCCCTCGACCGAAGCGGTGATCAGCTCCTGGCAGGTCATCTGGAAGCAGCCGTCACCGTCGATGGCCCACACGGTGCTGTCGGGGACCGCCGTCTTGGCCCCGACGGCGGCGGGGACGGCGTAGCCCATGGTGCCCAACCCGCCCGAGTTGATCCAGGTGCGGGGCCGTTCGAACCCCCAGAACTGCGACGCCCACATCTGGTGCTGGCCCACCCCGGCCACCACCACGGCGTCGCCTCCGGTGAGCCGGTGCAGCTCCTCGACCACGTACTGCTGCTGGATGGGCCCCTCCTCGCTCTGCGTGTAGGCGAGCGGCTTGTCCCGCTGCCAGCCACGGAGGGTGCCCAGCCACGGCTGGCGGGCGGGTGCACGGTCGCCGCCGAGCAGCTTGTCCATGGCGGCGATGAGCTGGCGCAGCACCGCCTTGGCGTCGCCGACGATGGGGATCTCCGGGTTGCGCACCTTGGCGATCTCGGCCGGGTCGACGTCGACGTGGATGACCCTGGCCTCGGGGGCGAAGCCGGCAACCTTGCCGGTGACCCGGTCGTCGAAGCGGGCACCGATGGCGATGAGCAGGTCCGCCTTCTGCATGGCGGTGATCGCCGTGTAGTTGCCGTGCATACCCGGCATCCCCAGACAGAGCGGATGCGAGTCGGGGACGGCCCCCCTTGCCATCAGCGTGGTGACCGCCGGGACGTTGGCCAGCTCGGCGAAGCGGAGCGCCTCCTCGGATGCGTCCGCCCTGATGACCCCACCGCCCAGGTACAGGACCGGCCGCTCCGAGGCGGCGATCATCTGCACCGCCGCCTTCACCTGCCTGGGATGGCCCTGAACGCGGGGCCGGTACCCGGGCAGGTCGAGCTTGCCCGGGGCCCGCCAGGCCACGGTGGCGGACAGCACGTTCTTGGGGATGTCCACCAGCACCGGTCCGGGGCGGCCGGTGGAGGCGAGGTGGAAGGCCTCGTGGATGCAATCGGCGATCTCTGCCGGGTCGGTGACCAGGTAGTTGTGCTTGGTGCACGGCATCGAGATGCCCCAGGTGTGCGCCTCCTGGAAGGCGTCGTACCCGATCGATGCCATCGACACCTGACCGGTGACCGCCACCACCGGGATCGAGTCCATGAAGGCGTCCTGCAACGGGGTGACGAGGTTGGTAGCGCCCGGTCCCGAGGTCGCCATCACCACCCCCACCCGGCCCGAGGCGTGGGCGTAGCCGGACGCCATGTGGCCGGCACCCTGCTCGTGGCGGGCGAGCACGTGGCGGATCGGGCTGTCCAGGATGGGGTCGTATGCGGGGAGGATCGCCCCGCCCGGAACCCCGAAGATGGTGTCGACACCCTCGAGCTCGAGGGCGCGGATCAGCGCTTGGGCTCCGGTGAGGGTTTCGGTCATCTCGGTCGCTCCTGAAACGGGGTCGGGAAATGAAAAGACCCTCCGGAGGAGGGTCGGGCGGCGCATGGCGAACGGGTCGCTCAGGCGCCGTTATCGATGAGTACGAGGGTGGGCGGGGTGGTCATCTGGGGATCGAGTATCGCACCGGAGGGGGTGAAGTCAAGCCGGCGGGCCGGGTGAACGCCGGTGTCTCCCCAGATGGGGCAAGATGGCGTCATGGCCGGACTGCCTCCCGAGGTGCTCAGGGCGATCGACGGGCCCATCCGTCAGGTGCGCCGGACGCTGCGCGAGCTCGACAACCAGGAGCTGCCGGCCGCCCTACGCAAGGTGGTGGCCACCGAGGGCGGGCGTCTCCCGCCGCCGCTGCTGGTCAAGCTGCTCACCGAGCTGGAAGGCAACGAATGGCTGCGGGGACGTCTGATCGAGAAGCTGGGCGATCGCATCGAACCCGAGACCGAGGCATTTCTTGGCCGCCCTTCCGGCTGGTGGCTGACGATCGCCACCGCCGTTGCCGAGGGCGCTCGCTCCCGGCCACCGCAACCCGCCGGCGACGAGGTCGCCGCCCTCGGTAGCCAGCTCGTTGTGGCCAAGAAGCGCATCGACAAGGCGGAGAGGGAGCGGGATCGCCTCCGCAACGAGCTGAGGTCGGTCAAGGCGGCGCAGGCTCGACTGGTCGACCCGCACCAGTCGGCGGCGGACCGGGCGGCCCTGGCGGCGGAGAACAACCGGCTGAACGGGGAGCTCGCCGCCGAGCGCCTCGCCAGGGAGGAATCCGAGGAGCGGGTGGAGTCCCTGCGCCGCCGTTCCCGGTCGGTCGAGGTCCCGGCGATCCCGAGCCATCCGCCGCCCCGGGAGGTTGGGCTGAGCGATCCTGTGGAGGTGGCGAGGCGATTGGACAGGGAGATCGCCGCCCTTGCCGCCGCCCTGCCGCCGCCGCAGACCCGGGTTGCCGGCTCCGAGATGCCCGAGGGCTCGGCGGCGCCGCCGGTGGTCAGGCTCCCCCCGGGGCTGCGTCCCGACCGGCCGGAGGCGATCGACTGGTTGGGAAGAGAGGCCGAGCCGGTGCTGCTCATCGTCGACGGCTACAACGTCACCTTCATTCTCGACGGGGCCGGCTTCAACGAGGGACCCGCCCGGCGGCGGTTGGTCACCCTGCTCGGCCGGTTCGGGGTCAGGAAGCCGCATCGAATCCTGGTGGTGTTCGACTCGTCTCTGTCGAAGGGGGAGC
>JBPCMS010000069.1:0-8945 GCA_051002015.1 Acidimicrobiia bacterium
GTCCCGGCCCCGTTGCCGAGATCGCGCCTGGTCGTGTTGTCCCACAGCCCGAGCAGCGGGACCCCGCTGAGCCGCACCGCCCACCCGTGGGGGACGATCACGTCGCACCCACCGAGCACGACGGTCACCGTGATCCGCGCACCCGGCGCCAGGCTCGCCTTGCTCAGGTCGACGACGCCGCTGGCGAGGACGATGGTGACGTCCCCGCTCCGCACCGAAGCCGATGAGGCGACGAAGCGCCGCGCCCCGAGCACCACTACCCCGGATACGTCGCTGCCGTCGATGGTGAGCTCCCGGCTGGAGCGGGGGGCCATCACCGCCACCCCGAGGGCGATCAGCGTCACCGCACCGAGCACCGGCCACACCGATGCGTCGCTCACCCCGGTGGTCAGCGCCAGGAGAAGGGCGCCCACCCCGAGGAGCACGATGGCGCCGGGGCGGAGCCATCGCTCGGTGACCACCTGGACCACTCCCAGGGCGATCACCACCAGCGGCCACCAGCGGCCCAGGATGGCGCCGGCGTCCAGGTCGGCGATCACCCCGAGGAACATGATCGCCCCTGCGGTTATCGCCGCCCCGCCGAGGACCGCCCGTCCCAAGGCGGGCCTCACGGGCCGAACAGCCGGCGCACCCGGGGCGGGACCATCTCGGCCCCCCATGCGGCGATCCCGGTGATCAGCTCCAGCGTGTCCGCCGAGCCGATCCAGTACCGCTCCCTCACCTCGGGCGGGACCGACTTGAACAGCCGGTCGACGGCGAAGGCGGCGAGCACCACGTCGTCAAACCTGCCCAGCACCGGGATGAAATCCGGGATGAGATCGATCGGGCTCACCAAATAGGCGAGCGCCACCCCGACCAGGATCTTGCGGCTCCGGGGCACCGCCGGGTCGGTCAACAGCCTGCGGAGCAGATCGAGGATGGCGGGGAGCACCATCACCACCTCCCTGGCCAGCTCGACCCTCGACCGGGCGGGGGTTGGGAAGGCGTCGTCGATCCGGTGGACCGCGTCCTCGGGCGGCGGCATGGTCATCGCCGCCCGTCCAGTTCGAGGTTGCCGGTGACCAGGTCGGACGCCATCATCGCCGCCCCGATCGCCCCCGCAGACGGGCCGTGCTCGGCGACCACGATCGGGGGGAGCATGCGGTGCGAGCCGCCGTGGAGTGCGTCGGCGGCGACCCGCCGGGCAGGGCCGAGCAGGCTCTCCCCCACCGACCCCAGCCCGCCCCCGACCACGACGATCTGGGGATCGAGCGTGGCGATCAGGTTGCACAGCCCGAGACCGAGATCGGCGCCCACCTGGGCCACCAGGCCTCGGGCGGTCTCGTCGCCCTCGTCGGCTGCCCTGGTCACCGCCTGTCCGGTGATGGCCTCGCCGGCGAGACGGACGGCGAGGGTGCCCTCCGGGTTGCGATGGATGAAGTCGGCGGCGAGCCGCTCCAGGGCCGGAGCGGAGGCCACCGTCTCCCAGCAGCCCCGTTTGCCGCAGGCGCAGCGCTCCCCGTTGCGCTCGAACAGGGTGTGGCCCCATTCCCCGGCGAACGAGCTGCCGCGATGGAGCCGGCCGTCGGCGATGATGGCACCCCCGATCCCGGTGCCCAGCGTCACCAGCACCACGTGGTCGTAGCCCCGGGCCGACCCCCTGGTGTGCTCGGCGTAGGCGGCGGCGTTGGCGTCGTTGTCGACGACGGCGGCGACGCCGAAGGCGGTTTCGAGGTGGTCGCGGAGTCGGAGCCCCGTCCCCGCCACATGCGGGCCCCACACGAAGATGCCCTCCGGCCACTCGACCAGACCGGCGATTCCCACCCCGATGGCGTCGACGTCGTCGGTGAGCATCTCCCCCACCGTCGCCACCAGGGCATCCGTGACCGGCACCCGGCCGCTCGGGTTGGAGGTGCGGCGCTCGTCGACCACGGTGCCGCCATCGAGCCGAACGGCGAGCATCTTGGTCCCACCCAGATCGATTCCTACGGTGGCGATGGCGCCCCTCCTTCGACCGCCGGTGCCGGACAGGGCGAGGCTATCAGCCGACCCCGAAGGTGATGCGGAGCTCTCCCCCGCTCAGCTTGGCCCGCTGCACCTCGCGCCGCTTGAGCGAATCGGGCAGGATCAACGACCGGCGGTAGGGGCCGACGGTGACGAACAACTCCTCACCGTGACGGAGCACATCGACCTCGCCATGCTCGGCGAAGGGTACGGACAGCACCATCACCACGCTGTCTCCGTCGTCGACGACCCGGAACGGCCGGCCCTTGGACATGTGGGCGGTCGGGTCGGCATCGCCGAACAGCTCCTCACCGACGATGCGGAGCCGATCCAGCCCCACCATCTCCTCGTCGAACAGCCGCAGCCGCTTGATGGCCACGTCGGCAAAGCCCTCTTCGACCTCCTTGAGGTGGCCCTCCTGGATCTCCCGCCACCGGGCGAAGTAGGGATCGGTGATGGTCTCGGGGAGCACCCGGTTGACGATGGCGGCATCCACCGTGTATCCGAACAGACCGAGGTAGGTATAGGTGCGGCGGGCCTCGGAGATCACCATCTTCTCCGGGTTCATCACCAGCCGGGCGCTGGTGATCTCCGGGTTGGCGAGGATCTCCCTGATCCCGTCGAGCCGCTCGTAGAACCGGGCGACGGCATCGAACACCTTGTCGTCGGCCATGGGAAGGGTGGTGACCCTGGAGAGCACGGGTCGCACCACCTTGGCCACCCGCCTCCCGATGGGGAACATCTTCTCCATGTACCAGGACAGGACCTCGGGGAGCGAGAGCAGCCGCAGCGTCTCTGCGGTGGGGGCGCAGTCGACCACGATCACGTCGTACTCGGCGGAGCGGACGTGATCCCGCACCGAAACCAGCGAGAAGATCTCGTCCATCCCCGGGAACACCGAGAGCTCCTCGGCCTCGATCCCCTTGAGCCCCGACCAGTCGAACAGGTCGGTGAGGTGGTTGCGGACCTCACCCCATGACTCCTCGAGCCGCTGCTGGGCGTCGATCTGCTCGGCGGCGAGCAGCGGCGTCACCTGGGTGGAGGCGTCGCCGAGGGGGATCCCGAAGGCGTCGGCGAGCGAGTGGGCGGGGTCGGTCGACATCACCAGCGTCCGCTTGCCGATGTCCGCCGCCCGCAGCGCGGTGGCGGCGGCGACGGTTGTCTTCCCCACGCCACCCTTCCCGGTGACGAGGAGGACCCTCATGCGGTGGACTCGGCTCGTTTCTTCAGACCGCGCAGGGCGCTCGACACGATCTGCTTCTCGGCCTGGCGCTTGAGGAAGCCCGGGATCGAGAAGGCGGGGTCGACCCGGAGGGCGTACAGCACTTCGGTGCCCCCGTCCTCCAGCTCGCTGAACACGTAGCTGCCGTCCATCGCCGTGATGTCGTCGCCGGGCTCTGCCGCCCAGGAGAACCCGCTGTCGAGGTCGTAGGCGTAGCGCAGCGTGTAGGAGATCTCCTTGATCATGGCGTCGGCGACGAAGGAGACCCTGCTGGGCCTGCCGTCTTCGTCCTCCTCCAGGATCTCGACCTGCTTCACCCCGGTCGCCCACTCCGGATAGGCCTCCAGATCGAGCGCAACCTCGTAGACGAGCTGTGGCGGCGCCGACACCTCGATGCTCTGGACGGTGCCCTCCATGGTCATGCCCCACTACCTCCTGCGTCATGTGCGGCAACCCGAAGGGTAGCGGCGGCCCGGCTCATCCCCCACCCCCGCCGGTGTGGCGTACCGCCCGGCCCGTCGCCCTGAAGTACCCGACGTTGACGCACCGGGTGGTTCCGACCCGCCAGGTAATGGCCTGGGGCTGGTGGACGTCGCCGAAGTAATGCCACGGCGGCCGGTGCCGACGGAGGTAGTCGAGAATCGCCTGGGAGCCCTTCGCCCTGCCCCCGATCACGTCGGTGGACAACGGGATCACCGCAGGAGGGAGATGGGTGCCGAGCACGTCGACCGGGCCCAGCCGGTCCAGCTTGGCCGCCATGACCTCCTCGGACACCTCCCCGGGGGTGCCCAGCGAGACCATGCCCCCGCCGGCGATCCCGAAGCGGACGCCTTCGATCTCGATCACCTCGCCGTCGACGAACCGGCAGCCGGCGGGGAGGGTGGCGGCGAGCAGATCCGGCCGGTCGACGTTCCCGAACGTGACGTATGCCCCGGATCCCTCGAGGGCGGGGCACACGTCCCGGTAGGCGGCGGTGATCGCCCCATCGAACGCCTCCCGCATCTCGTCCTCACGGCCCCCGATGAACCCCAGCCAGTGAGCGCGGGCCTCGTCGAACCTGCCTGCGGTGCGCAGCCCCACCATCTCGGCGACGAACGTCCTCCCGGCGATGTCGGTGACGATGCCGTCGTTGGTCCGGTAGTCGATGAAGTTGATCAGGTCGCCGAGCACCACCAGCGACTCACCGGCGCCAGCAACCTGGCGTAGGGCGGCGGTGGCGCCATGGACGTCGGCGACGATCAGCACGACGGGATCGGCTCGGGATCATGGATCACGCGGGAACGGTAGTGCCGGGCACGACGTGTCCCGAGGTCGGGCGGGCCCGCCAGATCCGGCGGCACCCGGACCGCCGAGACCGCTTGTTAGCGTTGCGCCGAGGAGGAGCCCGTGGGACCAGTGTTCCTGTACGGCCACGTGGCCGAGACGTTCACCGCGATCATCGAGCCGTTCGTCGCCGCCGCCCGAGGCGGGGACGGTGACGGCCGGATCGCCCTCCTCATGCAGGATCGGGCATCGCGGCGCTACCTCCCGGGTTACCACGATCCCCTGGTCGACAACGGCGCCACCGAGGTCGTCCCGGTGCTTCCCGGTCGCTCAGGACGGCTCGACGACCGGGCCATGGCGACCATCACCGCGTCCTCCGGGATCCTGATGGCAGGGGGTCACGTCCCCTCGTACCACCGTGCGTACGTGGCCTCGCCTGCCGGTGACCTCATCCGCAACAGGGTCGCCTCCGGGGTTCCGTTCGCCGGGGTGTCCGCCGGGGCGCTACTCGCCACGGAGGTCCTCATCCGCACCGGCGACCGGGCCTCGGCGAAGGAGGGAGGCCACCGGCTGCTGGCCGTCGAGTTCGACCAGACCGGCGGGCCGCTCGGATTCGGTGACGGGCTCGGGCTGGTGGAGGACACCCTGGTCGAGCCCCATTTCACCGGGTTCGGCGGGTTTCCCCGCCTGCTCGCCGGCATGGAGGAGAGCGGCACCCCGGTCGGGATCGGGATCGACGATGAGGCAGGGGTCGCCATCGCCGGGGGCGAGCTGTCGGTGCTCGGCGCCGGCCTTGTCTACCTGCTCCGCCGGCAGCAGCCCGGTTCGGTGATCGTGACGACCCACGCCCCGGGCGCCGCCTTCCCGTTCCCCTGAGCGAACCGAGTGGTCGGCGGGAACACGGGCCGGTGGCCATGCCGCATCGACGCCGAGTAGCTCACCGGGTCGGCGCCATCCACCTCGAACATCAGCGGATCGCGTGTCGTGACGACAGCCAGGAACCTCAGGTCAACATCAGCGGATCGCGTGTCGTGACGACACCCAGGAACCTCAGGTTCGCCGGAACTCCGAGGCCTAACCTTCCTCGCCCACGCTGACCCGGAAGCGGAAATGCCCGACGGGAAGGTCTTCGTTGGTTGTATCCGCCCACGCCGTGAAGCCGACGGCCTCGAGCACCTCCAGGTTCTCGAGCACGTCGTCCTCCACCGAACCCGCCATGGCGCCCCCGGGGCGCAGTTCGGGCACCAGGGACTGCACGTTGAAGAACGTCGCCAACCACACCGGTTGGCCGGAGTCCACCACCCGATCCACCACTCCGGACTCGGCCAGCAGCTGGGTGTCCTCTCCGGTGATGGCGCTCAGGTAATCGTTGCTCGCCGACAACACGATGGTGGAGCCGTCGTCGTCGACCCACAGCCCGAACCCGGTGTCCTCGATGAGGTCCACCAGCTTGGTCACCGCCTCCCGCCCCGCACTCTCGTCCGTGTCGAAGACGATGGCGATCGGGAAGCCCGTGGAACCGGACCCGAAGTCCCCCACCAGGCGGAGCACGGAGGCGTCGATGGCAAGCGTGATGTCGTTGCTGAGGAGGTCGAACAGGTCGTCGGGGAGCGAGACCCCCGTCTCGGCCTCGAGGTCGTCGGCCAGCTGGTCGGGGTCGAAGCCCTGCTCGGCGGGCGCCTGCATCATGTCGTTCCACAGCTGCGTCCGCTGCTCGGGGTCGAGGTCGATGCCACCGAAGAAGAGCCCGAACAGGGTGGTGACCGGAAGCCGACCGAGGGCGGTGGCGGCGTCGAGGTCTGACCCCATCGAGCCCGGGATGTCGTCGGGCAGGGTGCCGGGATCGGGCAGGCTCACACCGGCCAGCTCGAGGTGACGGTCGTCGAGGCGGATCGCAGCCGCCACGGCGATCCGACCCGGCTCGGGCTCGGTGGCGGCCAGCGCGTCGGCCGGACGGGAGGCCGGTGCCGCGTTGACGCCTCCCTGGGCGGTGAGATCGCCTCCGATGAGTTGGTCGAGGTCGCCGTCGAACCAGAACGACATCACCCCGGGGTCGCCCAACATGTCGTGCAGCTCGGTGAAGCGCTCACCGTCGGCCAGTGAGGCTACCTCGGCCTCGGCGGCGTACCGATCGGCCAGCGCCTGTTCCTCGGCGATCAAGACGTACTCACCGGTAAAGGCGAAACCGGCCACGCCGCCCGATGCGTCCGGGCGCAACAGGCGGGGAAGGGTCTCGGCGGCGGCATCACGGTCGAACACCTGGATGGCGACCAGCGGCACCGGCCGGTCGGGATCGTCGAGGATCACCCCGACGCCGACCCGGTCGCCCAGCCAGGGGGCGATATCCGTCTCGTAGTCGAACTCGGCGGCGAAGTCGGGATCCTGCTCCCCCACGAATTCGAAAAAGGCGGCCTTGAGATCATCCTCGAGCTCGTCGGCCACGTCTTCGAGCGCGGGGAACCTCCCCGCCAGCCGGACGGCGGCGATCTTCTGGCCGGGCGACGGGTCGAGGTCGACCCGGAAGTACACGTCCGTCGATGCCGGGAGCGCCTCGGCCGGCTGCGGGCCGCCACCACCCAGGATGAAGCTGAAGGCAAGAGCGCCGCCGCCGACGATGAGGACGGCGGCGATCCCCGCCATCCACGGCCAGCGCCTGCGGCTCCCGGGCTCAGCGGCGGCGACGGCATCCGCCCCACCGGTGGCATCGGACCCGGCGATGCCGGGCGCGGCGGCGTCAGCGATGCCCGGCTCGGCGGCGTCGTCGGCATCGACCACGCCGGACTCGGCGGCATCGGAGGGGGCAGCTTCGGCCGCGCCCGCGTCGGACCCCCCGGCCATGCCAGGTGCGTCGTCCATCGATTGCCCGTCGTGTAGTGGCGTGTCGGTCATCGGTTCAAACCCCCCGGACACTTCGTTCCGCTCGTGATAGCGAGGCCCACGACCCGGCAATCGGCCCGATCGGAGCGGCCGGGCGGCGATGATGCCGCTCCGGTGACCGAACGGGAGCATACCGACCAAGCGACGACACCCTGACCTGCCGGAGCCTGCCCCTACCCGGTCGCCTCCTCCCCCGTCGCCTCCTCCCCCACCGGCACCCCGTCGCGGACCACCAGCCGCAGGGGCGCCACCAACCCGACCTCGGCGAGGTTGCGCAGCGCCTCGGCCTCGTCATCGGCCAGCTCCACCGTGCCACCCGCCGGCAGAGCACCGGCCCTGCCGCCGAGATCACCGGCAAGGAGCACGGAGACGATGCAGTCCTTGCACGCCTCGGTGTGCTGCATCACGCAGGTGTCGCAATCGATCAGCATCGTCGACTCCTTTCCCGCCGCCGTCGCCACCGTCACCGTCACCTTCGCGTCGGCCATCACCCACCGCCATCGCATCCACCCAGCCTTCCTTCCACCATCCGCACCGTACGACCCGGGTATGACAGAAACGGGCGGCGCGGCGACGATTCCTTGGAGGACCGAGAGATCGGCGCCTCCACCCGGCGAGTAGCGTGACCGCTGCCGGGCCACCCGGCTCGGCCAGACCACAAGGAGACCCGGTGAAGCTGGCGGTCAACCTCGGATACTGGGGCTCCCGATCCAACCTCGACATGGACCTGATCCTGGAGGCGGAGCGGCTCGGGTACGACGCCGCCTTCGCCGCCGAGGCGTGGGGATCGGATGCGGTCACCGTCCTCTCGTGGGTGGCGGCGCGCACCGAGCGGATCAGGGTCGGTGCGGCCATCCTGCAGATACCTGCCCGCAGCCCTGCAATGACGGCGATGACGGCAGTCACCTTGAACGAGCTGTCCGATGGGCGTTTCATCCTCGGTCTGGGGTTGAGCGGACCGCAGGTGGTCGAGGGCTGGCACGGCGTCCCATACGGCAAACCGCTGGTCAGGACCCGGGAGTACGTCGCCATCGTGCGCAAGGCGATCGCTCGCCAAGAGCCGTTGACCTGGCAGGGGGAGCACTACACGATCCCGTACGCCGGTGCGGGCAGCACCGGGCTGGGCAAGCCCCTCAAGCTGATCACGCATCCCACCCACCCGGTCCCCATCTACCTGGCGGCGCTCGGGCCGAAGAACGTCACGCTCACCGCCGAGATCGCAGACGGATGGCTCCCGGTGTTCTACTCGCCGGACCAGGCGCCCACCGTGTTCCGGCCCCTGCTCGACGAGGGTCTCGCCGCCTCGGGCGACCCGGCGAAGGGCGCACGGTTCGAGGTGGTCCCGGCGCTGGACGCGCTGGTCACCGACGACCTGGAGCGGGGTCGCGACATGATGCGACCTCTGCTCGCCCTCTACATCGGGGGCATGGGGGCAAAGGGCAGGAACTTCTACAACGACCTCGCCTGCCGGTACGGCTACGAGGAGGCGGCGGCCAGGATCCAGGACCTCTACCTGGCGGGGAACCGAAAGGCGGCGACCGAAGCCGTCCCTGACGCCCTGGTCGACGAGGTCAACCTGGTCGGTTCCCGGGAGAGGATC
>JBPCMS010000070.1:0-14878 GCA_051002015.1 Acidimicrobiia bacterium
GCGCTCAGCGGCCCACCAGCCGCCGGTCGCTGAACATGGCCTTGAGGTAGTCGCGGTTCATCAGAGCGATGGTGTCGACGCTGATGCTCTTGGGGCAGGCGGTCTCGCACTCGCCGTGGTTGGTGCACGACCCGAAGAACGACTCCATCGTGTCGACCATGGCGATGGTGCGGCGATCACGCTCGGTCTGACCCTGGGGGAGCAGGTTGAGGTGGGCCAGCTTGGCGGCGGTGAACAGCTGGGCGGCGCTGTTGGGGCAGGCGGCTACACAGGCGCCGCACCCGATGCAGACGGCGGCGTCCATGGCGGCATCGGCCGCATCCTTCGGCACCAGGATCTCGTTGGCGTCGGGGGCGCTCCCGGTCGACACCGATATGTAGCCGCCCGCCTCGATGATGCGGTCGAATGCCGAGCGGTCGACCATGAGGTCGCGCACCACGGGGAATGCGGCCCCCCGCCACGGCTCGACCACCACGGTGGCGCCGTCGTCGAACTTTCGCATGTGGAGTTGGCAGGTGGCGGTCCCCAGCTGCGGTCCGTGGGCGACACCGTCGATCATCACCCCGCAGCTGCCGCAGATCCCCTCACGGCAGTCGTGGTCGAAGACGATCGGCTCCTGACCGGACCGCTCCAGCCTCTCGTTGACGATGTCGAGCATCTCGAGGAACGAGGCTTCCGGGGAGATGCCGTCCGCCTGGTAGGTCTCGAAGCGGCCCGGTGCGTCGGGTCCGGGCTGGCGCCATACCCGCAGGGTCAGGTCCACTACTTGTAGCTCCTCTGGGCAAGCTTGACATACTCGAACACCAGCGGCTCCTCGATCTTGACCTGGGGGGTGGCCTCGTCCTCCCATTTCCAGGCCGACACGAAGGCGAAGTTCTCGTCGTCCCGCAGCGCTTCGCCCTCCGGTGTCTGGTGCTCGACCCGGAAGTGGCCGCCGCACGACTCCTCGCGATCGAGGGCATCGCGGCACATCAGCTCGGCCAGCTCGAAGAAGTCGGCCACCCTGCCCGCTTTCTCCACCGACTGGTTGAGGGTGTCGGCGGATCCGACCACCCTGACGTCGGTCTCGAACTCCCGGCGCAGCGCCGGGATCTCGGCGATCGCCTTCTCCAGACCGGGGCGGCTGCGGGCTATGCCGCAGTGCTCGATCATGATGTTGCCCAGCTCGCGGTGGAACCAGTCGACGGTGCGGGTGCCGTTGACCGCAAGGAACCCATCCACCCGGCCCCGCACCGCCTGCTCGGCGGCGACGAAGGCGGGATGGTCGGTGGGCAGGGGGGTGGTGTTGAGGTGGTCGGCCAGGTAGTCGCCGATGGTGGCGGGGAGCACGAAGTAGCCGTCGGCCAACCCTTGCATCAGGGCGCTGGCGCCGAGCCGGTTGGCGCCGTGGTCGGAGAAGTTGGCCTCCCCGGTTGCGTACAGCCCGGGGATGGTGGTCATCAGGTTGTAGTCGACCCACAGCCCGCCCATCGTGTAGTGGGGGGCGGGGTAGATCCGCATCGGCACCTGGTACGGGTTCTCGTCCGTTATCCGCTGGTACATCTCGAACAGGTTGCCGTACCGCTCCTCTACCACGTCGGCGCCGAGCCGTCCGATGGCGTCCTCAAAGTCGAGGTAGACGCCGTTCCTGAGCGGACCGACCCCCCGGTTCTGGTCGATCATCCGCATCGCCGCCCGCGACGCCACGTCGCGGGGGACCAGGTTGCCGAAGGCCGGGTAGGTCCGCTCCAGGTAGTAATCGCGCCGATCGGGCGGGATCTCGTACGCCTGCCTGGCGTCGTCGGGGTCGAGCGGGACCCAGATGCGCCCGTCGTTGCGCAGCGACTCGGACATCAGCGTCAGCTTGGACTGGAACTCGTCGCTGGCGGGGATGCAGGTGGGGTGGATCTGGGTGTAGCAGGGGTTGGCGAAGGCGGCGCCCTTGCGATGGGCCCGCCAGATGGCGGTGACGTTGCACGCCATGGCGTTGGTGGACAGGTAGAAGACGTTGCTGTAGCCACCGGTGGCGAGCACCACAGCGTGCGCCGAGTGCGACGACACCACCCCGGTGACCAGGTCGCGCACCACGATCCCTGCCGCCCTGCCATCGTCGACGACCACGTCGAGCATCTCGGCGCGGGTGAACAGCTCGACGGTGCCGGCGGCGATCTGCCGGGCGAGCGCCTGGTAGGCGCCAAGCAGCAGCTGCTGGCCGGTCTGGCCCCTGGCGTAGAAGGTGCGGGACACCTGGGCACCGCCGAAGGAGCGGTTGTCGAGAAGCCCGCCGTACTCGCGGGCGAAGGGCACTCCCTGGGCGGCGCACTGGTCGATGATCTGGTTGGACACCTGGGCCAGCCGGTAGACGTTTGGCTCCCGGGAGCGGTAGTCGCCCCCCTTGACGGTGTCGTAGAAGAGGCGGAACACGCTGTCGCCGTCGTTGCGGTAGTTCTTGGCGGCGTTGATCCCACCCTGGGCGGCGATCGAATGGGCCCGCCGCGGTGAGTCGTGGAAGGTGAACACCTTCACCCGGTATCCCAGCTCGCCCAGCGTTGCCGCCGCCGAGGCCCCGGCCAGTCCCGAACCGACGATGATGATCTGGTACTTGCGCTTGTTGGCCGGGTTGACCAGCCGGGTCGAGAATCTGTGATTGTCCCACTTGGCGGCGAGGGGCCCCTCGGGGATCTTGGCGTCCAGGGTGACGGTGGCAGTCACCCGATCACCCCGAGCTGGACGGCGATGGGCACGGTGAGGAACCCCCCGGCGACGACGACGGCGAACACGGTGGCGAACGTCCTCCGGTACCTGTTGAACCTGGGGTTGTTGATCCCAAGGCTCTGGAACATGCTCCACGCCCCGTGCCACACGTGCAGCGAGAGGGCACCCATGGCGATGACGTACAGCAGGAAGACGGGCCAGCGCTCCAGGCTGGACATCAGGTTGCCGTAGACGTCCCCCCTGACGAAGTCGGGGTTCACCGCCTCGACCCCCCAGGTGAAGTCGGCCAGATGCCAGATCAGGAACAGCAGGATGATGACGCCGCTCCAGCGCATGGTGCGCGAGGCATAGCTGGCGGCGAGGTAGTGGCGGCTGTCGTACGAACCGGCTCGGGCCCTCCGGTTGGTCATGGTCAGCGAGTAGGCGGCGTGGATGTGGACGGCGAGGGCGATCGCCACCGGGATGCGTAGCCCCAACCACAGCAGCAGGGTGCGGGGGAGCAGCGGCTCGCCGAGGTCGCGCAACGCCTCGCCGTAGTGGTTGACCTGCTCGGGACCCTCGAAGGCGTGGAGGTTGCCCACCATGTGGGCGAACACGAAGAGCAGGAGGAGGATGCCGGAGATGGCCATGGCGTACTTCTTGCCGATGTCGCTCCGGTAGATGCCGAGGAGCCCGGACCGCTCGGTGCGGGCTTCCGGTTGGGTCGTGGTCACCGCCGTCCTTTCTCGACCGCCGGGCCATTATGACACCCGCTCCGCCCGGCCACTCGCTGCCGCCGACATGCCCCCTCCGCAGAGGAGCGGACCGGTGACGCCTTGATCTCTGTGGATTCCGGTTGACAGGCGCGCCCCGGGTTGGGAGAATCACACCGGCGTAATTACATCGGTGTAGGGGGTAGGCGTGTTCACCCATCTGCTCGAGATCCTGGCATCCGACCAGCTGGCTTGGCAGGACCTCGCCAACTGCAGAGGTGCCGACCCCGATCTGTTCTTCCCGGAGCGAGGGGCTTCGACTCGGACCGCCAAGTCGATCTGCCGCCAGTGCTCGGTGCGTGCCCAATGCCTGGAGTTCGCCATCGTCTCCTCCGAGAAGTTCGGGATCTGGGGTGGTCTGTCCGAGCGGGAGCGGCGCAAGATCCGGCGGGAGCGGGCCGTTGCCACCGCCGGCCGCAAGGTGGGGTGACGGCGCCCACACGCGATTCCGTCGCCACGGTCCGTACAATCACGGCGACAGCTACCCATAGGAGTCGTCCGTTGTGGACCCCCTCGTCGCCGCCATCCTGATCGCCGTCGTCGTCATCGTCGCCCTGATGCTGCTCCTCCGCTCCCGGTCGGGACCGACCTCCGAGTCGGTGACGATGTCGCCGGCATCACGTGGGATCGACGATGGCGGGTTCCATCCCCCGGCGTCAAGCTTCCACGTCAGCGGCGGCGACGCCCACGTCGAGTTCGACGTCCCCCTCCCCGAAGGCGACGTCGATCCGCTGCTGCGCGACATCCTGGTGGGGGAGGCGGTGGAGGTGCTGCGCGCCAAGCGGGCGCACCTTCCGTTGGCCGGGGTGTCGACGGTCCACGCCTATGCGGTGCGGGACGCGGCGCCGGTCCGGGTCGGCAAGCTGACGCTGGACGGGCCGGGGGTGCTGCCCCCGCCGCCGACCAAGGAGCATCCGATCTTCGGGCGGCACCATGGTGTCGACGTCTTCGAGGAGCTGTCCGGACCGCTGCCCGGGGTCGAGACGCATCTGCCATCCGATGATCTCGCCCCGCTGCTCACCGACATCCGCCTCACCGGCAGGCAGGATGCCGGGCTGAGGGCGCAGGGGATCGACCCCGCGGCGGCGTCGACGCCCGACCTGGTGGTGGGGCTGCTCCGTCTCGGCGGCTACGTCGTCGACGGCGGCGGGGCGGCGTTCACCGCCAGCCGCGACGGCGTCGTTCACTACGTCGCGGTGGTGGAGCATATCCCGGGGAGCCACCCCGAGCTGTCCGAGAGCGTCCTCGACCAGTTCATGGTGCGCTTCGGGGCGTCGAATGCCGCTCGGGGGCTGCTCTTCACTCCCAAGTACGGACCCTTCCTCATCTACGACAAGGAGCGGCGCCAGCCCAAGGTCCGGTTCGTGACCAGGGAGCGTTTCCAGACCTTTGTCAACTCGATCGCCCTGGGCTGAGCGGCCCGCCGTCCGGTAGGTGCTGCCCGGGGGTACACTCGGATCACCAGGAAGGAGATCCCCACGATGTTCAAGCAGGTCGGCGCCTGGGAGATCATTCTGATCCTCGGCGTCCTGTTGCTGATGTTCGGGGCCCGCAAGCTTCCCGATCTCGCCCGCTCCATCGGCGCCTCCGCCAAGGAGTTTCGCAAGGGCCTCGACGAGGGCGCCACCGAAGACGCCGTCGAGGACGAGAAGCAGCCCACCGAGTAGCCCGGTGTTTTCTTAGGACCGAAATGCGTCACAGGTGACGCGTTCGGATCCTAAGAAACGCGAGGTTGGATGCGGCCGAGTTCGCCACGGGCCACCACCATCGTGTGGACCTCGTCGGGACCGTCGGCGATGCGAAGCGTCCTGGTCATGGCGTACATGCGCGCCAGGGGGAAGTCATCGGAGACACCGGCGCCGCCGTGCACCTGGATGGCGTGGTCGATCACCCACAGAGCGGTGCGGGGAACCACCACCTTGATCGCCGAGATCTCGGTGCGGGCCGCCTGGTTGCCCACGGTGTCGATCAGCCATGCGGTCTTCAGCACCAGCAGCCGGGCCTGCTCGATCCGCCACCTGGACTCGGCGATCCACTCCTGGACCACCCCCTTCTCGCTGAGCAGTGACCCGAAGGCGTGGCGCTCCCCGGCGCGGGCGATCATCAGGTCGAGCGCCCGTTCCGCCATCCCGATGGCCCGCATGCAGTGGTGAATGCGGCCCGGGCCGAGCCGGGCCTGGGCGATCATCGCCCCCTGCCCCTCGCCGGCGATCAGGTTCTCCCGGGGGACCCGTACACCCTCGAACCGAACCACCCCGTGACCCCCCCGGTCGTGGTAGCCAAACACCGGTAGGCCCCGCTCCACCTCCACCCCGGGGGTGTCCATGGGGACCAGGATCATCGAATGTCGGTGCCGGGGATCGCCCTCCGGGTCGGTCACCCCCATCACGATGGCGATCTTGCAGGTGTCGCCGAGGGCGCCGGTGGTCCACCACTTCCGCCCGGTGATCACGTACCCGTCACCATCGGCGACGATCGCCGTCTCCAGGTTGCGGGGATCGGAGCTGGCCACCGCCGGTTCGGTCATGGCGAAGCAGCTCCGGATCTCGCCGTCGAGCAGCGGGACCAGCCACCGTTCCTGCTGCTCGGGGGTGCCGAACATCGACAGCACCTCCATGTTGCCGGTGTCTGGCGCCGAGCAGTTGGTGGCCTCGGGGGCGAGCTCGATGGAGCGCCCCATGTTCTCGGCCAGCGGGGCGTAGTCGGTGTTGGACAGCCCCGCCCCCCATAGTTCCTCGGGGTGGAACAGGTTCCACAGCCCGACACCTCGAGCCGTGGCCTTCAGCGTCTCCAGGACCGGGGTGGCGTTGACCGGGTCGCCGGACGACCTGCGCTGCTCCTCGTGGACCCGCTCCGCCGGGTAGACGTGCTCCTCCATGAAGCCGTCGAGGGCGGTGCGCAGCGCCTCGCAGCGTGCGGAATGGGCGAACTCGATGGCGAACCTCCCAGCCGGGGGCGCCAGCCTACGGGGCCGGCCGGCTCCCGGCACAAGGGCTTCGGGATCATGCGGTCGTCGACGGTGTGATGGCCGGCGACTACCACCGGCGGCAGCTCGGTGGGGACGGCGCGCAACGACATGTCCTTCGCCGAACTCGAGGTCAGGCTCGAGAGTTAGCCATCAGACTGCGATCACGACCAGCCCGGGCACATCGAGGTAGTCGTCGTCCTGGGTGACCACCGGCACATCGAGGGCCATGGCTGTAGCCGCGATCCACGAGTCGTTGACCGGCATCCGCTTCCCCGCCTGGTGCAGGCTCACCCGGAGCCGGGCCCACACCTCGGCGACCCGCTGGTCCACCGGCACCGGCTCCAACGCCAGCGCCGCCGACAGGGTGGCGAGCCGCCGGTCGCGGGTCGTGACGTCGACCGCTGCCAGCACACCGGCCCGCAGCTCGCCGATCGTGACCACGGAGACCGCCAGGACATCGGGCAGGGCGTCGAAGGAGACGCCCCGGCCCGATTCTCGGGCGATGAACAGGCTGGTGTCGGCGAGACCGCGGTTCACTTCGCCAGGTCGTCGGTGGTGTCGGGGGCGAGGGCGGCAAGCTCGTCGCCGAGGCCGGGATCAGCCTGATTGGCCAGCACCAACGCGGCGAACTGGCGCCGCGGCATCCACCGCGGTCGTTCCCCGATCGGCCGTAGCACCGCCCGGGGCCTGCCGTCGACGGTGATGGTGATCTCCTCGCCGGCGGCCACCCGGTCGAGCAGTCGGCGGGTCTGGTTGCGTAGCTCTCTCGACGCCACCTCGGTCATGCCACAATCGTAGCACCGTGGCTACGGATGCCGCAGGGAACTTTGAGCGTCTGACATCGCTGGGTGGTGTGAAGCGCTCAAAGTTCGTGCGAGACGGGTGAGGTCAGGGCTCGTCGGAGAAGACGATCCGGTTGGTGTCGGGGAACTCGGAGGTGAGGACGTAGGTGACGTTCTCGGCGATGTTGACCGCGTGGTCGCCGATCCGTTCCAGGTAGCGGGCCACCTTTGACATGGTGATCGCCGTCTCCAACCCGATCGCCTCCGCATCGGCCCCGATCTCGGTGTAGGCGCGTCCGATCAGGTCGTCGAGCTCGTCGTCCGCCTGGTCGAGCCGGATCCCCGCCTCCTTGTAGGGCTCGGCGAGCGCTTCGACGGACATGGCGAACAGCCCGGCGGCGGTGTCGATGGCGCGGGAGAAGATGGCCTGCAGACCCGGGATCTCGGGGAAGCCCTCCTCCCGCTCCAGGGCGTTGACGCAGTTGACCACCAGATCGCCCGAGCGCTCCTGCTCGTAGAGGATGCGGGTGGCGGCGATGAGGAACCGGAGGTCTCTGGCCACCGGCTGCTGCCGGGCCAGCGTCTCGAAGGTACGCCGCTCCAACGCCAGGTATCGGCGGTCGATCTCCATGTCGCCGTCCCGAACCTCGGCGATGAGGTCGAGCCTGCCGTGGCGCATCGCCTCCCCGGCGCGCCGAAGGTTCTCCACGATCAGCGACCCGATCTCGACCATGCCCTGGCGCAGCTCGTCGAGCACGGCGTCGAACTCGGCCCTGAGGTCGTCTGGGTTGCTCCGATTCGTGATCATCTCTTGGTGCTGTCCCTTATCCGAACCTACCGGTGATGTAATCCTCGGTGGCCCTCTCGTCGGGGTTGGTGAAGAGCTTGGCGGTGTCGTTGAACTCGACCAGATGGCCGGTGCGTTGGCCCTTCTCGTTCAAGGATACATTGAAGAAGGCGGTACGGTCGCTGACCCGCGCCGCCTGCTGCATGTTGTGGGTGACGATGATGATCGTGTAGTCCTTCTTCAGCTCCTGCATCAGATGCTCGATCCGCAGGGTGGCAATGGGGTCGAGGGCCGAGCACGGCTCGTCCATCAGCACCACGTCGGGGTTGGTGGCGATCGCCCGAGCGATGCACAGCCGCTGCTGCTGGCCGCCGCTCAACGCATACGCCGACTCGTCGAGCTTGTCCTTGACCTCGTCCCACAGGGCCGCCCGGCGCACCGAGCGCTCCACCAGGTCCGGCATCGATCCCTTGTACCCGTTGATCTTGGGCCCGAAGGCGACGTTGTCGAAGATCGACTTGGGGAACGGGTTCGGCTTCTGGAACACCATGCCAACTCTTCTCCGCACCTCGACGGGGTCGACCTCGGGGGCGTACAGGTCGGTGCCGTGGTAGAGCAGCCTGCCGGTCACCCGAGCGCCCTCGATGAGGTCGTTCATCCGATTGAAGCAACGCAGCATGGTCGACTTGCCGCACCCGGATGGGCCGATGAAGGCGGTGATCTCGTGCTCCTTGATCCCTCCGCTGAAGCCCCTGACCGCATGGAAGTCCCCGTAGAAGACGTTGAGATCGTCGACCTCGAACATCACCGGCGCCCCCGGATCGAGGGCGGGACGCTCGACCCGCGACCGGACCACGGGTCGGGTCGCCGGTTCGGCCCCGGTCAGGGTGTCGCCCTCGGGCAGCATGTCCTCACCACTTCCGTTCATATCGGTTCCGCAGGATGATCGCTGCGGCGTTGGCGGTCAACAGCACCAGCAGCAGGGTCACGATGGCCGCAGCCGCCAGCGCCCTGAACTCCTCGCTGGGCTGGCGGGACCAGGAGAACACGGTCACCGGGAGGGCGGTGTACGCCGAGGTGAGCCTGTCCATCACCGTGGAACCCTCGCCGAGGGTGAAGAACCCGGTGACCGCGCCCACCAGCAGCAGCGGCGCCGTCTCCCCGAATGCCCGGGACAGCGTGAGCACGGTCCCGGTGAGAATCCCTGGGGAGGCCGAGGGGAGCACGTGATGCCTGATGACCTCCCAGCGGGTCGCCCCCACCCCGAAGCCGGCTTCGCGGATGCTGTCCGGCACGGCGAGGAGCGCCTCGGAGGCGGTGATGATGACGATGGGGAGCACCAGGGCGGCCAGGGTGAGTCCCGCCGCCAGGATGTTGCGGCCGTTGACGCTGCCGCCCAGCCCGACCGCAGACACCAGGCGAACGAAGATGGCGAACCCGAGGATGCCGAACACGATCGAAGGTACCCCGGCCAGGTTGCGGATGTTGGTCCTGATGAACCCGGTCAACCTGGAGTTCGAGGCGTACTCCTCGAGGTAGATGGCGGTGCCGATGCCGGCGGGAAAGGCGAGCACGGCCACGGCGATGGTGATGGTCAGCGAGCCGAGGATCGAGGTCCCGACACCGGCGCGGGCCGGGTCGGGCGACAGCTCGCCCGACACGAAGTCGGCGGGGCGCTCGGTGAGCACCGGCATCGCCTTGATCAGGATGTCGGCGAGCAGGGTCACCAGGAACAGCAGCGACACCAGCAGGGCGAGGAGCAGGGCGCCCTCGAAGGCGAGCTCACGCCAATGCAGCTTGCGTCCGGCGATGCGGGCGGCAACGGCGTCGCCGGTGGTGATGGTCCGCATCAGTACTTCTCCCTTACCCGCTGCACGAACCGGTCGCTGACGATGTTGAGCAGCAGGGTCATGGCGAAGAGCAGCAGCCCGACGAAGAACAGGCTCTGGAAGGCGTTGCCGGCCCCCGCCACCTGATCGGTGCCGATGGCGAGCGACGCCATCGCCGCCGTCATCGTGATCCCGGGCTCGATCGGGTTGAGGGTGAGCAAGCCGCCCCCGGTGGCACCTGCCGCCATCGCCACCACCATGGTCTCGCCGATGGCCCTGGAGATGCCGAGGATCATCGCTGCCATGATCCCGGAGACGGCGGCGGGGAGGACGACCTTGCGCACCGTTGCCGACTTGCGGGCTCCGAGCCCGTAGGACGCCTCCCGCAACGCCTGGGGCACGGCTCGCAGCGAATCCTCGGCCACCGAGGCGACCAGGGGCGTGGTGAGGATGCCCACCCCGATCCCGGCCGACAGCATGTTGAAGATGTCGGAGTCGAAGATGGGCTGGATCAGGTTGGGGCTGATCCAGGTGAGGGCGAAGTAGCCGAGCACCACCGACGGGATGCCGGCCAGGATCTCGAGCACCGGCTTGAGGATCCGCCGCATCCGGGGGCTGGCGTACTCCGACAGGTAGACGGCGGCGCCGAGACCGAGGGGGGCGGCGACCAGCATGGCGATCCCGGCCACCA
This sequence comes from Acidimicrobiia bacterium, assembly GCA_051002015.1. GTDB lineage: Bacteria > Actinomycetota > Acidimicrobiia > Spongiisociales > UBA5794 > JACDBE01. Next base: position 10,504 of record JBPCMS010000070.1, read on the forward strand.
GCAGCGTGGCCACGATGATGGTGCGCAGGTCGAACAGCCCCCGTCTGGGGAACCACCCGATGCTCCACAGCGCCGACCACTCCACCGTGCTCATGAAGCGCCACGCCTCCTCCGCCAGGGAGAGGATGATCAGGGCGCTGAGCAGGACCGAGAAGAGCGCCGCCCCCCAGAAGGCGCCCCTCACCACCCGTTCCCGACGGAGCCGCTTGGGGTCCCCCCCCAGGTCGATTCCGGTTGGTGAGGTCATGGGCGCCATTCTGGTGGTCTCGTGGTGGGCGAGATGGCGTTGGTCCTTGGTCAGCCGATTGCGGCCCGCTGGTCGTCGTAGCCGGTCAGCTCCACGTAGCCGGCGTCGGCGACGGCGGTGATGCCCTCCTCCGAGAAGTAGTACTCGACGAACGACGCCAGCTCGGGCTTGGCCGCCATCCTCGCCGTGTCGACGTAGATGAACAGCGGACGGGACAGCGGGTAGCTCCCGTCGGCGATCGTCTCTGGCGTGGGGGCCACGCAGCCGTCGCCGCCGTCGATCTCGAACGCCTTGAGCGTCTCCTGGTTGGCGGTGAAGAAGGCGTAGCCCACCCAGCCGAAGGAGGTGTCGCTGCCCCGGATCCCCTCGACGATGACGTTGTCGTTGGGAGATGCGGTGTAGTCGGGCCGGGCGACCTCGTCCTGCCCCCGCTCCTCGGCGATCGCGCCCAGGGCCAGCTCGACATAGGTGTCGTAGGTGCCCGACTCCTCACCGGGGGCGGTGATGGTCAGCGGCACATCCGGGAAGTTACCGGTGCCGCCGACCTCGGCGGCCAGGTCGTTGGCGTCCGCCCAGCTCTCGAAGCCGATCGACTCGGGCCCGCTGATGGCGTAGAGGTCGCCGAAGTTGAGGCAGCTCAGCTCGGTGTTGGCCTGGTTGGTGAGCACCGAGAGCCCGTCGATTCCCACCTGGAGCTCGAGGTACTCGATGCCGTTGTCGGCGCACAGCGCCGCTTCCTCGTCCTGGATCGCCCTGCTGGCGTCGGCGACATCGGTCTCGCCGGCGCAGAAGAGCTGGAAACCGTCGCCGGTGCCGGGACCGTCGACGCTGATGGCGACACCGGGGTTGGCGTCGGCGAACCGCTGGCCCACCAGGGCGCTGATCGGCTCCACGGTCGACGAGCCCGAGATGGCGATGCTGCCGCCGGCGCCCGGTCCTTCCGTGGCTACCGGTGCGTCCGTACCTGTGGTGTCGTCGTCCCCCCCACACGCCGCTGCGGTCAGGGCAAGGGCGAGGACGAACGGAACGAATCGTCTGGCCTTCATAGGTGTGTTGCTCCATGTGTGGTCGTGCGGCTGGGACCGCTTCTCTTCACGATGATGACGATATGGGAGCCCGTTGACCCGATTCCGGATCCAAGGTGAACTGGGTGTGAACTCTTGCCGGAGCGGGCCCATCCCGGATCTGGCATCCCCCGCCCCGTCGTAGCATCACCGCCGTGGAATGGGTCATGGTCGCCTCCGCCGTGGTTGCGATCGCCGCCGGCGGGGTGGCGCTGCGCTGGCGGCGCCGCGCCACCGAGGCGGATGGTCGGCTCGCCGCGGTCCGTGCCGCCCTTCCTCCCGGGTGGCGCTCGAGACCGGTCGAGACCGCGGTGGAGGACCTGGTGGGTCGGGTCGACGCCATCGCCGACCGGCTCGGGATCGTCGAGCAGGCGGTCGGCGCTTCGCCGATCGGGCTGATGATGCTCGACGGCGGGCTGGCGGTGACCTTCGCCTCGGCCGCCGCCCGGGCCATGGTCGAGGGCGGTGCCACCGAGACGGCCACGATGGCCAGGGTTCGCCGCGCCGCCGAGAGGGTGCTCGCCACCGGTGAGCCAAGGGATGAGCGGATCGAGCTGTTCGGGCGGCGGCGCCGGGTGCTCCGCCAGCTGGTTGCCCCGCTCGGCAACGGGGCGGGCCCGGGCGTCACCGTCCACCTGATCGACATCACCGAGCGGGAGCATGTGGAAGCGATGCGGCGCGACTTCGTCGCCAACGTGAGCCACGAGCTGAAGACCCCGCTCGGTGCGCTCTCGGTGCTGGCCGAGGCGCTGGCAGACGCCGAGAACGACGCCACCAGACACCGGCTGGCCGGCAGGGTCCAGACCGAGGCGGGTCGGATGTCAGAGCTGGTCAGGAACCTGCTCGACCTGTCCCTGGTCGAGTCCGAGGATCCCGAGACCAAGCCGGTGGACCTGGGCGACGTGATCGACGAGGCGGCCCGCGGGGTTGCCATCCTCGCCGACGCCTCCGGGGTCACGGTCACCACCGAGCCGCCGGAGGCGACCCTGGTGGTGGCGGCCGATCGGCGCCAGCTCGTCTCCGCCGTCTCCAACCTGCTCGACAACGCGGTCACCCACAGCATCCCCGGCACCGGCCGCCCCGAGGTGGTGGTCCGGGGACGGCGCGATGGCGTCCATGCGGTGATCGAGGTCGAAGACCACGGGATCGGCATCCCGCTCGACCAGCAGGACCGCATCTTCGAGCGGTTCTACCGGGTTGACCGGGGCCGGAGCCGGCACCGGGGCGGCACCGGGTTGGGGCTGGCCATCGTCAGGCACGTGGCGATGAGCCACCACGGGACGGTCGAGGTCGAGTCGTCCCCCGGGAACGGCAGCACCTTCCGCATCCGCATCCCGTTGGAGGCGTCGTGACCCAGCTCACCGCCCTGATCATCGAGGACGAGCCCAGCTACGTCGATGCCGTCGGGTCGGCGCTGAACCGGGAGGGGATCGGTCTGGAGACCGCAGACGACGGTCGGCAGGGGTTGATCCGCTTCCGGGAGACCCGACCGGACGTGGTGCTGCTCGACCTGATGCTCCCCGGGCTCTCCGGGATCGACGTGCTGAAGCGGATCAGGGCGGAGAGCGAGGTCCCGGTCATCGTGCTGTCCGCCAAGGACGCCGAGGCCGACGTGGTGCTCGCCCTCGAGCTGGGGGCGGACGACTACCTGACCAAGCCCTACTCGCTGCGCGAGCTGGTGGCCCGGATCCGGGCGGTGGCACGGCGGGGCGGGGTGGCCGACACCGAGGAGGCGGTGCTGGTGGTCGGGGACGCCGTGCTCGATCCGAACCGCTACCAGCTTCGGGTCGGGGAGGCTGTGTTCGATCTGCCCCGCAAGGAGTTCGAGGTGATGCGGTTGCTGATGGGCCGGGCGGGGCGCATCGTGCCCAGACCCGACCTACTCGAGGAGGTGTGGGGCATCGGCTGGGACGACTCCAAGAGCCTCGACCAGCACATCCGCCGGCTGCGCCGCAAGCTGGAGAGCGTTGCGGGCGCCCCCGTCATCACCACCGTGCGGGGCGTGGGCTACCGTCTCCAGGCGTAGCCCCCCGGCGGTCAGGCCAGCCGAGCCATGGCGCTCGTGTCGCCAGTGACCAGACCAACATCAGGGGTCATCCCCGCGGATTTCATGACGGCGCCATCACGGTGAGACCTGCTCCCCGGGCGGCATCGGCCAGCCGTTGGTCGTAGGTGATCACGGCCGTCACCTCGCTTGCCACCGCCTGTGCCGACGCCAGGTGAATCGCCTCAAGCGAACGCAGGGACGGTGGCCGTGCCGTGCCGGCTGCCAACGCGATCGCTTCATGAGACAGGAGCGCAATCGGGAAGCGGGTGAGAACTAGGGCGTCTCGTCCATGGGGTCGGTCAGCAGCACCCGGGCCGCCCAACCCACCGGGTCGGTGAGCTCGGCCAGGGTGGGCGCCGACTGCGGGGACGACCAGAGGCTGTCGACCGAGACCATCCCCCACCGTCGCCCGATTTCGGTGAAGAGCCTGGTGGCGTCCCCGGCGTGGTGCCGCTCCAGCTCCAGCCCGATGAGCTGGGAGAGGAACTGCTCTGCCTGGCCGGGCTCGGCCCGCCGCCTCGCCCACGCCTCCTGGATGGGACCCAGCTCGGGGGCGATGTCGGTCAGGGCGAGCCCGACCACGTGGTCGCCGTAGCCCTCGATGGTCGCCAGCAGCGCCTGGATGGGCGCCAGCTTCTCCGGGTCGTGGTTGCCGCCGAGCAGCCCTGCCAGTCCGCCGGCCCCGCCGAGCACGTCCTCGATGGCGGCGGGGTCGTCCATCCGCTCCAGCGTCTCGGATAGCTTGGACGAGTCGAAGCTCACCGACGATGCGAAGTCGGTGAGCAGCTCGGTGACCCTGGGACGCACCCAGGGCACGTCGAGGATGGCGTGGTGGGCCACCTCGTGGCACGCCGCCCAGAGTCTCACCTGGCGTTGGTCGAGCCCGTGGTCGGTGGCGAAGCCCTCGACGTTGGGGACCACCAGGTACAGGCGCTCGGTGCCCAGCGCCGGCATCCCGGTGTCGAACTGGCCCAGGGTGCGGTGCGCCATGAAGCCCACCATGGTCCCCGCCTGCAT
>JBPCMS010000071.1:0-53705 GCA_051002015.1 Acidimicrobiia bacterium
AGCAGGAAGGCGTGCCTGACCACGCGGCGGAGCAGGCGGCGCAGGATGTACCCCCGTCCCTCGTTCGAGGGAACCACGCCGTCGGCGATCAGGAAGGTCACCGATCGGGAGTGGTCGGCCATCACCCGCAGGCTGACGTCGGGCCCGGACGAACCGCCGTAGGTGACCCCGGTCAGGTTCTCGGCGGTGGCCAGGATGGGGCGGACCAGGTCGGTGTCGAACAGGGCGTCGACCCCTTGGAGCACGGTCGCCACCCGCTCCAACCCGGCCCCGGTGTCGATGTTCTTGGCGGGGAGGTCGCCGATGACGTGGTAGGGCTCGTCCTGGATGTTCTGCATGAACACCAGGTTCCAGCGCTCCATGAACCGCTCCTCATCGACGACGGGACCTCCGTCGGGCCCGTACTCGGGGCCCTTGTCGTAGAAGATCTCCGAGGAGGGCCCGCACGGCCCCGCCACCCCCATCTGCCAGAAGTTGTCCCGGTCCCGGCGCTGCAGCCGATCCGGGTGGATGCCGACGCCGTCGATCCAGATCTCGGCGGCCTCGTCGTCGCCGTGGTGGACGGTGTACCACAACCGGTCGGGGTCGAGCCCGAAGCTCTCGGTGATCAGGTCGTAGGCCCAGGGGATGGCCCGCTCCTTGAAGTAGTCCCCGAACGAGAAGTTGCCCAGCATCTCGAAGAAGGTGAGGTGCCGGGCGGTGGTTCCGATGATGTCGATGTCCTCGGTGCGCAGGCACTTCTGGATGCTGACCGCGCGCCGGTAGGGCAGCGGCACCTCACCCAGCAGGTAGGGCTTGAAGGGGACCATCCCGGCGACGGTGAGCAGCAGGCTGGGGTCGTGCGGGATCAGCGAGGCGCTGGGCACCACGGTGTGACCCCGCTCCTCGAAGAACCTCTGAAAGGTCTCCCTGATCTGGTCGCCGTCCATGGCCGGGAGGTTAGAGGCTGCACCATTTCTTAGGATCCGATGGCGGCGCCGATGACGCGATTCGGTGACAGGAACCCAGTGCCTCGTTTCTTAGGACCCGTTCGCGTCATGGGTGACGCGTTCCGATCCTAAGAAACGGCTTGGGGATCGGCGTCGAGGACCCTGACGATCTCGGCCACGACCTCGGAGGCGGCGACGGTGCGCTCGTCGCCGGTGGCCATCGTCTTGACCGTGGCCGAGTCGGCGGCGCGCTCGTCGGGGCCGACGATCAACACCACTGGGTGGCCGCGGCGATCGGCGTACCTGAGCTGGCTCCCGATCCGGTCGGCGTCCGGATACACCTCGACCCCGACCCCGGCGTCCCGGATCCTGGCCGCCAGGGTGACCAGATCGACGACATCCTCGGCGGTGAACCGGGTGAGCAGCACCGGGGCCGTCGCCGCCGGGCCGCCTTCCCGGTCGCCGATGGCGGCGAGCAGCCGGTCGACTCCGAGCGAACCCCCGACCCCGGGGAGCCTGCGCCCTGTGTAGCGCGAGGCCAGGTCGTCGTAGCGACCACCGCTGCAGCAGGCCCCGACCTCGGGGTGGTCGTCGAGGTAGGTCTCGAACACGATTCCGGTGTAGTAGTCGAGACCACGGGCGATCGACCCGTCGACGACGATCCTGGCGGGGGCGGCACCGAGGGCGCCGGCGCTCTCGACCAGGGCGGCGAGCATGGCGAGGGCGGCATCGGCCGCCTCGTCCCCGCCGGTGAGCGCCCCCATCCCCTCGAGGACGTCGGTCCCCGACCCGTGCTGGCGGGCGAGCCCGAGCACGGCGTCGACCTGGGCGGCGGTGGCGCCGACCCCGGCGACCAGATCGACTGCGACCCAGTCCTCTCCAACCTTGCTCAGCTTGTCCAGGCTGCGCAGCACCTCGGTGCCCTGATCGTGGAGCCCCACCCTGGTCAGCACCGCGTTGAGGATGCGGCGGTCGTTGACCCTGATGGTGAACCGGTCCATCCCGATGGCGACGAACAGGTCGCTGACCAGCAGCACGGTCTCGATGTCGACCAGCGGGCTCTCGGTGCCGATGGTGTCGAAGTCACACTGGACGAACTCCCGGAACCTGCCCTTTTGAGGGTTCTCGCCCCGCCACACCTTGTCGACGTGGTACCGCTTGAAAGGGGTACCCAGGATTTCGATGTGCTGGGCGACGAACCGGGCGAGGGGCACGGTGAGGTCGAACCGCAACGCCACATCGCGTCCCCCGGCGTCCTCGAACCGGTACATCTGCTTGTCGGTCTCGGTTCCACCCTTGCCGGCGAGGATCTCGGCGTACTCCAGCGCCGGGGTGTCGATCGGGGCGAACCCGTACCGCCTGAACACGGCGACGGCGGCGGCGATGATCCGCTCCCGTTCGCTCGCCGTGGCCGGGAGCAGGTCGCGGAAGCCCTTGAGGGTGCGTGGGGTGATGATGTCGGCCATTGGAACCCGGGGGGTCAGCGCGCCGCGGGTCGGGGCGGGTCGATCCGGTCGGCGGTGCGGTCGAGCATCGCCACCGCAGCCCGCTTACCGCTGTCGGCCAGGGCAGATGGCGTCAGCCGCTGCCGTGCCCTGCGCAGCTTGGAGGCGGCGTAGGCGGCCCCGACCAGCGAGCTGAGAGCGCCGAGGATGAACCAGCGGATCCGGAGCAGCACGGCGGCGATGGTAGCCGGGGAGGGGCGTGGCCCTGCGGTCCGAAGACACGCCGACGGTCGGGTCTGCCGCCAGGACCGGGAGCGCGCACCCGGGAACGGGCCGCCGGCTCAATCGGTGCGGCGGCCACCTTCCCGTTTCCCGTTCCCGGACGGCTGGTCGATGTCGCCGGTCTCCGGCACCAGTCGCCCGCCTCGGACGGTGGCCCCAACCACCAGGGCGGCGCCGATCAGCACGATGTTCTTGATGATGTACTGGCCCTCGAGGGTCGGTGCGATCGGGAACGAGGTGAAGGCCTCACCGGGGAAGAGCAGCAGCGGGGTGAGCGTTCCCGCCATCTGCACCGCCAGCAACAGCAACGTGGCCCTGAGGAAGCGGCCGGTGAGCAGCCCGAGCCCGATCAGGGTCTCCCACGCCGCCAGGATGGGGAGGGCGACGTCGGGGGTGATCAGGCCGAGCGACAGCTTCTCCATGGTCCGGGTGGCCAGGTCCTGCGCCGGGCTGAGCCCGGGGAAGAACTTCAGGATCCCGAACCACAGGAACACCACCCCCAGACCGAGGCGGAGAACCGGGACGCCTATCCGGGCGAGGGTGGTGGTGATCCGGGCGTCGTAGTCGTCGAACCGGTCCCCGAGTGGCCCCCAGGTCGTCTTGACATCAGGCACGGCCGGCCTCCTCGGGCCGCCGATCGGGGCCAACCACGCCGACGCGGTGGGCGCCGATCACCGGAGCCGATTGGACAGCCACCGGCCAAGTATCGCAGGGGGTCGGCATCTCAGCGGCGGCGGCCCTTGCCGAGGATGGCATCGATCCGAGCCAACCGTTCCGCCAACCCCGATTCCTCCCCGTGGGTGCCGGGCCGGTAGACGATGACGTCCTCGGCTCCGTCGGGGAGGTACTGCTGGGCCACGATCCCGGCCGGATCGTCATGGGGGTAGCGGTAGCCGACACCGTGGCTGAGGGCGCGCTCCCCCGGGGTGGCGGCGCTACGCAGATGATCGGGGACCTGGGCGGCCGGAGTCCCGTTCACCGCATCCCTGGCGGCGCCGATGGCGCCGGCGACGCTGTTCGACTTGGGGGCCAGCGCCAGGTAGACGGCGGCGTGTGACAGGGCGTACGACGCCTCGGGCAGACCGACCACCCGCAGGGCGTCGAAGGCGGCGACGGCGATGCCCAGCGCCCGGCTGTCGGCAAGCCCCACGTCCTCCGAGGCGAGGATGATCATCCGCCTGGCGATGAACTCCGGGTCCTCGCCGGCGTCGAGCATGGTGTGCAGCCAGTACATCGCCCCATCCGGGTCGGACCCCCGCAGCGACTTGATGAACGCCGAGATCACGTCGTAGTGGCGGTCGCCGGTCTTGTCGTAGCGGACGATGCGGCGCTGCAAGGCCTCCTCGATCTCGATCCCGGTGATCGACCGGCCGCGCCCGGCGGCGATGCGAGCGGCGATATCGAGGGCGTTGAGGGCGAGCCTGGCGTCTCCCCCGACCCGCTCGGCGAGCATGGCGAGGACGTCGTCGCCGACCGCGGGGGATCCACCGAGGCCCCGCACCGGGTCGTCGGCGGCGCGGCGGAGCAGGGCCGCCACCGCCTCGGGGGTGAGCGGGTTGGTGCGGAACAGGGTGCTCCTGCTCACCAGCGGCGAGGTGACCTCGAAGAACACGTTCTCGGTGGTCGCCCCCACCAGGACCACGATCCCGTCCTCGACCCCGGGGAGCAGGGCGTCCTGCTGGGTCTTGTTGAAGCGGTGGATCTCGTCGATGAAGAGCACGGTGCGGCCCCTGCCCTCCTCGAGCCGCCGCCCCGCCTCCTCGAGCACGGCGCGTACGTCACGGACCCCGGCCGAGGTCGCCGACAGCGACTCGAACCGGGCGGACGACGCCGAGGCCACCAACCGGGCCAGGGTGGTCTTGCCGGTGCCGGGCGGGCCCCACAGGATCATCGACACCGGGCCGGTCTCCACGATCGACCGGAACGCCGCACCCGGTGCGGTCAGGTGCTCCTGACCCACCACCTCGTCGAGCGTCGCCGGGCGCATCCGGGCCGCCAGCGGCGCCGCCGTGGCCCGGGCGGCGGCACGGTCGGCGGCGAAGAGATCGGGCTCGGTGGTCACCGAGGCCATCGTAGGGTGGGCCATCAAACCGGTCGGCGGTAGCCACGAATCGAGGAGGCGCAACCCATGTCCCTGAGCGAGATGGCGGAGAAGCTCCTGGCGATGCACCGGCCGGGCACGCCGGTCGTGCTGCCCACGGTGTGGGACGCCTGGTCGGCGCGCCTGGCGGTCGAGGCAGGGTTCACCGCCATCAGCATCGGGAGCCACCCGGTGGCGGAAGCCCTGGGGTCGCCCGACAACGAGGGTCTCACCCTGGACCAGATGCTCGCACAGGTGGCGGTGATCACCCGCTCGGTCGACGTCCCGGTGTCCGCCGACCTCGAGTCGGGCTACGGCGAGAGCCCGGGGCGGATCGTCGACGGGCTGCTGGGGGCGGGGGCGGTGGGGCTCAACCTCGAGGACACGGTGCACGGCGAGGGGAGCCGGCTGCGCAGCGCCACCGAGCACGCCGAGCTCATCGCCGGGGTCCGCCGGGCGGCGGACGCCGCCGGGGTCCATGTGGTGGTCAACGCCCGCACCGACATCCTGGTCAGACCCGACATCGCCGACCAGGAAAGGTTCGACCGGGCGGTCGCCCAGCTGGTGGCGTGCGCCGCCGCCGGCGCCGACGCCCTCTACCCGATAGGGCTGCCCGGGCCGGAGGGGCTGCGCCGTCTGGTGGTCGCCCTCCCCCTCCCGGTGAGCACCGTCGCCCGACCCTACAAGGAGAACCCGGCCGAGCTGGCCGCCGCCGGGGTGGCACGGATCAGCTTCGGGCCCTTCTGGCAACGCCGGCTGGGCCAGCTCAGCAAGGAGTTGCTTGCTGGCTGGCGCTGAGGTCAGCCCTCCGGTCGCTCCCGACCCACCTCGGCGGCGGCGAGCACCTCGGGACGGATGGCGATGCCCAACTCGTCGAGTTGTGCCTGCTCCACCGCCGAGGGGGAGCCGGTAAGCGGATCGGCCCCGGTCTGGGTCTTGGGGAAGGGCATCACCTCGCGGATGTTGGGCTCGTCCTGGAGGATCGAGACCAGCCGGTCGATCCCGATGGCGAACCCGGCATGGGGCGGGGTCCCGAAGCGGAGCGCTTCGAGGAACCAACCGAAGCGGCGTCTCGCGCTGACTGCGTCGATCCCGAGCAGCTCGAACACCGCCGCCTGCACCTCGGGATCGTGGATCCGGACGCTGCCCGATCCCAGCTCGGCGCCATTGAGCACCATGTCGTAGGCCATCGACAGCGCCGTCTGCGGTGTGTCCCGCATCGCCTCGACGGAGACCGGGGCGGTGAACGGATGGTGGGCGGGGGTGAGCGACCCGTCGTCGCCCACCTCGAAGACCGGGAAATCGGTGACGAACAGGAAGGCGAGCTCCTCGTGGCCCTGGGGACGGCCGTGGTCGAGCCTGAGCTGGCCCAGCACCGACGCCACCATTCCGGGCCGGGCGGCGACGAGCAGCAGGTGGTCGCCGGAGGCGGCCCCCATCGCCTCGACCAGGGCGATGCGCTCGGCGTCGTCGAGGAACTTGGCCACGGGCGAGCGCAGCGCCCCATCAGGCTCCACCACCATCCACACCAGACCCTTGGCCCCGAGGTGGCGGGCCCGCTCCACCTGGGCGTCGAGACCGGAACGGCTCAGCCCCAGCGCCCCGGCGTTGACCCCGCCGACGGCGCCGCCCTCGTCGAGCACCCGGCGGAAGGCACCGAACCCGGTGGCGGCGAACACCCCCCCGAGGTCGACCAGCTCCATCCCGAAGCGGATGTCCGGCTTGTCGGTGCCGTAGCGGCGTATCGCCTCGGCGTGGGTGAGCCGGGGGAACGGGATGGGGAGCTGCACTCCCCTGGCCTCGGCCACCACCGCCACCACGATCTGCTCGAGGGTGGCGAGCACGTCCTCCTGACCCCAGAACGAGCCCTCGAGATCGAGCTGGGTGAACTCGACCTGGCGGTCGGCGCGGAAGTCCTCGTCGCGGTAGCAGCGGGCCACCTGGTAGTACCGCTCCACCCCGGCGATCATCAGGAGCTGCTTGAAGAGCTGCGGCGACTGGGGCAGTGCGTAGAACTCCCCCTGGCGGAGCCGGCTCGGTACCAGGAAGTCGCGGGCGCCCTCCGGGGTGGATGCGATCAGGGTCGGGGTTTCCACCTCGAGGAACCCGAGCTGGTCCATGGTGCGCCGCATCGTGGCCACCACCCGGGAGCGGCTCACCAGGTTGTCCCGCATGCGGGGGCGACGCAGGTCGAGGTAGCGGTACTGGAGCCGCTTGGACTCGTCGATCTCGGTGCGCTCGTCGAGCTGGAAGGGCAGGGCCGACGCCGCACTCAACACCTCGATGGCATCGGCCACGACCTCGACCCCACCGGTGGCGAGATCGGGGTTGACCGTCCCCTCGGGGCGGAGCCGCACCACGCCGGTGACGGCGATGCAATACTCGGCTCGCAGCCCGTGGAGGATGTCGACCAGCTCGGGGTGCTCCTCGGGGTTGCCCACCACTTGGACCCGTCCCGATGCATCGCGCAGGTCGACGAACACCACGCCCCCGTGGTGGCGGGATCGAGCCACCCATCCGGCGAGCCGGACGGTGCGCCCGGCATCCTCGGGCCGGATGAGCCCGGCACGGCTGTCGCGATACAGGGTGGACATGGACGCTCCTGGTGCGCCGGGCCGCACCGGAGAGCGCCGGTGCGGGGCGTCACGGTAGTCACCTCCAGGATTCGACCCATTCGATCCCTGGGTCGCCTGGAGACGGCGCGAGCGCCCACCGACATCCCCCGGGACGATGATTTCCGCGCCGCCGCGCCGTCCAACTTGCTATCGAAGGCAACAAGCAGGAGGCACCGTGACCAAACCGAGAAGCAGCCCGACCGATGAGGTCATCCTCACCACCGGGCTGGTGAAGCGCTACGGAGATGTGACCGCCCTCGACGGGCTCGACCTGGCCGTCCCCGCCGGTCGGGTTCTCGGGCTGCTGGGTCCGAATGGGGCGGGCAAGACCACCGCGATCCGTATCCTCACGACGCTGCTCCCGGCCGATGCCGGTGCGGCGTGGGTGGCCGGGGTCGACGTCATGGTCGACCCGGGCGAGGTGCGGAAGCGGATCGGGCTCTCCGGGCAGTACGCCGCCGTCGACGAGCACCTGACCGGAGCCGAGAACCTTGACATGATCGGCCGCCTGTACCGGCTGGGCCGAGGACCCGCCCGCATCCGCTCCGCCGAGTTGCTCGAGCGGTTCGGCCTGTCGGAGGCGGCCAACCGCCCGGTGAAGACCTACTCGGGTGGGATGCGGCGCCGTCTCGACCTGGCCGGTGCGCTGGTCGCCAAGCCGACCGTGCTGTTCCTCGACGAGCCGACCACCGGGCTCGACCCGAGCGGCCGGGCCGACATGTGGGAGGTCATCCGGGAGCTGGTCGGTCAGGGCACCACGCTCCTGCTCACCACCCAGTACATGGAGGAGGCCGACCATCTGGCCGACGAGATCGTCGTGATCGACCACGGCCGCTGCATCGAGCGAGGCACCGCCGACGAGCTCAAGCAGCGGAGCGGCACCGAGCGGATCGAGCTCGTGGTCGAGACCGCCTCCGACATCCCCGAGGCATGGCGAGTGCTCGCCGGCTACTCGGTGGACGGCGTGCAGGTCGAGGACCGCAGCCGCAAGCTGACGGCGCCGGTGCCCGGCGGTGCCGGCACCTTCCGGAAGGTGCTGCTCGACTTCGACGCCCTGGGTATCCGCCTGTCCGACGTCGGACTGCGCCGGCCAACGCTCGACGACGTGTTCCTCACCCTCACCGGGCACACCGCCGGGTGGGGCGGGGACGGTGGTGGAGCCGCCGGCTCGCCCGACGTCGCCCCCGACCAAGCCCATGACCCCGAGGAGGTGTTGCGATGACAAGCCTGATGTGGGCCGTTGCCGACAGTGCCGTCGTCGCCAAGAAGAACCTGATCAAGATCAAGCGGGTTCCCGAGGTGCTCGTGTGGGTGCTGATGTCACCCATCATGTTCGTGCTGCTGTTCGTCTACGTCTTCGGCAGTTCGATCGACATCCCGGGCGTCCCGTACCGGGAGTGGCTGATCGCTGGCATCTTCGCCCAGACGGTGGTGTTCGGCGCCACCTTCACCGGGGCCGGGATCGCCGACGACATGTCGAAGGGCATCATCGACCGCTTCCGGTCGCTGCCCATGTCACGATCGGCGGTTCTGGCCGGACGGACCGCCAGCGACGTCGTCTACAACGTGCTCTCGGTGGGAATCATGGCGCTCACCGGGCTCGTGGTCGGATGGCGGGTGCACACCTCGCCGATGGAGATCGTCGGCGGCTTTCTGCTGCTGCTCCTGTTCAGCTACGCCTTCTCTTGGGTCATGGCCTACATCGGGCTGTTGGTCCCGAGCGTCGAGGTGATCAACAATGCGTCGTTCATGGTGATCATGCCGCTCACGTTCATCTCCAACGCCTTCGTGCCGCTGGAGAACCTGCCGGGCCCGCTGCGTACCTTCGCCGAGTGGAACCCGGTGTCGGCCGTCACCCAGGCGGTCCGGGAGCTGTTCGGCAACATGCCCTCGGCCGAGGTCATCAGCGGTCTGCAGGCGTCCGGGATCGACGTCGCCAGCCCGTCGGGCGCATGGTCGCTGCAGAACCCGGTCCTGTACACGCTGATCTGGATCGGCATCATCCTGGCGGTGTTCGTGCCGCTGTCGGTGCGCCAGTACCGCCGGGCAACGACCAAGATGTGAGGGGGTGCCGGGTCGGCCACGGTCCCGGCGCCAGCCGTCAGCCCTCCCAGAGGTGCCGGAAGGGGTTGGTGAGGCGCTCCCGCCGCACCGAGGTCTCCGGGCCGTGGCCGGGGAGCACCCTGGTGGCGTCGTCGAGGGCGAGCACCTGGTGCATCGACCGGAGCAACGTCGCCAGATCGCCCCCCGGCAGGTCGGTACGGCCGATCGAACCGGCGAAGAGCTGGTCTCCGGTGAACAGCACCCCGGCGTCGGCGAGGTGGAAGCAGCAGTGGCCGGGGGTGTGGCCGGGGGTGTGCATCACCTCGATGGTCAGCCCGGCCAGCTCGATGCGGTCGCCGGCGGCCAGCGGTTGGTAGCCGGCGGGGAAATCGAAGGCGGCGGCCTGCTCTGCGGCCACCTCCCCGAACAACATGCGGAGCTGGCTCCCCGGGTCGAGGGCGAGGAACTCGTCGTCGGGATGCAGGTAGGCACCGACCCCGTACCCGGTGGCCACCGCTCCCCCGCCGGCGTGGTCGACGTGGCCGTGGGTGGTGAGCAAGGCCGCCGGGATCAGCGCATGCGAGGCGACCAGCGCCTCGATCCCGGCGACATCGGGAGGGGCGTCGATGATCACGCACGGACCACCATGTTCGGTGGCCACCACGTAGCAGTTGGTGTCCGCCAGCCACAACGCCCGGCCGTCGATGAGCAGTGCCACGGGGCGAGTCTCGCACGCCCCGGCCCGAGCGCGACCCCATCGACCCCGCCCTCCCCCGAACTGCAGCGGATTGGTACTCGCCAGGGGTACGCCGTACCCAAGGTTCGCCGAAGGGGCCCCGCCTCCCCGGAACTTCAGCGGATTGCGCATCGCCAGAGGTACGCCGACCTAAGGTTCAACATCAGCGGATCGCGCATCGCCAGAGGTACGGCGAACCTTAGGTTCAACATCAGCGGATCGCGTGTCGTGGCGACACGTAGGAACCTCAGGTTCGCCGAAAAGGCCGGCCTCCCCCGAACTTCAGCGGATTGGTACTCGCCAGGGGTACGCAGAACCTAAGGTTCGTCGCGTGCCGATCGGCCGGTCAGCCGGTGGCGGGGCGTTGGTGGAGCCCGAAGGTCGAGCCCTGGTCGTCCTTGCAGAGCTGGAAGCGGCCGAAGGCGTCCTCCGTCGCCTGGTCGCCGTCGAGGTCGAGGTGCACCGTCTCCCCGCCCAGCTCGACCACCCTGGCAACGGCGGCGTCGATGTCGTCGACGGCGAAGAACAGGTACGGGCTGGCCCCTGCGTCGCCGCCGTGCATCCCGCCCGATTCGCTGGGGGTGCGGATCATGTAGCCCTCGGTGGGAGCGGGCTCGAAGGTCCACCCGAACAAACCTTGGTAGAAGGCCCTCCCCCGCGCGGAGTCCTCTACACCGATCTCGAAGAAGGCGATCTCGCCTGCCATGCGGTCCTCCTCTGGTAGCGGTCAGGTGGTCTGCGGCACCAGACGGTAGGCGTCGAACACCCCGGCGATGCCGCGCAGCTCGGCGATGATGCGCTCCAACCGGTTGGTGTCCGACAGCTCGATCTCGAAGCGGATGACGGCGATGCGGTCGCTGCCGGTGACCGAGGACGACCCGACGATGTTGGCGCCCAGCTCGCCGAGCACGATAGTGACGTCCCTGAGCAGCTTGGGCCGGTCCAGCGCCTCGATCTGGAACCAGACGGTGAACGAGCCCTTCTGCTCCGGCGCCCACGACACGTCGATCATGCGCTCGGCCCGCTCCCCGAGCGCTCCGATGTTGGCGCAGTCGGCCCGGTGCACCGAGACGCCGCGGCCGACGGTGACGAACCCGACGATGTCGTCACCCGGAACCGGGGAGCAACAGCGGGCCACCCGCACCAGCAGGTCCTCCATCCCCTCGATGATGATCCCGCCGCCCAGCTTGCGAGGCTTGGGCCGCAGCGACGGGACCGACTCGAGATCGTCGTCGTCCTCGTCCCCGCCCGACATGAGCCGGGCCAGACGCCGCATCACGGTCTGGATGCCGATGTGGTTGTCACCGATGGCGACGTACATGGCGGTGAGGTCGCGGTGCCCCAGATCCTCGGCCACCTCGCCCAGCAACCCGTCACGGTCGACCGCCTTGAGGTTGAGGCCCTCCTTGCGCAGCGCCTTGGCCACCGCTTCCTTGCCGTCCGCCAGCGACTGGTCGCGGCGCTCCCTGGTGAACCAGCGGCGAATCTTGCCGGCCGCCCTGCCCGACTTGACGAAATCGAGCCAGTCCCGCGACGGTCTCGGGTCGCGGCCCTTGGAGGTCATGATCTCGACGATGTCACCGGAATGCAGCTCGGTGTCGAGCGACACCAGCCGCCCGTTGACCTTGGCCCCCACGCAGGCGTGGCCGACGTCGGTGTGGATGCTGTAGGCGAAGTCGACCGGGGTCGACCCGCGGGGCAGGGTACGCACGTCGCCCTTGGGGGTGAGGGCGAACACCTCGTCCTGGTACAGATCGAGCTTGAGGTTCGACAGGAACTCCTGCGGGTCGGTCGACTCCTCGTGGATGAGGTCCGACACGAAGGGGATCTCGGCCCCGCCCGTCTCCTTGTAGCGCCAGTGGGCGGCGATCCCATACTCGGCCTTGTGATGCATGTCGTGGGTGCGGATCTGCACCTCGAGCGGCTTGCCGTCCTGCCCGACCACGGTCGTGTGCAAAGACTGGTACAGGTTGAACTTGGGCATGGCGATGTAATCCTTGAACCGGCCGTGGATCGGGGGCCACATGCTGTGCACCAGCCCGAGGGCGGCGTAGCAGTCGGCCTTGTCCGCCACCAGCACCCTGATCCCGATGAGGTCGTGGATGTCCTCGAACTCGAGACCGCTGGCCACCATCTTGCGGTAGATCGAGTAGAGGTGCTTGGGTCGGCCGGTGATCTCCGCCTCGATCCCGGCGGCATCGAGCGCCTCCTGCAGGTCGAGGGTGGCCTTCTCGATCGACGCCTCCCGCTCCGGAGCCCGCCTCGCCACCAGCGCCTCGATCTCGGTCATCCGCTTCGGGTAGAGGACGGCGAAGCAAAGCTCCTCCATCTCGTGCTTGATCTCCTGCACCCCGAGCCGGTGGGCCAGAGGGGCGTAGATCTCGAGGGTCTCCTCGGCGATGCGCCGCTGCTTGTCGGGCGGGAGCGGGTCGAGGGTGCGGATGTTGTGGAGGCGGTCGGCCAGCTTGATCAGCAGCACCCGGACGTCGCGGGCCATGGCGATGACCATCTTGCGGATGGTTGCCGCCTGGGCTTCCTCACGCGAGGAGAACTCGATCCGGTCGAGCTTGGTGACCCCGTCGATCAGCGCCGCCACCTCGGGCCCGAAGCCCGATGCGATCGCCTCCAGGGTGGCCGGGGTGTCCTCCACCACATCGTGGAGCAGCGCCGCCTGCAGGGTGGCGCCGTCCATCCCGTATCCGGCCAGGATGCCGGTGACGATCAGGGGGTGGACGATGAAGGGCTCGCCCGACAGCCGCTGCTGACCGGCGTGGAGCTCCTCGGCCATGCGGTAGGCGCGCTCCATGGGGGCGGTATCCGCATGGCGATGGTGGCTGGAGAACTCGGCGACGATGCCGGCGAACAGCTCATCGGGCGTGGGACGGGTCACCGCCGCAGTCTCGGAGGGCTCAGCCGTCGCCATCGCTGACCACCGCATGGAAGGGTATCCCGTCGAGCTTGGCCCTGCCCCCGAGGAAGACCAGCTCGAGCAGGACGGCAACCCCGACGACCTCGGCGCCGACCCGTCTGAGGAGCTCGACCGAGGCCGCCGCCGTCCCCCCGGTGGCGAGCACATCGTCGACCACCAGCACCCGCTCCCCGGCATGGACGGCATCGGCGTGCACCTGGAGCCGGTCGGTGCCGTACTCGAGGACGTACTCCTGCTCCACCACCTCGCGGGGCAGCTTGCCCGGCTTGCGGATGGGGATGAACCCGGCGCCGAGCCTGCAGGCGATGGGTGCGGCGAACATGAAGCCTCGGGCCTCGATCCCAGCCACCTTGGTGATCCCGGCGCCGGCGAAGGGGGCGAGGATGAGGTCGAGGGCGACGTCAAAGGCGCCGGGGTCTGCCAGCACCGGGGTGATGTCCTTGAACATCACCCCCTGCTTGGGAAAATCCGGCACGTCGCGGATCAGGCTGCGGATCAGGGCTTCGCTCACCCGAGAAGTCTACCGCCCGGGGGCACCGGGCTTCCCCGCCGCAGGACTCACCGGCGCTTCCGGCGCTGGCGTGGGGGCCGGGCGATGACGTCGGCTGCGGGTGTCTTGACGATCTCGGTCGACGCTTTCGCCGCTCGCACGGCCCCTTCGGTGTCTGCGGCCGCCGTCACCCGGGCAGGGGCCGGCTCGGCCGGCTCGAGATCGTCCCCGGAGCGACGCCCGGCCCTGCGCTGCATCCGCTGCCACTCCGGCTCCCGCTCGGTCCACACCGCCAGCAGCGGGGTCGAGATGAACAGCGATGAGAACGTGCCGACGCCGACGCCGACGAACAGAGCCAGGGCGAAATCCTGGAGGGTTTCGGCGCCGAGCAGGAACGAGCCGATGAACAGCAGGCTGCCGATGGGGATCATCGTGGTGAGGGCGGTGATCGCCGAGCGCATCACCACCTCGTTCATCGAGACGTTGGTGATCTCGGTGAAGGTGTGCTTGGCCCCCATGGTGCGGACGTTCTCGTCGATCTTGTCGAACACCACCACCCCGTCGTACAGCGAGTAGCCGAGGATGGTGAGCACGGCGATCACCGTCGCCGGGGTCACCACGAAACCGACCACCGAGTAGATGCCGGCGGTGACGATGAGGTCGTGGAACAGGGCCACCAGCGCCGTCACCGCCATCTTCCACTCGTAGCGGAGGGTGATGAAGATGCTCACCACGATCAGGAACACCACCAGCGCCTGGATGGCACGGCGGGTGATCTCGGCCCCGAACGTCGGCCCGACGGCGTCCACCGACACGTCGTCGCCGTCGACCCCGGCCTGGTCGGCGAGGGCGTCGATCAGGGCGTCCAGGTCGACGTTGCTCAGGGCCTCGGTGGTGAGGAAGACACCTTCCCCGTCACCGGTGAGCTGGATCCTGGCGTCTCCTTGGCCGACGACGGCGACGGCTTCCCGATACTCGACCAGGGAGGAACCGCTGGTGTTGGGCGCCTCGAGGACGGTGCCCCCGGTGAAGTCGATGCTGAACTCGAACCCGCGCCAGATGATCGAGATCAGGGAGAGGGCGACCAGCGTCCCGGCGATGGTGAAGTAGAGGTTCTTCCTCGACATGAAGTCGTAGTCGGTCTCACCGCGGTAGACACGGCGCAGGAAGTCCCTCATGCCGGTGCCTCCGCCGGTTTGGGGTGGTTGGACCCGCCCATCGCCGTTTCCATGGTCATGAAGCCGTCCCCATGGCCCAGCTTGCTGCGCACCATCAGCATGGCGGCCGGTCTGGTGAAGAGGTAGGCGACGGCGACGTCGATCAGGGTCGCCAGCCCGAGGGTGAGGGCGAAGCCCTTCACCAGCCCGATCGCCAGGATCCACAGCAGCGCCGAGCCGGCGAGTGCGATGAAGTCGGCGGTGAGGATGGTGCGGTAGGCGCTCTTGAAACCCTGGTCGACGGCGGCGCGCAGCGGTCGTCCCTTGCGGTAGTCCTCCTTGACCCGCTCGAAGAACACCACGTACGAGTCGGAGGTGATCCCAACCGAGACGATGATGCCGGTCACTCCGGCGAGGGTCAGCGTGGCCCCCTGCAGCCTGCTGAGCAGGGTGAGGATCAGCATGAGGAGCGAGCCGAAGATGGTGAACCCGACGATGGTGATCAGACCGAACGCCCGGTAGTAGAGCACGAAGCCGACGGCGACCACCAGCATCGCCCCCACCCCGGCGATGAGCCCCGCCCGCAACGAGTCGTCGCCCAGCGACGCCGAGACCGACTCGACCCGCTCCCGCTCGAGGTCGGTGGGCAGCGCCCCGTAGCGGAGGATGGTGGCCAGGTCCTCCGCCTCGGCCTGGGCGTTGTCGGCCGAGCCGATGGTGATGTACACCTGGTCGGCGTCGAGCGACGACCCGGGGGCAACCGACCGGTCGATGGTCGGCGCCGAGTTGACCACCCCGTCGACCACGATGGCCATCTGGCGTCGGGGATCGCCGATGGCGTATTGCGACAGGACGGCGGTACCGTCCTCGAACCTGATCGCACCTTCGGCGGTGAACTCGGGGTCGACGATCACCCCGCCGCTGATGGTGCCGATGAACCCGGCCTGGGCTCCGGTGAGGTCCTGTCCGGTGAGGAAGGCGGGGCCGACGCGGTAGATCAACCCGTCCCGGCCCTGCAGGTACGCCTCGCCGGCGATGTCGTCGACGATGGTGAGCCCGGTCTCCGGATCGAGGTTGTCGGGGATGACCGGTGCCGCCGTGGTGGTGGTGGTCTCGGGGACGGCGGTGGTCGTGGACCCGTCCTCGGCCGAGGTGGTCGACGTGTCAGGGACGGCGGTGGTGGTCGAGGCCTGCAGCTCGGGTGGGAGGGGGAGGGTCCCGTTGGTGAAGGCGGGGCTGACGACGCCGATCTCGAACACCGGTCTGAAGCTGAGCGTCCCGGTGGTGCCCACCGCCTGCAGGGCGCGGTCGCGGTTCTCGACCCCGGGGAGCTGGACCAGGATCGACCGGGTTCCCTGCACCGAGATCTCAGGCTCCTGGACCGAGCCCAGGTTCTCGATCCGTTGCCGCATGATCTCGACCGCCTTGTCGAGCACCTCGGCATCGGTGCCCTCCGGGGCGACCAGGGTGACGGCGAAGCCGCCCTTGAGGTCGAGACCCAGGGTCGGTCCCCACCCGGCGACGATGGAGAAGATCGCCGACCCCCACGCGATGACCAGGATCACCCCGATGGTGATCCAGAGGCGGCGACGATTCACCCGGTCTCGCCCCCAAGACGCTCGGCGATCGCCTTCTTGGTGAAGCGCAGGCTGGTGCCCCCACCGACATCGAGGGTGACATCCGTCTCGTCGATGGACGTGACCCTCCCGTACATCCCGCCGATGGTGCGCACCTGGTCGCCGATCTCGATGGCGCTGCGCATCTGCTCGACCGCCTTCAACCGGCGCCGCTGCGGCATGACGATCATGAAGTAGAAGAGCCCGCCCAGCACCAGCAGGGGCAGCACGAGCCCGAGCACCGAGCCGGTCTGGCCGGTGTCGGTGGCCTCGGTGGCGAGCAGCACGGTGGCGAGGTATCCCACGAAGTCCTCCTTGCGGACAGCAACCCGGCACGGTCCCCGCGCCGGGTGTCGCCGCAGGTTAGTGACCTTCGACGCAACCGCACGTCCCACCCCGCCTCGCCGAGCCTCGGCACCCCTCCCAATGGGAGGGGAAAGGAACGGGCCTCAGAGATCGTCGAGCAGCGACGGCTGCCCGTCCATCGGCTGCGGTGGCGGCGGCTCGAGCCCGAGGTGGGTGTAGGCGTGGGCGGTGGCGATCCGACCGCGCGGGGTGCGCTGGATCAGGCCCTCCATCAGCAGGAACGGCTCGTAGGCGTCCTCGACCGTCTCCGGGTCCTCGCCGACGGCGATGGCCAGCGTGGAGAGCCCGACCGGTCCCCCGGCGAACTTGTGGATGATCGCCTCGAGGATGTACCGGTCGACCTTGTCCAGACCCCGCCGGTCGACCTCGAACACGCCCAGCGCCTCGTCGGCGCCGGCGGCGTCGATGGTGCCGTCGCCCCGGACGGTGGCGAAGTCGCGCACCCGGCGGAGCAGCCGGTTGGCGACCCGCGGGGTCCCCCGGGAGCGACGGGCGATGACCTCGGCTCCGGGATCGTCGATGGCGACGTCGAGGATGCCGGAGGAGCGGCGCACGATGGTGGCCAGATCGGCGGGCAGGTAGTAGTCGAGCCGGGCGACGTAGCCGAAGCGGTCGCGTAGAGGCGGGGCCACCCGCCCCACCCTGGTGGTGGCCCCGACCAGGGTGAACCGGGGCAGGTCGAGCCGGATCGAGCGGGCGGCAGGGCCCTTGCCCACCACGATGTCCAGGGCGAAATCCTCCATCGCCGGGTACAGCACCTCCTCCACCGGCCGGGAGAGGCGGTGGATCTCGTCGACGAAGAGGACGTCGCCCGGCTCGAGGTTGGTGAGCACCGCAGCCAGGTCGCCCGGCCGCTCCAGCGCAGGACCGGAGGTGATACGCAGCGTGACCTCCATCTCGCCGGCGAGGATCCCGGCCAGCGAGGTCTTGCCCAGCCCCGGTGGCCCGGAGAACAGGACGTGGTCGATCGGCTCGTCCCGCACCTGGGCCGCCTGGATCAGGATGTGGAGCCGCTCCTTGAGCGCCGCCTGGCCGATGAAGTCCCGCATCCGGCGGGGCCGGAGCCCGGCGTCGAACCCGGCCTCACCGGGCAGCGGCGCCCCGGCGAGCAGGTTCTCGTCACGCATCGCGCCTCCCCAGACGGCGCAGGGCGGCCCGGAGCAGCTCCTCGACCGGCTGGTCGATGTCGAGCCCCGACACCGCGGCACTGATCTCACCAGCGTCGTAGCCGAGACCCTCGAGGGCGATGCGCACCTCGGCGACACTGCCGGCGATGACGACCACCGCCTCCCCGGCGTCGAAGCGGGGGCGCAGCTCGAGCATCAGCTTCTGGGCGCTGCGCTTCCCGATGCCGGGGGCGAGGGTGAGGGCGTCGACGTCGTCGGTGAGCACCGCCCGGCGCAGGTCGGTGGGCGACAGCGTCCCCAGCATCCCCATCGCCACCTTGAGCCCGATCCCGGGAACCCCGACCAGCAGCCGGAACATGTCTCGCTCGTCCTCGGTGGGGAACCCCACCAGCGACAGGGCGTCCTCCCTGACGTGGAGATGGACGTGGAGGACGGCGTCCTCGCCGATACCGGGAAGCTCGACCAGACCCCGTGGGGTGACCGCCACCTCGTAGCCGACCCCACCCACGTCGAGGATGACCCGCTCGGGCTGCTTGGCCACCAGGGAGCCGCGCAGCCTGCCGATCATCGAGCCCGCTCCACGGCGAGCCGCATCGGCATCGCCTGGGCATGGCACAGGGCGATGGCGAGGGCGTCGGCGGCGTCGGCGGGTGTCGGCGGCGCGGCGAGACCGAGCCGCATCGTCACCACCCGTGCCACCTGGTCCTTGCCGGCCGCCCCCGAGCCGGTGACGGTGAGCTTGACCGCGCTCGGGGTGTACTCGGTGACCGGCACCCCGGCCTGGGCCAGCGCCAGCATCACCACCCCCGAGGCGCGTCCGACGGCCATGGCGGTGTGCAGGTTGCGGTTGACGAACACCTCCTCGACGGCCGCCTCGTCCACCCCGACTGACCGGACGACCTCGGTGATGTCGGTGTGGAGGTCGGCCAGGCGGGAGGCAACGGGTGCGGAAGGGTCGGTGCGGATGACACCGGCGACCACCGGGCGGATGCCGCCGGCCACCACCTCGATGATGCCGTAGCCGGTGGCGGTGAGCCCGGGGTCGATGCCGAGAACGAACATATGTTTGGTCAGCGTACCCAGCGCCGCCCCGGTCGCCAAGCCTTTCGGATCGATCCACCGCCCGGTGCTCGCCTGCGGTGGGATTGGGCTCAGCCCACCGCCTCGAGCACGTCGTCGGGGATGTCGAAGTTGGCGAAGACCTCCTGGACGTCGTCGAGGTCCTCGAGCGCCTCGACCAGCCGGAGCACCTTGCGAGCGTTGGGCTCGTCGAGCACCACGGACGTCGACGGGTACTGGGTGACGTCCGCATCCTCGATGGTGACCTCGGCCGCCTCGAGCGAGGCGCGTACCGTACCGAGGTCGCCCGGGGCGCACAGGATCTCCCATAGCTCCCCGGCGGGGGCGATGTCCTCGGCCCCGCCCTCGAGGGCGGCGAGCATCACCGTGTCCTCCTCGCCGGCGGCGATGATCAACCCCTTCTGCTCGAACAGGTAGCCGACCGAGCCCGGTTCGCCCAGCGACCCACCCAGCCGGTTGAAGGTTGCCCTGACGTCGGCGGCGGCCCGGTTGCGGTTGTCGGTGAGGATCTGGACGTACAGGGCGACGCCCCCGGCGGCGTAGCCCTCGTACCAGATCTCCTCGTAGTCGACCCCGTCGACACCGCCGCCGCCACGGGCGATGGCGCGCTCGATGTTGTCCCTGGGAACGGAGGCATCCTTTGCCTTCTGGATGGCGTTGAACAGGGTGGCGTTGCCGTCGGGGTCGGTCCCGCCCCGGCGGGCGGCCGCCTCGACGGCTCGGATCAGCTTGGCGAACAGCTTGCCCCGCTTGGCGTCCTGCCGCCCCTTGCGGTGCCGGGTGTTGGCCCACTTCGAATGCCCTGCCATCAGCCGCCCTCCGCCAGGTCGATCAACAGGTGGTGGATCCGGTCGTCACCGGTGAGCTCGGGATGGAACGAGGTCGCCAGCACCCTCCGCTGGCGGACGAACACCGGGCGGGACTCGCCGGTCGCCGGATCGGTCACCGACGAGAGCACCTCGACCGCACCGCCCACCTTGTGGATCCACGGCGCCCTGATGAACACGGCATGGAGCGGGTGATCGAACCCGACAACGTCGAGGTCGGCCTCGAAGCTGTCCACCTGGCGGCCGAAGGCGTTGCGCTCCACCACCACGTCGAGGGCACCGAGCTGGGGCTGTTCGGGCCCCGTGGTCGATTCGGCCAGGAAGATCATCCCTGCGCACGTGCCCAGCACCGCCATCCCGCCGGCGATGCGCTCGCGGAGCGGGTCGATCAGACCGTAGAGCTGGGCGAGCCTGCCGATCGTGGTGGACTCGCCACCGGGGATGAGCATGGCGTCGACCAGCGCCAGCTCGTCGGGGGTTCGGACCTCGACCGGGTGGTGGCCGAGACGCCCCACGACCGCCAGGTGCTCACGGAAGTCGCCTTGGAGAGCGAGAGCACCGATACGCACGGCTCACCGCCCCCGGTCCTGCATCCGATCCCGGGGCTGGAGGGTGTCGATGTCGATCCCCACCATCGGTTCCCCGAGGTTGCGGGAGACCTTGGCGATCGTCTCCGGGTCCTTGAAGAACGTGGTGGCCTCGACGATGGCGCGGGCCCGCTCGGACGGATCGCCCGATTTGAAGATCCCGGAGCCGACGAACACCCCGTCGCAGCCGAGCTGCATCATCAGGGCGGCGTCCGCAGGGGTGGCGATCCCGCCTGCGGCGAAGTTGACCACGGGCAGCCTGCCGGTGGCCGCCACCTCCTTGACCAGGTCGTACGGGGCGGCGAGCTCCTTGGCGGCGCTCATCAGCTCGTCGGGGCCGAGCGTGGTGAGCCACCCGATCTGACGGTTCATGATCCGCATGTGGCGGACCGCCTCGACCACGTTGCCGGTGCCCGGCTCGCCCTTGGTGCGGATCATGGCCGCCCCCTCGCCGATCCGCCGCAGCGCCTCGCCCAGGTCCTTGGCGCCGCAAACGAAGGGGACGGTGAAGGCGCGCTTGTCGATGTGGTGGTCGTCGACCGGGGTCAGGACCTCGCTCTCGTCGATGTAGTCGACCCCGAGCGACTGGAGGACCTGGGCCTCGACGAAGTGGCCGATCCGGGCCTTGGCCATCACCGGGATGGAGACGGCGGCGATGATCTCGTCCACCCGGGTGGGATCGGCCATCCGGGCCACACCCCCGGCGGCCCTGATGTCGGCGGGGACCCGCTCCAGCGCCATCACGGCCACCGCGCCCGCCTGCTCGGCGGTCACGGCCTGCTCGGCGGTGACCACGTCCATGATCACTCCGCCCTTCAGCATCTCGGCCAGGCCGCGCTTGACGGTATCGGTGCCGTGTTCGGCTGTGGACATGTCACGCTCCGGAGACGGTGGAGCCCGATTCTACCGGCGGACCGCGGTCACCCCGGTCGAAGCCGCCCTGCTCGAACGGCCCTGCTCGAACGGCAGGGGAGCGCCGGTGCGGCGCTCCCCCATTCCTCGGCTTCCGGCGTGGTCAGTACGGAAGCTGGCCGTAGTAGGTCTCGTAGGCGGCCCGGGACTCGTCGTCCCACGCGCTCTCCGTGTAGTCGGGGGCATCCTTGATCTGGTCCTTGGTGAGGTTCACCATGACCTTCTGCGCCTCGTGATCAACGCCGGTGATGGTCCCTGCCGGGATCAGCCGCTTGTGGCCGAAGATCCACCAGCCGGTGTCGACCACCACGTGGTGGTAGTCCGTGGCATGACCGTCACCGGTGTACGTGCTCGAGTCGATCTTGCCGATGCTCCCGTCGAGGGCCTCGACGTCGTATCCGACCATGTCGCCTTGCTGTACCCACTGCGGGTCGCGCTGTGCCCAGAGGTTGGGATCGGTCATGTTTGCTCCTCTCGTCGGGGGGTCCGAGCCTGCGGGGCCGGCTCGGCTGTCCCCCCTTCCCTACCCCGGCGGCATCCAGGGCAAACCCGACCCGCCTCTCGGGATCAGCCGAGGGGGGTTGGCCACTGTGGCGCCCGTTTGCCGAGAAAGGCGTCGATGCCCTCCTGGGCATCCGCCATGGTGGCGTTGCGGGTCATCACCGCCCTGGTGAGGTCGTATGCGTCCGGTTCGGGCAGGTCGATCTGCCGGTAGAAGGCGGCCTTGCCGATGCCGATCACCGCCGAGCTGTACCGGGTGACGGCGGCGACCAGCTCGTCGACGGCCCGGTCGAGCCGCTCGGCCGGGACCACCCGGTTGACCAGCCCCCACTCGAGGGCGGTCGCCGCCGAGATCGGCTCGCCTGTGAGGAGCATCTCCATTGCCCGCTTGCGACCGACGGCGCGCGAGATCGGCACCATCGGGGTGGAGCAGAAGAGCCCGATCTTGACCCCCGGGGTGGCGAAGGCGGTGGTGTCTGCGGCGACGGCGAGATCGCAGGCGGCGACCAGCTGGCACCCGGCGGCGGTGGCGACCCCGTGCACTCGGGCGATCACCGGCTGGGGGATCTCGTGGATCAGCTCCATCATCACCGTGCAGGCGTCGAACAGCTTCTGGTAGAAGGCGTCCTCCCGGCCCACCATCTCGCCGAGGTCGTGCCCGGAGCTGAAGGCGGGCCCGTTCCCGGCGATGACGACGGCCTCCACCGCGCGGTCGGCGCCTACCGCGGTGAGGGCGGCAGCTACCTCGGTCATCAGGTCGAGGCTGAGCGGGTTGCGGCGCTCGGGACGGTTGAGGGTGATCCGGGTGACCGGCCCCGAGTCGACCAGGATGTGCTGGAAGGTCACCCGGATCAGTCTACGACGGCCGCTCCGGTCGCCGGGCGGCGATGGCATCGTCGTACGCCGCCAGGTAACCGGCCAGCACCGGACCGCGATCGAACCGGGCCACCCGCTCGGTGCCCTTGGCGACCAGCGCCGCCCGGGCCATGTCGTCCTCGAACAGCCCGGCCACCGCCGCCGCCAGCGCCTCCGGGTCGTGGGGGGCGACCCACCGGGCGGCATCGCCCGCCACGTGGACGAAGCCGGGCAGCGCCGACGCCACCAGGGCGCAGCCGGCCGCCATCCCCTCGACCAGGATGATCCCGAAGCTCTCCCCCGCCGTGTTGGGGGCGGCCAGCACCGCGCTGGCACCGAGGACCCGGTGCTTGGCCGCTTCGTCGATCCTGCCGTGGAACGTCACCCCGGTGATGGCGGCCCCGGCATGGTCCGCCCCGACGATGTCGAGGGTGGCCTCGGGCACCCGGAGCCGAATGTGCGGCCAGGCGGCGAGCAACACGTCGAGACCCTTGCGGATGTCGTCCCTCCCCACGAACACCACCGACCCGGCTCGCCCGGAGGCGGACTCCCATGTGGACAGGTCGATCCCGTTGGGGACCAGGCGCGCCTCGGCCACGCCCGCCATCACCGAAGCCGCCACCGGGGACACTGCGGTCACCACCGCCGCCCGCCGTAGCAGGCGGCGCACCGCCGGCCGGCCGACCCTGACCCCGCGCCGCACCAGGGTCGAGGGGTCGGCGTGGAGGGTGGCCACCACCGGCCCGGTCGCCGTCCGCAGCGCCGCCAGCGACACCGCAGGCACCAGCGGCTCGTGGATGTGGACCACATCGGCGTCGGCGATGGCCACCGCCACCCGACGCCACACCCGGGCCCCGATGGCGATCGGCGCCGCCGACCGGTTCACCTCCACCACCCGGGCCGACCCCACCAGCCGGGCTCCTGGTGGCCCGGTGTCGCCGGGGCCGACAACCACCGGGTCGTGGCCCTCGTCCTCGAGCCAACCGGCCAGCTTCACCACCTGGTCCTGGACCCCGCCGAACCTGCCGAGGTCGTACGGGCACACCAGGGCGACCCTCACGACGGTTCCCGGTCGCGAGGCCAGTTGGGTTGGAACAGGTGCCACTGTTCGGGGGCGCGCCTGATCAGATCCTCGAGGGCATGGGCGAAGGTCTGGGTGGCGGCCGCCACCCGCTCCGCCCTGGTGGGGAGATCGGGGATCTCGATCTGCTCGCCGATGACGTAGATGTTGCCCCGGCCCTTCTCGAAGAAGCACCCCACGGGGAGCAGGACGGCGCCGGTTCGGTCGGCGAGCGTGGCCGGCCCGGCGGGCAGCGTCGTCTGCTCCCCGAAGAAGGTCACCGGCACCCCGCGCCCCGACAGGTCCCGGTCGGCGACCAGGGCGACGGCGCCCCCCTTCTGCAGCCGGCGCAGCAGCGCCGTGGTCACCTGCCGGTCCCCCCCGGCGATCACCACCTCGATACCCATCCGGCGACGCAGCTCGACGAACCAGTCGACGAGACGCCGGTTGGAAAGGGACTCGGCAACCGCCAGCACCGGCGCCCCCAGATCCTCGGCGATGAGGCCGGCTGACTCCCAGTTACCGGAATGGGGCAGGGCGACGATCACCCCCTTCCCCCGAGCCGAGGCCTCGATCAACCGTTCCCCGTGGATCGCCCTGCTGGTGGCGAGGATGGCCCCGGTGCGGCGCGGGGTCGCCCAGAAGATCTCGGCCCAGTACCGGCCGTAGCTGGCGAACATCGACCGGGTCCTGCGCACCGTGGCCGCCTCCTCCCCCACGACCCTGGTCAGGTGGCGCCGCGCCAACGCCAGCCGCTCCCTCGCCAGGAACGAGGTCATCCAACCAACGCTCTCCCCGAGACGTCGTGCCACCGGCTCGGGGAGCAGGGAGAAGGCACCGGCAGCCAGCCGATACAGGGCGTAGGCGCCCAGGCCGTCGAGACGGCTCACCGCTCGAGCTGCTCCCAGGTCCTGCGGATCCTCTGCAGGACGGTGAGACCGGCCAGCACCACGAACACCCACAGCACCGGGTACACCACCTTGTGCCCGCCCCAGATGCCGGCGACGAACACACCGATGAGGATGAAGATCATCCGCTCCGCCCGCCCCATCCAGCCGCCCCTGCCCTCGGCCCCCCAGCTCTCCGCCTTTGCCCGCACGTACGGGGTGAGCAGCGAGAAGGCGAGGGCGAACACGCACAGCATCAGCGCCGTCTCCTCCTCGCGCAGGCTGAAGGCGAGCGCTGACCAGATGGCGATCTCGCCGAAGCGATCGGACATGGTGTCGACGAAGGCGCCCCTGATCGATGCCTTGCCCTGATGGCGCGCCAGCGGACCGTCCAGGGCGTCGAGGATGCAGCCCACCCCGGCGATGACCGCGCCCAGGGTGTAGCGCTGGGCGGCGATGAAGACCGACCCGGCGATGGTGACGACGAGACCGGCGGCGGTGACCATCGTGGGGGTCAACCGCGCCTTGGAGAGCGCCACGGCGATCGGGTCGAGGATCGGGGCCATCTGGCTCCGGCCCTTGAGGTCGAGCAAACTCGTCCTCCTTCCGCCGGAAAGCTACCAGCTTGGAACGGGCGGCCAATGCACGGGGGTCGTCCTGCGGGAGGCTCCCGGAGCGTTGGCTACACTCGCCGGGCCCTCACGGACCCGGTCCGTCCTCGAAAGGATCTGGATGACCGACGGAAACCCGAAGCTGCGAATCGATGGGACCGATCACGAGCTGGCCACCGTTCCCTCGACCATCGGTGATGTCGGGCTCGACATCGCCAGCCTGCGCAGCGACACGGGGTATGTCACCTTCGATCCCGGCTACGCCAACACGGCGAGCACCGACAGCGCCATCACCTACATCGACGGCGGCAGCGGGACCCTGTGGCACCGCGGCTACAAGATCGAGGACCTGGCCGAGAACTGCGGCTTTCTCGAGGTCGCCTACCTCCTCCTGTTCGGCCAGCTCCCCGACCAGGCCGCTCTCGACGCCTGGCGGGCCAAGGTCCGCCAGCACACCCTGCTCAACGAGGAGCTGAAGCGCTTCTTCGACGCCTTCCCCCGCAGCGCCCATCCGATGGCGATCCTGTCCTCCGCCACCAACGCCATCTCGACGTTCTACGAGAACTACTACGACCCCAAGGACCCGGCGGCGGTCAGCGAGAGCGCCACCAGGCTGATCGCCAAGATGCCGACGGTCGCCGCCTGGGCGTACAAGAAGTCGATCGGGCAGCCGTACATCTACCCTCGCAACGACCTCACCTACGTGGAGAACTTCCTCCACATGATGTTCGCCCTCCCCGTGGCCGACTCCCCGGTCGACCCCGTGGTGGCCAAGGCGCTCAACGTGCTGCTGATCCTCCACGCCGACCACGGCCAGAACTGCTCGACGGCGACGGTCCGCTTCGTCGGCTCCAGCCAGGCCAACCTGTTCGCCTCGGTGGCCGCCGGGATGAACGCCCTGTGGGGTCCGCTCCACGGCGGCGCCAACCAGGAGGTGGTCGAGATGCTCCACGCCATCCACGTCGACCCCGACATGACGGTGGAGAAGGCGGTGGCCAGGGCCAAGGACAAGGACGATCCCTACCGGCTGATGGGCTTCGGGCACCGGGTGTACCGCAACTACGACCCCAGGGCCAAGATCCTGAAGCGCTTCGCCGACGACGTGCTGGGGACCGTCAGCAAGGACGACCCGCTGCTCGAGATCGCCAACCACCTCGAGCAGGTGGCGCTGGAGGACGACTACTTCGTCAGCCGCAAGCTGTACCCCAACGTCGATTTCTACTCGGGGCTGATCTTTCGGGCGCTCGGGTTCCCCACCAGGATGTTCACCGTGCTGTTCGCCATCGGGCGGCTCCCCGGGTGGATCGCCAACTGGATGGAGATGCACCAGCACGGCGACAACAAGATCGCCCGCCCCCGCCAGATCTACACCGGCGAGGCGCTGCGCGACTTCGTCCCCATCGCCGACCGCTGAGGCATCGCCGCGTGGCGGGCGCCGCTCACCACTGACCGGGGGGGACGTCCTCGGCGTAGGTCTCCACGACGTGGCCGTCGATCCCGTCGATACGTACCAGCCCCCGCCGGGAGGGCGGCTCGTCCGCCGAGAACACCAGCACGTTCCACACGGGGCGGCTCCGCCATCCGGTGAAACCCAGGGTGGCCGAGGCGTGGCCCACCGGGAACCCGATGGCCCGGTTGGCCGCCTCCAGGGCCCTTCCCTCCCGCACCACCAGGTGCCAGCCGGCCACCCGGTTGTAGGCGGCGATGGCCAGCAGACCGGCGACGGCGATCCACATCCCCGCGGGGAGGCTGCCGAGGCCGATCCCGATCGCGGCGAGGGCGGCGAACACCACATACACCATGGCCGCCCGGCGCCGCCGCTGCGGGTCTGGCACGGCGTGGGGACGGATGACCTCGGCGTCGAGGTCGTCGGGCATGGCGGCGGCATCCGCCACCTCGGCCGGGATCTCGATGCCGCGGCGACGGACCCGGCGCCTGGACTCGCTCATCGGGGCGGGGCGCACAGGGTCCCCAGCTCGGAGACCGCCTCGGCCAAGGGGACGCCCCGCCGCTCCTCGCTCTCGCCGCGGAGCCGCAGCCCGACCGTCTCGCCCTCGACGTCGTCGTCACCGACCACGATCACGGCGGGATGCTTGTGGGTGATGGCGCGCCGCACCTTCTCCCCCAGCGACTCGCCGCTGACGTCGACCTCGACCCGCACGCCCTCCCCACGGATCCGCTCGGCCACCGACGAGGCGTAGCCGTCGTGGCGGTCGGCCACCGGGATCACGGTCGCCTGCACCGGGCTCACCCAGGCGGGGAGGGCGCCGGCGTAGTGCTCGATCATGACCCCGACAAAGCGCTCGATGGCGCCGAACTTGGCGCAGTGGATCATCACCGGCTGGGCCCGGTCGTTGTCCGGGGTGGTGTACTCGAGCTCGAAGGCTTTGGGCAGGTTGAAGTCGAGCTGGATGGTGGAGATCTGCCAGCGTCGCCCCAGGGCGTCCCTGACGTGCACGTCGATCTTGGGGCCGTAGAAGGCGGCCTCGCCCTCGCCGACCTCGTACACCACCTGGCGAGCCTCCAGCGACGCCCGCAGCAGCTCGGTGGCCTCATCCCACAGGTCGGGCTCGCCCATCCACTTGTCCGGATCCCTGGTGGACAGCTCGGCCTCGATGTCCTCGAACCCGAAGTCGGCGAACAGGGTGAGCACGAAGTCGAGGTGCATGGCCAGCTCGTCGGCAAGCTGGTCTCTGGTGCAGAACGTGTGGCTGTCGTCCTGGGTCATGCCCCGTACCCTGAGCAGGCCCTGCACCGTCCCCGACCGCTCGTAGCGGTAGACCCCGCCCAGCTCGGAGAGTCGGATGGGCAGCTCACGGTAGGACCGGGCCGAGCTGCGGTAGATGAGGACGTGGAACGGGCAGT
Organism: Acidimicrobiia bacterium; assembly: GCA_051002015.1. GTDB lineage: Bacteria > Actinomycetota > Acidimicrobiia > Spongiisociales > UBA5794 > JACDBE01. The sequence continues at coordinate 28,001 of JBPCMS010000071.1, forward strand.
TCATCGGCTTGACCCGGTAGCCCTCCTCGGCGTCCAGCTCCATCCGTGGGTACATGTTCTCGGCGTAGAAGTCGAGATGGCCCGATGTTTCCCAGAGGTGCTCCTTGGCCAGGTGCGGGGTGACCACGAAGTCGAACCCGTACTGCTGGTGGATCCGGCGGCTGTAGTCCTCCATCACCTTGCGCAGCATCCCCCCCTTGGGATGCCACAGGTTGAGCCCGGCGCCCAGCTCGGGCGGTGACGAGAAAAGGTCGAGCTGGTGACCGATACGGCGGTGGTCGCGCAGCCGGGCCTGCTCGATGCGGTCCAGGTAGCCGGCCAGCGCCTGCGGGCTCTCCCATGCGGTCCCGTAGATCCGTTGCAGCTGGGGGTTCTTCTCGTCGCCCCGCCAGTACGACCCGGACGAGCGAAGCAGCTTGACCGCCTTGATCCGGCCGGTCGACGGGAGGTGGGGGCCCCGGCACAGGTCGACGAAGTCGAGGTTGCGGTAGATGCTCACCTCGGTGCTCCCCGCCCCCTGGGACTCGTCGACGCCATCGATGATCTCGGTCTTGAACGGCTGACCGGCGAAAAGCTCCCTCGCCTCGCCGGTGGGGATCACCCGGCGCGAGAAGGGCTGGTCCTCGACGATGATCTGGTGCATCCGGGCCTCGATCGCCTCCAGGTCCTCGGTGACGAAGCCGCGTCCGATGTCGAAGTCGTAGTAGAAGCCGTCCTGGATGGCTGGGCCAATGGCGAACGAGGCACCCGGGTACAGGTCCAGCACCGCTTGGGCGAGCACATGGGCGGACGAGTGCCGGATGACCGCCCGACCCTCGTCGGTGGTGTCGGTGACCACGGCGAAGGCGCCGTCACCGGGGAGGGGCCGGCCCAGGTCGAGCAGCACGCCGTCGAGGCTGACCACCACCGCCGCGGTGGCCAGCGACCGGCCGATCGAGGCGGCAACCTCGGCGCCGGTGGTGCCGTCGGCGAAGTCGTGGATGGTGCCGTCGGGAAAGGTGAGCTTGATCGACAACCAGGGTCCCTTGCGTGCGGGACACAAGGCTACCCCGGGTGGGCCGGGCTCGGCCCAAGCCGTGAAATCCGCGAAAAACGAGCCTCCCCCTTCTACGCTCCGCCGAAGTTGCCGACGAGGGGTGTGACATGTTGGAGATCGTGGCGGCGGCCGCTCTGCTGGCGGGGGTGGTGATGGCGGTGACGAGGACGGGACCGGCGGCGGCGCCGCCGCGTCTCGGGGTTCCGGTGGCGGTCGGGGGCCCCGGCATGGAGCACGGCCCCGATCGCAGCCACGGGTTCGATCTGTCGTCCGACCTGCCCTGTCCGTGGTGCCGCGCCGCCACCACCGACGACGACATCCGCTGCCCTTCGTGCGGGCAACGGTTCGGCTGATCATCCCCGCAGGGTCAGCTCCTCGAGCATCCTGATCGTCTCGAACCCGAGCGACCGGTACAACCTCATGGCCCGTTCGTCCTCGGCATCGGTGTAGAGCACCGCCTCGCCGACATCGTGGCGGCCGTGCAGGTCGTCGAGCCCCGCCAGGAGCAGTGCCCGACCCAGGCCACGGCCCTGCGCCTCGGGGATCACCCCGATGATGTAGATCTCGCCCCGCCCGTCGGCGTGGACCTTGGTCCAGCAGGACCCGATCAGCCGCTCCCCCTCCCAGGCGAGCAGGAAACCCTCCGGATCGAACCATGGCTGGGCCAGGCGCTTGGCCAGGTTCTCCTCGTCGAGGGCTCCGTTCTCGGGGTGCCCGGCGAAGGCGGCGTTGTTCGCCTCCAGCCACGCGGTACCGTCGTCGTCACCGAATCGGCGCAGCTCGATCCCTTCGGGAAGGGCCCACGGGATACCGGTCGGCAGCGGGCGGGCCATCTCGGCGAGGAGGCGCCTCCGGGCCAGGGCGAGCGGCGACACCGCCGCCGTCTCCGCCCGTCGCCACACCCACAGGGTGAGCGGGGTCTCGTCGTGGATGACGTCGGGCATGGTCTCGGCCAGAAGCCGCACGATTCCCGCCTCGTCGGGGTGCCCCGGCTCGGCGACGATCTCGACCGCCCAGTGACCGTGGGGAAGCCCGGCGGCGGCGGGATGTCTGGAGGCGACGGCGTAGCCGACCAGCCGGGTCGGGCCCCCGTTGCGGCCGGTGATTGCCACCCGGCCGATCTGTTGAGGTGACAGCAGCCGGATGGCCTTGTGCTCGCTGACCGCCGGGTGTCCGTCCGTCTCCTCCCTGCGGGCGAGCAGCGACTCGATGGCGTCACGATCGGACGGGTGGGCGGTGCGGACCTCCATTGGTGGTCCAGGGTAGGGAACCGGGCAGGGCAGTCTCCAGTGGCCCGATCCCCGAGCCGGGATGCGGCCCCGGTGGAGAACCGTATCGATCGGCCCGGCGGCCCCTATTGTGGGAGACGATGGGTTCGGTGGGGCTCGTGCTCGGAGGCGGTGGGATCACCGGCGCCTCGTATCACCTGGGCTGTCTCCTCTCGCTGGAGATGGCCACTGGCTGGCATCCCAACGACGCCGCCGTGGTGGTAGGGACCTCGTCCGGGGCCTTCACCGCCGCCATGCTGCGCGGCGGCCAGCTCAGCATCGACACCTTCATCGACGACGCCGGCTCCCGCACCGAGGCCAACGAGCGATTGCGGGTGCGCTGCTACCCGCGGGCCAGACCCGGCGGTGTGGTGCGCTGGCTGCGGCGCGGGGTGCTCCCCGGGTTGACCAGCGGTCCCGACCTGCGGATGGTGGCGGGCAGCCCTGCGATGTACAGCACCGCCGGCATCATGGACTGGATCGAGGAGCGGATCGGCGCCGACATGGCCCATGGCTGGCCCGACCGTCCCACCGTCATCGTCGGCTTCGACCTGGCGTCGAGGAAGCGGGCGGCGTTCGGGACGGACGCCGCCCCCGAGGTCCCCTTCAAGATCGCGGTGGGCGCCTCGCTGGCGGTGCCGATGGTGTACGAACCGGTGCGGATCAAGGGCCGCTGGTACTCCGACGGAGGGATGGCCAGCGGGACCAGCGCCGACCTGGTGCTCGGGCTCGACCAACCGCTCGATCTGATCATCGTCAGCGCCCCCATGGCCGCCTTCGACGCCAGACCGGGCGCCCGCTTCTACGAGGGGGCGTTCGACCGGGTGGGCAGGGTTGCGCTCGACATCGAGCTGGCCAGGATCAGGGACGCCTGGCCGGAGACCGACATCGTGGTGCTCCGCCCCGACGACAAGATCCTCGAGGTGAGCAGACCCAACCCGATGTCGACCAGGGCAGCCATCCCCGCCTTCCTCCGCACCCTGCGCACCATGCGCGACCAGCTGAGCCGGCCGGAGGTGTGGGAGGTCCTCCGGCACCATCTGGGCACCGCCCCCCGGCCGACGGCACCGGCCCCCACCACGTGGTGAGGACCGATTCTTAGGATCGAAACGCGTCTCTCATGACGCGTTCTGATCCTAAGAAAGTCTCGGTCACACCCCCGCCACCTCGGGGACCCGGTCCATCGCCGCCGCCACCCTGGCCTCGGGGTACTCGTAGTTGATCATGCTGCCGGACAGGTAGGCCTCGTACGCGCTCAGGTCGAAGTGCCCGTGGCCGCACAGGGCGGTGAGGATCACCATCTCCTCGCCCCGCTCCTTCGCCCGCTTCGCCTCACGGATGGTGGCGGCGATGGCGTGGGAGGGCTCGGGGGCGGGAACGATGCCCTCGGTGCGGGCGAAGGCGACGGCGGCCTCGAAGCACTCGATCTGGTTGATCGCCTCGGCCTCGGCCATCCCCAGCTGGTAGATGTGCGACACCAGCGGAGCCATCCCGTGGTAGCGCAGCCCGCCGGCGTGGATGGGGTCCGGGATGAAGTCGTGGCCCAGGGTGTGCATCTTGACCAGCGGGGTCATCCCCAGGGTGTCGCCGAAGTCGTAGCGGTAGACGCCCTTGGTCAGCGACGGGCACGCCGCCGGCTCGACGCAGCGGATGGTGGGGCTCATCCGCCCCGCCAGCTTCTCCCGCAGGAACGGGAACGACAGCCCGCTGAAGTTGGAGCCACCGCCGGTGCAGCCCACCAGCAGGTCGACGGTCTCGCCGATCTTGGCCAGCTGGAGCAGCGCCTCCTCGCCGATGATCGTCTGGTGCATCAGCACGTGGTTGAGCACGCTGCCCAGCGAGTACTTCGTGTCCGGGTCACCCGCCGCCGTCTCCACCGCCTCGCTGATGGCGATACCGAGCGATCCCGGGCTGTCCGGGTCCTGGGCCAGGATCGAGCGTCCCGCCTGGGTGACGTCCGATGGGCTGGGGTGCACCGTCGCTCCCCACACCTCCATCATCGTCTTGCGGTACGGCTTCTGGTCGTACGACGACCGCACCTGCCAGACCTCGCATTCGAGATCGAACTGGACGCAGGCGAAGGCGAGGGCGCTCCCCCACTGCCCGGCCCCGGTCTCGGTGGTGAGCTTCCTCACCCCTTCCCGGGCGTTGTAGAAGGCCTGGGGAACCGCCGTGTTCGGCTTGTGCGATCCCGCCGGGCTGGTCCCCTCGTACTTGTAGTAGATGCGGGCGGGGGTATCGAGCAGCTTCTCCAGCCTCCGAGCCCGGTACAGCGGAGACGGCCGCCACAGCCGGTAGATGTCGAGCACCTCACCGGGGATGTCGACGTGGCGGTCGGTGGTGACCTCCTGACCGATCAGCGCCATCGGGAACAGCGGGGCCAGGTCGTCGGGGCCCACCGGCTGGTGGGTCCCGGGGTGGAGGACGGGGGGTGGCGGCTCGGGCAGGTCCGCCACGATGTTGTACCACTGGGTCGGCATCTCCGACTCGTCGAGCAGCACCTTGGTCATTTCGCTCATCGCGCCTCCTTGGGGGTGGTTGTCGTCTCCATGTCGTCGAGGATGCCGTCGAGGATGCCGACCAGCCGGTCCACATCCTCCTCGGTGTGGTGGATCCCGAACCCGAACCGCACCCGGTCGGCGCGCCGGTCGATCGTCACCCGGCGGGCGGCCAGGGCATCGGTCAGCGCCACCGCCTGCGGGGTCCGGTAGGTGAGGAAATGGCCCCGGTCGCTGAATCCGCCTTCGGGCGGGACCAGCTCGCCCAGATCCGTTCCCCTGGCGGCGGTCGAGGCGACAAACCGGGTCTGGAGGGCGCCGACGTGGGCGTGGATGGCCCCGACGTCGAGGCCCTCTCGGTCCAGGAGCCGCTGCACCGCGTTGAATCGGTACAGCCCGGAGGGATCGAAGGTGGCCCCCCAGAAGCGGAGTCCGTCGCCCGGGTACTCCACCGACCCCACCCCGTCCTCGAGCTGGTCGAACCCGGCATACCACCCGGTGTCCATCGGCCGCCGGGCCTGCCCGGGGGGACAGTGCATGAAGCAGGCCCCCTCCCCTGCCATGGCGTACTTGTACCCACCGGCCAGGTAGAACGCCCGGCCAGCGACCGGTCCCAGGTGGGTGGGGATGGCCATGAACCCGTGATAGCCGTCGATCACGATCTTGCCCTCGGGAGGCAGCGAACGGACCCACCCGACCAGATCGGGGATCACATACCCGGAGTCGTAGAAGACGTGGCTGGCGTAGACCAGGTCGTAGTCCCGCGCCCCCGCCGCCGCCTGGAAGCGGTAGGGGAAGGTATCGAACGGTTCCACCGGCACCCGGGTGACCGCAGCCCGCCTCGCCTCCTCCCAGCGGGCCGCCTGCCGGCGGAAGCTGTGGAACTCGCCGTCGGTGGTGAGGATCCGCACCGGGGGGACCAGCGCCGAGACCAGCCGCACCACCAGCTCGTGGGTGTTGGGGGCGAAGGCGATGGTGGCGGGGTCGGGGAGCCCGAGCCGACCGGCGATGTGGCCCTGCGCCTCGGGAACGACCTCACCCATGACCCGCTCCCACTTGGCATCCATCAGCTCGGCGGCGTCGAGCCAGGCCTGTTGGTGCGCCTCGAAGGACGCGTCGGGCCACGGATGGTGGCTGTGGGCGGCGAAATGGAGCCGGTCGCCGCCCAGGAACCTCGAAAACAGATGTGCGTGGCTCACGGTGCCTGGTCACCCCCGGCGGCGACATCGAGGTGGAACCGCATGGTCTCGGCCACCGAAGGGGGCAGCTCGGGGAGGCGCGACCGGGGGATGTAGTAGGTGGCCAGGTCGAACAGGTCGGTCCACACCCGGTGGCTGCGGGCGGTCTCCTTCAGGTAGTCGTGCCCGGTGGTGCCGCCGGTGCCGATCTTGGCGCCGATCATCCTGATCACCATCAGGGCGTGGCGGTCGCGCCATGCGGTGAAGCCCTCGTCGACGTCCATCAGCGACTTGAGGACCCGGAACGGGAGGTGGAGGATCGGCTCGTCGCGGTACAGGTTGATGAGCAGTGCGGCGAGGAAGGCCTTCCTGCTCAACCGGCGGGCGCCCCGCTCCTGCAGCTCGGTGTACGCCTCGTCGTCGAACAGCGAGGTGTAGCCGGCGGCGGTGCCGTCGAATCGGGCCAGTTGCTCCTGGCGGCCCCCGTCGTTGAGGTTGGGGTTGCCCTCGATCAGCGCCCGCTCCTCGGCCAGGACCTGGTCGATGGTGCTCCGGTAGGCGTCCCAGAAGGCGTACTCCCCGACCTCGAGGAAGGGGGTCCTCTCCAGCCAGGCCTCCACCAGGTCGAACAGGCTCCGCTCCCGGTGCGACGCCTCCAGCCTGGTCCGATGTTCGTCGCTGAATCGGGTGACGTACTCGGCGTCGTTGATCAGCACCCGCGACGACGGATCGAGGCCGAACACGTTCTCGATCAGCCGGAACTGGAGGCTCTGGAACCCCGAGGCGGGGACGAGCAGATCGCGGAACTCGAGGAAGTCGAGCGGGGTCATCGTCTCCAGCACGTCCAGGTGATCGAGCATGATCCGCTGGATGGCATGAACCCGCTCCAACTGGCCCACCACCCGTCCGATGCTCCGCTCGGGCACGGCCGGTTGATCGAACGTCACCCGCACCGCCTCCAGCTCGTGGAGGATCTGCTTGAACCACAGCTCGTATGCCTGGTGCACGATGATGAACAGCAGCTCGTCGTGGGCGGGACGGCCCCGCTTCACCGACAGGGGGCTCTGGGTGTCGAGGAGCCGGTCGAGCTCCAGGTACTCGTGGTAGTAGACCGGCCCGTCGTTCATCCCGCGGATCCTCTCCCGCCGCAGCGGTCGCCGATTGCTGCGGCGCGTCCCCCGCCGATCGGCCCTCCGATCGGTCCCGCCGTATCATGACCCGGCCCGCCCCCATCGGCAAACGAGGACCGGGAACACATCTTGACCGATCGCCCCGCCCTCGTCCCGGAATGGGTCAACATCGCAGACGCCTTCCTGGCCGACCGGGTTGCCGAGGGGCGTGGCGGGCGGATCGCCCTCAGGATGGTCGACCGCACCATGACCTACGCCGAGGTGGAGAGGCTCGCCGGCGGTTTCGCCGAGGCTCTTGCCGGGCTCGGTGTCCGCCGCGAGGGCCGGGTGGTGTTGCTCCTCAACGACCGGCCCGAGTATGTCGGCGCCCTGTTCGGGGCGCTCAAGCTGGCGGCGGTGGTGGTGATGGTCAACCCCGAGCTCACCCCCGAGCGGATCACCGAGATCCTCGACCTGGCCCAGCCCCAGGCGGTGGTCCACGAGGGAGCACTCGACGGCGTGGTCGCCTCCGCCGTTGCCGAATCGTCCGCCCCAACGGCTCTGCTCCCCGTCCCCGCCGGTGGGGTCGACCTCGGCGCCGATGTGGGTGCGGCCGCCACCCACCGCGACGACCCCGCCCTCTGGCTGTTCTCCGGGGGTACCACCGGGGTGCCCAAGGCCGTGGTCCAGACCCACGGCTCGTTCCTCAACACCACCCTCCGTTACGCCCAGGAGACGCTCGGCTACACCGAGGACGACGTCACCCTGTCCGTCCCCAAGCTGATCTTCGGGTACGCAACCGGCTCCAACCTGTTCTTCCCGTTCTCGGTCGGAGCCTCGGCGGTGCTGTTCCCCGAACCGGTGACGGTCGAGGTGCTCACCGACCAGATCGCACGGCACCGGCCCACCATCCTGATCACGGTCCCCACCATGATGAGCAGGATGCTGACCGACCCGGTGGCCAGGGGCGCCGACCTGTCGAGCATCCGCTTCGCCACCTCCGCCGGCGAGGCGCTTCCCGTCGAGCTCTACCACCGCTGGGTGGCGGCATACGGGGTCGAGCTGCTCGACGGCCTGGGCACCGCCGAGATGTGGCACATCTTCGTCACCAACCGCCTCGGCGACGTCAAGCCGGGCACGCTGGGCAGACCGGTGGCCGGCTTCGAGGTGCGGGTGTGCGACGACGCAGGCGAACCGGTCGCCGATGGGGAGATCGGCAGGCTGTGGGTCAGGGGTGGGTCGAGGGCGTGGGGCTACTGGCGCGACCTGCCCCGGACCATGGACACGTTCCGGGGCGAATGGGTCGCCGGCGGCGACCTGGTCCGTTTCGACGAGGATGGATATCTCGAGCACCACGGCAGGGCGGACGAAGCGCTCAAGGTGTCGGGTCGCTGGCTGCAGCCCCAGGAGGTGGAGAGCTGTCTGCTCGGGCACGAGGCGGTGGCGCAGTGCGTGGTGGTCGGAGTGGCGGACACCGCCGGGCTGGTCAAGCCGGTGGCGTTCGTCGTCCCGGCGCAGCGACGGCCGGGGCTCGAGGCCGAGCTGATCGAGCACGTCCTCGCCCGGCTCGAGCCCTACAAGTATCCCCGCCGGGTGGTGCTGGTCGACGACTTCCCCAGGACCCATCTGGGCAAGGTAGACCGTGCCGCCCTCAAGAGCCTGGCCGGCTGACTCACGCTCTCGGGTAGAGCCTGCGGGCGATGATGGTGCGCTGCACCTCGGAGGCGCCCTCGTAGATGCGGGGCGCCCTCACGTCGCGGTAGAGCCGCTCCAGCAGGTGCCCGACCTCCAGGGCGCGGGCGCCGTGGATCTGGATGGCGTCGTCGACGACCCGCTGCGCCGTCTCGGTGGCGAGCAGCTTGGCCATCGAGGCCCTGATGGTGAGCGGCTCGGCCCCGGCGTCGAAGGCGCGGGCGGCGTCGTACACCACCAGCCGGGCGGCGTGGAGCGAGGTGGCCATGTCTGCCAGCTTGTGGGCGACCGCCTGCAACTCCCGCAACGGCCCCCCGAAGGCGTGCCTGGTCCCGGCGTGGGCGATCGCCGCCTCCAGCGCCGCCTGGGCGATACCGACGGCGAAGGCTCCCACCGAGGGGCGGAACCGGTCGAGGGTGCGCATCGCCACCGCAAACCCACCGTCCAGTTCCCCGAGCCGATGATCGTCGGGCACCAACACCCCGTCGAACACCAGCGAGCCCACCGGGTGGGGGGCGACCAGGTCGAGCGGCCGCCCGGACAGCCCGGGGACGTCGCCGGGCACGGCGAACGCGGTGACCCCGGCGGCCCCGGCGCCTGGCGTGGTGCGGGCGAAGACGGTGTAGACATCCGCATCCGGGGCGTTGGAGATCCAGGTCTTCTCCCCGGTCAGCCGCCAGCCGTTACCGTCCCGCTCCGCCGCCAGGGCGATCGCCGCCGCATCCGACCCGGCATCGGGCTCGGTGAGGGCGAAGGCGGGGACGGCCTCGCCCCTGGCGATGGCGGGGATCCACCGGGAGGCGATCTCGGGACGGCCCGACTGGAGCACCGGGTAGGCGCCCAGCCCCTGCATGGCGAGCGCCGTCTCCGCCTCGGACGACTCAACCGCCACCGCTTCCCGCAGCAGGCACAGGGTGAAAGCGGACACCTCGCCCGGCTGGGTGCCGCCGTGCGAGGACGGGAAGATCCGTTGGACCAGCCCGGCCTCGGCCAGGGCTGCGATCAGCGTCCGGTCGAGACGCCCCTTCGGCCCGGCCTCGGCGGCGGCGGCCAGACGCTCCCGGGCGAGACGGCGGGTGGCGTCGTACTCCGCCAGCTCGGCGCCGGTCAGCGCCATGGGACGGGGTAGGGTCGGCGGCCAGGTGGTCACGGCTCGAGCCGCGAGAGCGGGTCCTGCTGGCGCCGCCGGGCGTTCCTCCCCGACAGGTACTGATCGGGCCAGGGGTGACCGAGATAGCCCTGGTCGATGGCGGCGTTGAGCGTCCAGTACGGATCGACCAGGTGGGAGCGGGCCAGCAGACACAGGTCCGCCCTCCCCGAGACCAGGATGGTGTTGACGTCGTCGATGCTGGACACCGCCCCCACGGTCATCGTGGGGATCCCGACCTCCTGGCGGATCCGGTCGCTGAACGGGGTCTGGTAGAGCCGGCCGTAGCGGGGGCGCTGGTCGGGATGGACCTGGCCGGTGGAGACGTCGACGATGTCGGCCCCCGCCCCCGCCAGGGCACCGGCGATGGCGACGGCGTCGTCGCCGTCGTTGCCATCGGGCATCCAGTCCGTCGCCGAGAATCGGACCGAGAGCGGCAGGTGGTCCGGCCACACCGCCCGCACCGCGGCCACCACCTCGAGCGGGTAGCGCAGCCGGTTCTCCCGCGACCCCCCGTACCGGTCGGTTCGGCGATTCGACAGCGGGCACAGGAAGCTCGACAGCAGGTAGCCGTGGGCGAAATGCAGCTCGAGCAGGTCGAAGCCGAGCTCGGCGCCACGCCTGGCGGCGGCGACGTGCTGGTGGGCGACGGCCTCCATGTCGGTGTCGGTCATCTCGACGGGAACCTGGTTGCGGTCCTCCCACGGGATCGGGGAGGGCGCCAGCAGCGGCCAGTTGCCCCGGTCGAGCGGCTCGTCGTCGCCGTTGCCCTCCCATGGCACCTTGACCGATCCCTTGCGCCCGGAGTGGCCGAGCTGGAGCCCGATCTTCGCCCTGGTCCGGCGGTGGACGAAGTCGACGATGGGCGCCCACGACTCCTGCTGGGCGTCGCTCCACAGCCCGGTGCACCCAGGGGTGATGCGACCCTCGGGCGACACGCAGGTCATCTCGGTCATCACCAGCCCGGCGCCGCCGACCGCCCGGCTCCCCAGGTGGACCAGGTGCCACGGATTCGCCATGCCGTCCACCGCCGAGTACTGGGCCATCGGCGACACCACCACCCGGTTGTCGAGGCGCAGGTCACGCAGGGTGAACGGGTAGAACATCGGCGGGGTGGCCGGGGTCGGCGGTCGATCCGGAGCCGGCACCGACCCGTGGAACCAGGTGCGGATACGGCGCATCAGGGCGGGGTCGCGCAGCTCGAGGTTGTCGTAGGTGATCCGCTGCGACCGGGTGAGGAGCTGGAACACGAACTGCTCGAGGGGCAGGTCGACGTAGCGACCCACCGAGGCGAACCACGCCTCCGACGTGTCCGCCGCCCGCTGCAGGCTGGCCGCAACCGGGGCGCGGATCTCCTGGTAGGCGTCGAGGGCGCCAGGGATGTCGCCGGGCGTGGCGGCGATGGCCTCGGCGAGGACCATGGCGTCCTCGAGGGCCAGCTTGGTCCCGGACCCGACCGAGAAGTGGGCGGTGTGGACGGCGTCGCCCAGCAGAACCACCCTCCCGTCGTGCCATCGTTGGCAGCGGACCGTCGGGAAGGTGCGCCACACCGAGGCGTTGCCGATCACCCCCTCGCCGTCGAGGTGGCGGCCGAACACGGTCTCGGCGAAATCGAGGGCTGCCTCGTCGGATTCGCCCGGGGGGAGGGCGCCGGTGGCGTCGAGGCCGGCCTGGCGCCAGGTGGCCCCGTCCATCTCGACCACGATGGTGCTGGTCTTCTCGTCGTACGGGTAGCAGTGCGCTTGGACCACACCGTGCGGGGTCTCCTCGAAGAGAAAGGTGAAGGCCTCGAACACCTTGCGGGTGCCCAGCCAGATGAACCGCGCCGCCCCGGTCTCGATGGTCGGCTGGAACACGTCCGCCCCGGCCGCCCTGGTCGGGCTGTGGACACCGTCTGCGGCCACCACGACGTCGTAGCCGTCGAGATCGGCAACGGTCACCATGCGCTCGAAACGGAGCCTTGCCCCGAGCTCGGCGGCGCGGTGGCCGAGGATCTGGAGCAGGCGGAGCCGAGCGATCGCCGAGAAACCGTGCCCGGTGGAGCGCACCCACCGTCCCCTGTGCTGGATGTCGATGCCGCCCCACGACCGGAACTCGGCGGTGATCCTGGCGAATACCTCGGGGTCGGCGGCGGCGATACCGTCGAGGGTCTCGTCCGAGAAGACCACCCCGAAGCCGAAGGTGTCGTCCGGGCCGTTGCGCTCGAACACGTCGACCTCGATCGACGGGACCAGGCTGCGGAGCCGAGCGGCCAGGAACAGGCCCCCGGGGCCGCCACCGATGCAGGCGAGGCGCATCGGGCGAGGATACCCCCGGCCCCGCCTGTCGACCGGCCTCCGCCCATCTCGTAGGGTGACGGCGACACGACCCCGATTCTGCGGAGCGAGAACATGACGGGACGACGCGCCGCCGTCACCGGCGGCAACAAGGGCATCGGTCTGGCGGTGGTCCAACGTCTTGCCGCCGACGGGTTTTCGGTGGTGGCGATGGGTCGGGACGAGGCGGCGCTGGCCAAGGCGGCCGCCTCCATGCCGGGTCGCGTGGAGATCGCGGTGTGCGACGTCGCCGACCCGGACAGCATCGCCTCCGTCTTCCCCGCAACCGGCCCCTTCGACGTGCTGGTCAACAACGCCGGTGTCGCCGACTCGGCCCCGGTGCACCGCATCCCGGTCGAGCAGTGGGAGCGGCTGATGCGGGTCAACGCCCTCGGTCCGCTGCTGTGCATCCAGCAGGTGCTCCCCGGGATGACGGAACGCGACCACGGCCGGATCGTCACCGTCGCCTCGATGGCCTCCCACCAGGGGGCGGCGTACACCGGGGCGTACGCCGCCTCCAAGCACGCCGTCCTCGGGCTGATGCGATCGCTCTCCGTGGAGATCGCCGGGACCGGGGTCACCGCCAACTCGGTGTGCCCGGGCTACGTGCGCACCCCGATGACCGAGCAGACCATCGCCAGGATCAGGGAGAAGACCGGGAGGGGCGACCAGGAGGCGATGCAGGCGCTGATCGGGCGGAGCCGGTTGGGTCGGTTGATCGAGCCCGCCGAGGTCGCCGCCGCCGTCGCCTATCTGGTCAGCGATGACGCCGCCGCGGTGAACGGCCAGTCGATCCTCATCGACGGCGGAGACCTCCAGCAGTGAGCCCGTTCCGGGCGGGCGCCCCGTTGACCGACCACTGGGAGCACTTCCGGTTCGAGGTGGCGGACCGGGTCGCCACCATCACCTTCGACCGGCCCGACCGGCTCAACGCCCTCACCTTCGAGGTGTACGCCGACCTGCGCCATCTCCTCACCGAGCTGCCCCACCGCAGCGACGTCGAGGCGGTGGTGATCACCGGGGCCGGCAAGGGATTCTGCTCCGGCGGCGACGTCGACGAGATCATCGGACGGTTGCTGGCGATGGACGCCAGGGACCTGCTCGACTTCACCAGGATGACCGGCGCCGTGGTGCGGGCCATGCGGGAGTGCCCGATCCCCATCGTTGCTGGGGTCAACGGGACGGCCGCAGGGGCGGGCGCCGTCATCGCCCTCGCCGCCGATCTCCGCGTCGTCGCCGACACCGCCAGCTTCCACTTCCTCTTCACCAGGGTCGGGCTCTCCGGGGGTGACATGGGGTCGGCCTACCTGCTCCCCCGGGTGGTGGGGGCGGGCCGGGCCACCGAGATCCTGATGTTCGGCGACCCGGTGGACGCCGCCACCGCCGAGCGCATCGGGTTGGCCAACCGGGTGGTGCCGGTCGACGAGGTCGGCCCCGCCGCCGCCGCCATGGCCGCCCGTCTCGCCGCCGGCCCCACCTTCGCCTACCGGGCCACCAAGTCGCTGCTCACCAGGGAGCTGGACATGGATCTGGCCGGGTCGATCGAGCTGGAGGCGGTGACCCAGGCACTGCTGATGACCACCGCCGACCATGCCGAGTTCCATGCCGCCTACACCGAGGGGCGCCACCCCGATTGGCGGGGTCGATGAGCAACCCCCACGGGATCGTCAGACCCGAGGAAATGGTCCCCGCCATCGGGTTCAGCCACGGCATCGTGGCCGCCCCCGGACGCACCCTTTCGGTGGCGGGGCAGATCGCCGTCGACCCCGCAGGCGCCGTCGTCGGCGGCGACCTCATCACGCAGTTCGACGTCGCCCTCGGCAACGTGGTGTCCGTGGTGCGGGCCGCCGGCGGGGAGCCGGGTCACGTCGTCTCCATGACCGTGTACACCACCGACATGGCCGGGTACCGGGCCTCACTCCGCCCGCTCGGTGCGGTGTGGCGCCGCCACATGGGGCTCCACTTCCCGGCGATGGCGCTGCTCGGCGTCGCCTCGCTGGTCGAGCTGGCGGCGCTGGTGGAGATCACGGCGACGGCGGTGATCCCGTGGGAGTGAGCGGCTACGGCGCCCAGTCGATGGTCGCTCCCCTACGCCGGGTGGCGATGCGCCGCCCCGACGAATCGTTTGCCGCCGACCCCCGGGTCTGGCACTACACCGACCGCCCCGACGCTGCCGCCGCCGCCGTCGAGCACGACGCCCTGGCGGCGATGCTGGAGGAAGACGGGGTCGAGATCGTGTGGCACATGGACCCGCTCCCCGACCATGCCGACGCCATCTTCGTCCACGACCCGGTGCTGGTCACCGATCGGGGGACGATCCTGCTGCGGATGGGCAAGCCGCTCCGCCGCGGTGAGGAGGCGCCCCTGGCGGCCACGCTGGAGGCGGCGGGGGTTCCGATCGCAGGCGTCATCGAGCCGCCGGGCGTCGTCGAGGGGGGTGACCTGCTCTGGCTCGACCACGACACCCTGGCCGCCGGCCATGGCTTCCGGACCAACGGGTCGGGGCTGGATCAGCTGTGCAGCCTCCTCCCTGGGGTCGAGGTGATCCCGGTGCCGCTGCCATGGCATCTGGGCCCCGAGGCCTGCCTCCACCTGATGTCGGTGATCAGCCTGGTCGACGACGACCTGGCCGTCGCCCACCGGCCGCTGCTCCCGGTCCCGTTCGTGGAGCTGCTGGCCGCCCGGGGCTGCGAGCTGATCGACGTACCCGCCGCCGAGCTGGAGACCCAGGCCCCCAACGTCCTCGCCACCGCCCCCCGCCGCTGCATCATGCTGCGCGGCAACCCGCAGACCGAAAAGGCGTTGATCGAGGCGGGCTGCGACGTCCGCACCTACGTCGGCGACGAGATCACCCTCAAGGCCGAGGGGGGCGCCACCTGTCTGACCCGGCCCATCCTGCGTCTCACGTCGGGATCCCTCACTCGTGCGGGTGGGCGGCGATGAAGGCCAGCACCCGGCGCCAGGCGTCCGCCGACTCCTCGGCGTACTCGGCGTGCCCGCGGTCGAAGAACGAGTGGGGCGCCCCCGGGTAGGTGACGATCTCGTGCTCGATGCCTGCCTCGGCCAGGGCAGCCTCGAAGACGGCGACGGCCGCTGCGGGGATACCGGGGTCGTCCCCGCCCATCAGGGCGAGGATGGGGGCGGTCATCTCCGGCACGTGATCGACCGGGCTGCCCTCCCCCGGTGTCCGCTCTCGCACCGGGTTGCCGTAGAAGCCGATCGCCGCGGCCAGGCCGTGCCCGCCCGCTGCCTGATTCCACGAGTTGGATCCACCGAAACAGAACCCGAGGGTGAACACCGGCCGGCCCGGGCTCGCCACCCGCAGATGGGCGACGGCGGCTGCGGTGTCGGCGGCCACGTCGGCCCCGGTGGTGTGCGCCACATGTTCCATGTACGGGAAGTCCTCCGCCCGCTTCCCCACCCCGGCCGTCCTCCCGAAGTAGTCGATGGCGACGGCGTGGTGACCGGCGCCGGCCAGCCCGTCGGCCAGGTCCTCGTAGAACCGGTACAGGCCGCGCACGTCGGGAAGGATCACAACGCAGGCCGCCACGTCGCCGTCCGGGAACGACTCGTAGGCGGCGAACTGGTTCCCGTCGGCGGCCTCGAGCACGAGGTCGTTGCTCACCAACGCCCCGCCGGTGACCGGCGGCAGCGGAGGTGACGAATCCACATCGAAGCACATCGGTCAGCCCTCCCTGTCTCGCGACGGACCCACGGTACGCCCAGCCCAGCCCCCGCGTCTCCCGGGGGCGCCCTCACACCGGGTACACCGTCACGTCGGTGGCCTTGAACGACGCCCACACCTCGGATCCGGGCGACAGGTGCAGGTCGGCGACGGCCGACGGGGTGACCTCGGCCACCAGCGACAGGGAACCGTCGAGCTCGACCCTGATCCGCTCCGCCTCGCCCTCCACATGCACCACGGTCAGGCGCCACACGTTGCGCGGCGTGCCCTCGGGACGGTGGCGGTGGATGGCGACGGACTGGGGGCGAACCACGGCGAACACCTCGCCGGACGGTGCCTCCTCGGCCAGGTGGACCTCGGCACCGTTGGGGAGCAGCACGTGGAGATGGCGCCCCCTTCCCCGCAGCAGGTTGATGCCGACCAGACGGGCCACGTAGTCCGAACGGGGATGGCGCCGGATCTCGGCGGCGGTCCCCTCCTGCACTACCGAGCCATCCTCGAGGATGACGATGCGGTCGGCAAGCGCCATCGCTTCGACCGGGTCGTGGGTGACGAGCACCCCTGCCCCGGAGAATTCCCCGAGCTGCGCCACCAACTCGGCGCGCACCTGGCGCCGGGTGCCGACATCCAGGGCAGCCAGCGGCTCGTCGAGCAGAAGCACCAGGGGCTGGGGCGCCAGCGCCCGCGCCAGCGCCACCCGCTGTGCCTGGCCCCCCGACAGCGAGCGGGGATGGTCGGTGGCGACCGACGCCAGCCCGAAGCGGTCGAGCCAGGCCATGGCGGTAGCGGCTGCGGCCCGTCTGCCCATCCCCCGGCAGCGGAGTCCGAAGGCGATGTTGTCGACCGTGCTCAGGTGCGGGAACAGCAGGTACTCCTGGAACATGAGCCCGATGGGCCGCTCCTCGACCGGGACGAACACGCCGGCGGCGGGGTCGTCCATCACCCGGTCCCCCACTCGGACCATGCCCCGCTCGATCGGGTCGAGCCCGGCGATCGCCCGCAGCAGGGACGTCTTGCCGGCGCCGTTGGGCCCGAGCAGCGCCACCACCTCGCCGTCGCCTGCGGTGAGGACGGCATCGAGCCCCAGCGAGCCGCGCCGCAGACCGATGTCGGCGGACAGGCTCATCCGACCCGGAACCACCGGTCGCGCAGGGCCACCAGCACCGCCAGCGAGACCGCCACCATCACCAGACTGATGGCGATGGCGGCGTCGCGGTCGCTCTCCAGCGCCTGGAACACCGCCAGCGGCATGGTCTGGGTCCTGCCCTCCAGGTTGCCGGCGAACGTGATCGTGGCCCCGAACTCCCCAAGCGCCCGGGCCCAGGCGAGCACCGCCCCTGCGGCGATCGAAGGCCAAGCCATGGGAAGGGTGACCCGGCGCAGCACGGTGAGCGGCGACGCCCCCAAGGTGGCGGCCGCCTCCTCGAAGCGGAGGTCGGCGCTGCGCAGCCCGGCTTCGACCGTGATCACCAGGAAGGGCACGGCGATGAAGGTGGCGGCGACGATCACTCCCCAGGTGGAGAACGGCAGCAGGATCCCGAGCTGCCGGTCGAGCCACTGCCCCACCAGCCCCCGCCTCCCCAGGGCGAAGAGCAGGGCGGCGCCTCCGACCACCGGGGGAAGCACCATCGGGAGCAGAATGATGCCGCGCAGCAGTGCCCGGCCCCGGAACCGGGCGCGGGCCAGGAGCCACGCCATGGGGACACCGATCAGCAGCGAGATCGCCGTCGCCGCCAGCGAGGTGACCAGCGACAGCCGCAGCGCCGCGGCCACGAACGGGTCGGCCAGCAGGCTCCGCAACTCGCCCCAGGGGGTACGGCTCAGGAGACCCACGAAGGGGACTGTCATCAGGGCAACCCCGATCGCCGCCGGGATCAGCACGGGCAGCGGGGGTCGGCGCGGCGCCACCCGCCTGGCGGTCACGGTGCGCCGAACCCGTGGCGCTGGAGGATCTCCCCGCCATCGGCGGACAGAACGAAGTCGACGAAGGCCCTGGCCGCCACCCGGTCGCTGGCGGCGCCCAGCGTTGCGATCGGATAGGTGGCGATCACGTTGTGGTTGGCGGGGATCTCGATTCCGACCACCCCGTCCCCTGCCGCAACCACATCGCTGTGGTACACGATCCCGAGGTCGAGCTCGCCCGCGGCGACCTTGGCCAGCAGCGCCCGCACGTCCGGTTCGTTGGTGTCAATGGATGGCACCACTCCAGCGGCATCGAGGGCCCGGCGGGCGAGGGCCCCGCATGGCACCGCCTCGGCGCACAGCCCGACCAGCAGCTCCTCCCTGGCGAAGTCCCCGAGCCCCGAGACGGTGACCCGTCTGCCCGGGGTGGTGACGATCTCGAGCCGATTGGTGGCGAAGGTGCTCGGGTCGTCGGCGAGCCCGGCCTCGACCACCTGCTCCATCTGGGCCGAGCTCGCCGAGGCGAAGACGGCAGCGGGCGCGCCTTCGACGATCTGGGCCGCAAGCGTCGAGCTCCCTCCGAAGGCGAGTTCGACGGTGACGCCGTCGTTCGCCGACTCGAAGGCGGCGGCCAGGTCGGTGAAGGCGTCCGTGAGTGAGGCGGCAGCAAGGACCAGCACCGTGTCCGCACCATCCTCGCCGCCGAGGTCGCCGCCCCCGCAGGCAACCACCAGGGCCGGCACCAGGGTGAGAGCCACCGGCCAGACGGTGGCGCGGATCACGACGATCCCGCCGGCATCTCCACGATGACGTTGGTCGCCTTCACCACGGCGACGGCATAGGCGCCCGGCACCAGGCCGAGCTCGTCTGCGGCCTCGGCGCTCATCAGCGAGACGACACGGTGAGGCCCTGCCTGGATCTCGACCTTGGCCATGATGGCGTCCTTTGCCACCGCGGTGACCACGCCTGGGAAACGGTTGCGCGCCGACTGGGCGGCGAAGGCCTCCGGCTCCCGCACCGGGGCCTGCTCCACCAGCAGCCTGGCCAGGTCGGCCCCGTCGATCACCCGGTGCCCGCCCTCGGAACGCCGCATGGCGAGCTTGCCGGTGTCCGCCCACCGGCGCACGGTGTCGACGCTGACTCCCAGGAGCTCTGCCACCTGTCCCGGTCGGTACTGCGTTCTCATCTGCGGGACGATACCGCCCCAGACATCGCATCTGCAAGGTTATAGGCGGCATCACCTCGGTACTTCGAGGGCGTGCCAGAATCCCGGCGGCAGACACCCGTCGCACGCGCGAAGGATCGGATGAACCAGCGCCAGAGCCCTCTGTTCCGGCTACCCGAGTCATGGCCGGAGGCGCGGTTCCTCGGTGACATCCTCCGCACCGAGACGGCGGGCGGATTCCTGCTGCTCGTCGCCGTGGTGGTGGCGATGGTCTGGGCGAACTCGCCGTTGGGTGGGGCCTACGAGACGCTGCGCACAACGGTGGTGGGGCCCGCAGGGCTCCATCTCGACCTCGATCTGGCCACCTGGGCTGCGGATGGACTGCTCGCCGTCTTCTTCTTCGTGGTCGGTCTCGAGCTCAAGCGTGAGCTGGTGGTCGGCGCCCTGCGCGACCCGAGGCGGGCCGTGGTGCCTGTGGTCGCCGCCGTCGGAGGGATGGCGATCCCGGCGCTGCTCTACGTGCTGATCAACCTGGGCAGCGGAGGCGAAGCCATGCGGGGATGGGCGATCCCCACCGCCACCGATATCGCCTTCGCCCTCGCCGTGCTCGCCGTGCTCGGGACCCACCTCCCCACCGGCCTCCGCTCGTTCCTGCTCACCGTGGCGGTGATCGACGACCTCATCGCCATCGTCATCATCGCCGTCGCCTACACCGAAAGGGTCGACCTCGTCGCCCTGGCCGGGTCGGTGGCCTGTGTCGCCGTGTTCGCCTTGATGGTCCGTCGCCGCCGTCCGCCGTGGTGGCTGGCGGTACCGCTCGGTGTCGCCGCCTGGGTGCTGATGCACACATCCGGGGTCCACGCCACCATCGCCGGTGTCATGCTCGGTCTCGCCGTTCCCGTGATCGCAGCGGACGGCGGCGAGCTGGTCGAGCGTCTCGAGCACCGGTGGCGTCCCATCTCCGCCGGGTTCGCCGTCCCGGTCTTCGCCTTCTTCGCCAGCGGGGTCTCGGTCGCCGGGAGCGGCGGGTTCGGCGCCCTGTTCGGCGACCGGGTCGCCCTCGGCGTGATGGTTGGGATGGTGGTCGGCAAGCCGCTGGGGATCGTCGGCGCCACCTGGACCACGGTTCGCTTCACCGGCGGCCGATTCGACGAGGACCTGACCTGGACCGATCTGACCGGCGTGGCGCTGCTGGGCGGGATCGGCTTCACGGTGGCGCTGTTGATCGGCGAGCTCGCCTTCGGGTCGTCCTCGGAGCGGATCGATCATGTCCGCCTTGCCATCCTGGTCGCCTCGCTGACCTCGGCCCTGCTCGCCGCCGTGGTCCTCCGCAGGCGCAACGCCGTCTACCGGAGGATCAACCAGGTCGAGACCGCAGACGCAGACGCCGACCGCATCCCGGACATCTACCAATCGGAGCCCTGAGAGGGCCCGAGCGACGCACCGGGACCGGCAATGGCCCCCGCTACCGTGCCCGCCATGGACGATCTCCACCCTCTCGTCGCCGAATGGCCCGTGGGCACGGCGACGCTCGCCGTCACCGATGCCACCGCCACGCTCGGCGCCACCGGCGACCTCGACTGGGTGATCCGGGTCGCCTCGGTGAGCAAGATCCTGGTCGGATTCGCCGGTCTGGTCGCCCTCGAGGAGGGCACCATCACCCTCGACGAGCCCGCCGGTCCGCCCGGGTCGACGGTGCGCCATCTCCTCGCCCACGCCTCCGGTCTCGGCTTCGAGCAAGGTCGTCCGCTGACGCCCCCGGGGACGAAGCGAATCTACTCGAATCCCGGGATCGACCGCTTCGCCGACCATCTCGCCGCCTCGGCCGGGATGCCCTTCGTCGACTACCTCACCGAGGCGGTGCTGGCGCCGCTGGGGATGACATCGACCACCCTGGTCGGCTCCCCCGCCCACGGGGTCCACAGCTCCACCGGAGACCTGCTCCGCTTCGCCCGCGAGGTCCTCTCCCCCACTCTGGTGTCGGCCGGGACCGTGGCCACGGCCACCACCGCCCACTTCCCCGATCTGGCCGGGGTGGTGCCGGGGGTCCGGTTCTTCGACCCCTGCCCGTGGGGGCTGACCATGGAGATCAGGGGCGGCAAGCAGCCCCACTGGACCGGGACCACCAACGCCCCCGAGACCTTCGGCCACTTCGGAGGCTCGGGCACCTTCCTCTGGGTCGATCCCGTTGTCGGGGTCGCCACCGTGGCCCTGACCGACCGCGGGTTCGGGCCGTGGGCGCTGCAGGTTTGGCCCCAGGCCAGCGACCGGGTCCTGGCGACCTATGGGAGATGACCCTATGACGGACCCCGCGGGCAGCATCGGCTTCATCGGGCTGGGGACGATGGGCGGTCCCATGGCCGGTCACCTCCTTTCCGCCGGTCACCGGGTGGTGGTGTGGAACCGGTCACCCGGGCGCATGCAGCCGCTGCTCGACGCCGGGGCCGAGCCGGGTGCGAGCCCCGCCGACGTCGCCGCCCGCTGCCGGGTGGTGATGGTGTGCGTCTCGGACACACCGGACGTGACCGAGGTGATCACCGGCCCCTCGGGGATCCTCGAGGGCTCGACGGCGGGGAGCGTGATCGTCGACCACTCCACGATCAGCCCTGTGGAGACGCGGCGGCTGGCCGGGCTGGCCGCCGCCGCCGGCGGGGTCATGCTCGACGCCCCGGTGAGCGGTGGGTCGGAGGGCGCCCGGGGCGCCACCCTGTCGGTGATGCTCGGCGGCGAACCCGAGGACGTCGCCGCCGTCCGACCCCTCATCGAGGCGTACGCCACCACGATCACCCACGTCGGGCCCATCGGCTCTGGCCAGCTCGCCAAGATCGTCAACCAGGTGCTGGTGGCGGTGAACCAGCTCGCCGTCTCCGAGGCGCTGCTCTTCGCCGAGGCGGCAGGGCTCGATCTGGAGCGCACCATCGAGGCGGTGGGGGGCGGCGCCGCCGCGTCGTGGATGCTGCTCAATCGCGGACCGCAGATGATCCGCCGCGACTGGCGACCCGGGTTCACCATCGACCTCCAGCAGAAGGACCTCAGGCTCGCTCTGGAGGCGGCGGATGCGATCGGGGTCCCCATCCCCGCCACCGCCCTGGTGTACCAGCTGTACCGCACCCTGCAGACCCGCGGGCTGGGGAGCGAGGGCAACCATGCCCTGGTCAAGGCGCTCGAGGCGCTCGCCGGGATCGAGATCGGTCCGGTTTGAGTCTTGGACCGATCTGGTCGGGTAGGGTGTGCGGCTGATGAGACGGGCAATCCGTCTCGAGCACACGGGAGGTCCCCCCACCTCATGATCAAGCGCAAGATGACAAGCCTGCTGCTGGCCGGCCTGCTCGCCCTCTCGGTGGGCGCAGCCGCCTGCGGCGACGACGATGACACCGACACCGACGGGACCACGGACATGACCGACATCGTCACGACCACCGTCGCCGGCTGAACCGCCGACCCGACACGATGGATGGGCCCCCGGTCCGCCGGGGGCCCATTCGCGCCCGGGCCTGTTCGAGGCGGCCAGAATGCCGGGATGTCCACCGATGGCGCCTGGGTCGAGCAGCTCACGATGTACCGGGCCGTCGCTCGAGCTGTAGCCGACCTGGTCGCCGCCATCGACGATCCAGGCGCCCCGGGGCTCGGGGAATGGACGGTGGTCGAGCTGGCCGGCCACACGATGCGGGCCCTGACCACGGTGGAGCGGTACCTCGCCGCCGCCCCGGTGCCTGGGCCCGAGCTGGAAGATGCCGCCGCCTACGTGGCTCGCTACCTGGAGGAACGCCGCAAGGATCCGGCCATGGACGTGTCGGTGGCGGCCAGGGGCCGTGAGGAGGCCGCCCAGCTCGGCGACGATCCGGCGACGGTTTTCGGTGCGGCGGTGACCCGGGTGGCGGGGCTGGTGGAGGCCGCCGAGCCCGATCTGGTCATCCCTACGGCGTTCGCTTCGATCCGGCTCGGGGACTACCTGCGGACCCGGGTGATGGAGCTGGTGCTGCACGGCCTCGACCTGGCCGCCGCCGTCGGCGTGTCCTGGCGGCCACCCCCGGAGGCGTTGCTCGATACCCTGGGCCTGCTGTCCGAGGTGGCCGTCCGCACCGGGCGCGGCGAGGACCTGGCCCGGCTACTGGGCGGACGGGCGTCTCCGCATGACGTGCTCCCCATCATCCGCTGAGCGGGAATCGAGCGCCGGCGGGACTCCGGGACCGAGTTACCCGCCGTCGCCAGGGTTCGTCCGCCGAGAGTGCCTTGCCCGTGCCCGGTCGCTGCGTATCTCGCGTCAGGCGACGGTAGGGACCAGGGTTCTCGGTCGCCCGAGGAACCTCCGGTCCGGCGGCGGTGTATGGAGGGTGACAACCAGAGGAGGTCCCATGCGCCGCACCGGCGTCGTCGTCGCAGCAGGGCTGCTCGTTGGTGTGCTGGCCACCCCCACCCTGGCCGGAGGAGGCGGGTGCCACCAGCCGGAGCAGACCGAGGCCGCCACCACCGTCGTGCACCTCAGCTCGGACTGCTTCAGTCCGACCATCACCCGGGTCGCTTCCGGCGAGACGGTCTCGTTCATCAACGACGATCCGGTGCCGCATACGGTCACCGGCGCCAACCTGCTCTGGGGATCGCTCGACCACATGCCTCCGGCGGCGACGATCGAAGCCTCCTTTGACCGGCCCGGTGTCTACCCGTACGTGTGCATCCTCCATCCGGGCATGACCGGCGCCGTCGTGGTCGGCGATGCCGATGTCGCCCTGGCCGCCGGGCCCGAAATCGCTGGCGGCGACGCCTCCACCTCCACGGGCGGGTCGGCGTGGGGTCCTCTGGCGCTGGGAGCGGTCATCGGACTCGGTCTCGCCGGTGCCATCGCCGCCGTCACCCGTCGCCGCTCGGCTCGTTCGGTCTGAGGGTCGGGCGATCCGCGCCTCGCCATGA
Source organism: Acidimicrobiia bacterium (assembly GCA_051002015.1). Taxonomy (GTDB): domain Bacteria; phylum Actinomycetota; class Acidimicrobiia; order Spongiisociales; family UBA5794; genus JACDBE01. The sequence continues at coordinate 51,904 of JBPCMS010000071.1, forward strand.
ACGGCGCGGAACCGTGCCCGCAGCGTTACTGCCGGCACGACCCACAATGGTGTATAGTGACACCATGGGTCGAACACAGGTCTATCTGGGCAACGAGGAGCTCGCACTCCTCGACCGGATCGGTCGAGGAACCGGGGCATCCCGCTCCGAGCTGATCCGGCGCGCGATCCGGTCTACCTACGGCGAGAGAACGAAGGCCGACAAGCTGCTGGCACTCACGGCGAGCGCAGGCTCCTGGCGCAACCGAAGCTTCACCGGAGCCGAGTACGTCGATGCCATCCGAGGTGACCTCACGGAGCGCTTGAGCCGCCTCGGGCTCGAATGAATGAAGCTCCTCGACACCACGGTGGCCATCGACCATCTGCGAGGTGCTGAGCCCGCTGTCGGCCTTCTCGTACGCCTCATCGATGAGGACGAAGTGGTCGCGGCCAGCGAGCTGGTGCGCTTCGAGCTCCTCGCAGGGGTTCGCCCAGACGAGATCGAAGCCCTCGACCAGTTCTTCGTGGCGATCACCTGGGTGCCGGTGGACGAGGAGATCGCTCGGATCGCAGGCTCACTCGCCCGGGACCACCGCCGGCAGTACGGCGGCATCGACGACGTTGACTACCTGATCGCGGCGACGGCATTGGTCCTCGACGCCGAGCTGCTCACGACCAGTGTGCGCCACTTCCCGATGTTCCGCGATCTTCAGCCGCCCTACTGACGGTCCCCGGCCTTGGCCACGCCCGGTCAGCGGCCCTTCGCCGATCGCACCGCCTTCTCGGCGTCGCGCCGCTTCTGTTCGGCTCGCTCCTCGGCGGCGGCGGCCAACCGTTCCGCCCGGTCGGCGGCCTCGCGCAGCGAACGGGCCTCCTCCGCCGCCTCTTCCGCCTCCCGCAGCAAGCGATCTGCCTTCTCCTGCGCCTTGGTTGCCCGAGCGACCTCAGCCTTCTCGCCGGGAGCGGGCGCCGGAGCGAGGTCCAGGCCAATGTCGAAGCCTCCCAGCCCGCCGGGCTCGAACTCCTTCTCCAGCCGTCCCTCGACCAGCGCCGCCTCTGCCGAGGGGACGGTGCCCGCCGCCAGCAGTGTGCTCCTCATCTTCTTCCGCACCGTCTCGCTGACGTCCTCAGCGGCATGCACGATCTGGTTGATCGCCAATCTCCGCTCCTCCGATGCGGCTCGCAGCTCCGCCGCCGAGCCCGCCGAACGCAGTTTCTCGTGGGCCGACGCCAGCGCCGCGATCAGCCCAGGCTGCTTCCGCACCAGCTGGTTCAGGGTCCAAGCGGTGACGGTCGGCTTGCGCATGGTCTTGACCCGCTTCGCACCGTCGGCCTCGCCGGCCGCGGCGAGCTGGCGGGCCAACTCGTCGCGCCGGGTGATGAACTCCTCGAGCGGGATCGCGTACAGATCGACTGCCATCGCACCGCAACCTACCCGCTTGGTGATCCGCAGCCTCCGATCGCCAGCTCGGGCGGCGACGGATACCGTGGAGGCCCATGAGTCCCGTGGACATCTCCCGATCGATCCCCATCGTCAGCGCCACCGAATTCGATGACTGGCTGATGGCGCGTGGAGCAACCGAACGGGACGTGATCGTCGCCATCTACAAGAAGACGTCGGGCAGGCAGACCGTCACCCTCGATGCGTTGCAGGAGACGGCCCTGTGCCATGGTTGGGTGGACACACAGTCGAGGGGGATCGACGACGAGCGTTACGCCCTCCGCTTCACCCCCCGACGTCCCAGCTCGAACTGGTCGCCCAGGAACAGGGACATCGCTCGCCGCCTGCTGGAGGAAGGCCGGATGACCCCCGCCGGCATCGCC
>JBPCMS010000072.1:0-21369 GCA_051002015.1 Acidimicrobiia bacterium
GCGCCGGAAACGGTCTGGCCGTCACGGGGAACGTCGATGCGCGACTGGGTCTTGATCGGCCCCTCCTTGGCCCAACCCCTCGGTACCCAGTAGGCATCGAAGGCATCCCAGGTGGTGAGCTCGATCTCCTCGAGCCACTTGGTGGCCGACACGTATCCGTACAGCCCCGGCACCACCAAGCGGGCGGGGAATCCATGGGCTGGTGGCAGCGGCTCGCCGTTCATCCCGACCGCCACCAACGCCCTCCGTTCCTCGAAGGCGACCGGCGTTGGGAACCCGACGGTGAACCCGTCGACGGCGCGGCCCACGATCTGGTCCGCCCCCTGCTGCACCCCGGCCCGCTCGAGGAGGTCGGCCAGCGGGACCCCGAGCCAGCGGGCATTCCCCACCAGCCCGCCCCCCACCTCGTTGGAGACGCACGACAGGGTGACGTACTCCTCGACCAACGGCATGGCGAGCAGGTCGGCGTAGGTGAGCTGATACGGGTTGTCCACCATCCCGGTGAACCTCGTCGACCAAGTCTCAACGTCAGGTCGAGGTACAACCAGAGCGGTGTCGATGCGGTAGAAGTCGTCGTTGGGGACCACGATCGGGGTCAGGCCCGCGACGGCGAACGAGGCGGCGGGGGTGGGGGCGGCCACCGGGTCAACGGCGGAGGGAAGGGCGACCGAGGTCCGCACCTCCTCGGAGCGGCGGATGATCAGGTTGCGGCCGGCGACCCCGGCCAGGGCGGCGGCCGCCCCGACCCCCGCCGTCCTGGCGATGAAGCGACGACGCCCGTTGTCGCCGGGGAGGCCGTCGGTGGGTGCCGGCGCCCGCATGGCATCGACCCGGTCGAGGAGGCGGTCGAGGACGACGGCCCCCATGGTGGCGGAGGCGGCGATGGCGAGGATGGTCAGCAGCGGCTGGTAGGACGGCTGACCGAAGGCGGCAAGGATCCCGACGACGGCCAAGACGGCGAAGGCGGCGAAGCCGATCCGGCGGCGGCGCAGGGCGGCCCGTCCCGCCAGGTACCCGAGGACGAGCGACACCAGGACCGTCCCGATCCCCAGCGCCCCCTTGTCGGCGGTGCCGAACACCCTGATGCCGAAGTCCTTCACCGCGGTGGGAGCGATGTCGATCAGGTACGACCCGACCGCAGACACCGCCGAGGGGACGTTGTCGGTGAGCCCGGCAACCAGCTCGGTCAACCCGAGGGCGAGCCCGGCAGACACCACGCCTGCCCAACCGGCCAGTCGCCGAGCCATCGCCGTCGGCCCCGGTACCGCCCTGGTACCCATCGATCTGTCAGCCATGGATTCCGTCTGCCATCGATCGAGCCATCCTCCGATTGAACCAGGTTCCCGATCCAACTTCGGAGCGAAGACCGGATCGGATCACTCTCCCCTCCCCAGTGGGGAGGGGGCGGGCGCTCCGCTACCGCTTCTGGCGGCGGGTCCTCAGCCAGGCGAGGAACTCCTGCTTGGGGAGGGTGTTGACCACTCGGGCGGGCTCTACCCAGCCCCTTCTGGCGTTGGCCACGCCCCAGACGATGTTGCCGAACTCGCCGACGTGGTGGCTGTCGGTGGAGATCGTGAAGCGGAGGTCGGGGACCTGCATCGCCTGGCGCAGCTCGGCGGCGGGGACATCGAGACGGTCGAGGTGCGAGTTGATCTCCAGCGCGGTGCCGGTCTCGGCGGCGGCGGTGAACACCGCGGTGAAGTCGAGCTCGATCCCGGGGCGCTTGCCAATGCGGCGTCCGGTGAGATGACCGATGGCGTCGACCCACGGGTTCTCGATCGCCCTGATCACCCGTGCCGTCTGCTGCGCCTCGGTCTGGTCGAACAGCGAGTGGACGCTGGCGACGCACCAGTCGAACCGGGACAGCACCTCGTCGTCGTAGTCGACGTGGCCGTCGGCGCCGATGTTGAGCTCCGCCCCGTGGAGGATGTTCAGGTCTGGGTACTGTTCTCGGAGCCCCTCGATGACCTCCCGCTCCTCAGCGATCTGCTGGCGGGACAGACCGTTGATGGCCAGGTCCTCACCGTGCTCGGTGATCCCCACGTACTCCAGACCTCGGGCGGCGGCGGTGGCGATCATCTCCACCAACGAGCTGCGTCCGTCGCCCGACCAGGTGGAGTGCACGTGAAGATCGCCCCTGATGTCCGCCGCCGTCACCAGGGTGGGAAGCCGGTCGTCGGCGGCGAGAGCCATCTCCCCCACCCCCTCGCGGATCTCGGGCGGCACGAACGCCAGCCCCAGCGCCCGGTACACGTCCTCCTCGGTGGCGGCGGCGACCACCGTCCCGGTCTCGCTCTCCTCCAGTCCGTACTCGTTGAGCAGCAACCCCGCCGCCATCGCCCGCTGCCGCAGCTCGATGTTGTGCTGCTTGGACCCGGTGAAGTAGATGGTGGCGGCCCCGAACTGCCCCGGCTCAACGACCCGGACATCCACCTGGAGCCCGCGGTCGGTGAGCACCGACGTCTTGGTGTCGCCGCTGACGACGACCTCGGCCACCGCCGGCATCGCCACCACCGCCGCCATCACGGACGAGGCGTCGTCGGCGGCGACCACGATGTCGATGTCGCCGATGGTCTCGCTGAACCGGCGCAGGCTGCCGCACACCTGCACCTCGACCACCCCGTCAAGCTGGGCCAGGTAGGCGGCGGCCTCGCCGGCGACGGGGAGCGCCTGGATGATCGGGGTGCGCCGGTCCTTGCCGTGCAGCCCGAGCCGCTCGATGGACTTGGCGATCTTCTCCTCCGACCTGGCCCCCATCCCGGGCAGCTCTCGCACCTGCTCGGCGGCGATGGCGGCGCGCAGGTCCTCGATATTGCCGACACCGAGGCGGTGGCGCAGCATCACCGCCGTCTTCGGGCCGACCCCGGGGATCCGGGTCAGCTCGACGAAGTCGGGCGGGTATTTCAGCCGTAGCTTGTCGAGCTGATCGATCGACCCGGTGTCGATGAACTGGCGTACCTTGTCGGCGGTGGCCCTGCCCAGCCCGTCGATGGTCTGAAGGTCGGCGGGATCCAGCCCGGCAACGGCCAACGGGTGGTCCCGCACCGCACCTGCGGCCCTTTCGTACGCCCGCACCCGGAAGGCTTGGGAGCTGCCCTCCTCGAGCTTGACCAGCTCGGCCAGCTCCTGGAGGGCGGCGGCGATGCGGCGGTTGGAGATCACCCGGTCACGGTACCCCCCGGGGCACGGGTGGGTGGGGCCTGCCACGGGAACGGTGCCGGTCGAGATTTGTCGGGTGGGGGTATGGATTCTGTCGGTGGGGTGTCGTATCCGCCGACATCGAGCTCGCCTCGCCCTGGCCCGGGTCAGCGCCGCCAGGTCGAAACCGGCAACCCCACCTGCGTGTCCCCCGGCTGCCGGATACCCGCCGCCGGCTGCGACCTCGACCATCGCATCCCCTGGTCACAGGGAGGCCCAACCAGCAACGACAACCTCACCCCGCTATGCCGACACGACCATCGGATCAGACACCAAACGGATGGACACACCAACCCCTCCCCGGCGGCGACCACCAATGGACCAGCCCCCTCGGCCACACCTACACCACCAGCGGCCAACCACCATAAGCCCGGCCGCTGGATAGCGTGCGGACCGTGCCCGAGCTCTCCACCCGCGCCCTGAACCGCGCCCTGCTGGCGCGCAACCTCCTGCTGGAGAGACGGGTCATGCCGGTTGCGGACGCCATCGAGCACCTCGTCGGCCTGCAGGCGCAGGAGCCGCTCGAGCCCTACACCGGGCTGTGGTCGCGCCTGGAAGGGTTCGACCCGCACGAGCTGGCGGCGCTGCTCGAGACGCGGAAGGCGGTGCGCACGCTGTTGATGCGCCGCACGCTGCATCTCGTCACTGCCCGCGACTGCCTGACGCTGCGTCCCATCCACCAGGAGACTCGGGTCAAGCGCATGCGGGCCACGCTCGGGCCCCGGCTGCAGAGCGCGTCGAGCTCACCGCTTGAGCGCCGCCGAGTCGCTACGATCGACCGCCAACCATATGAGTCCCCGCCACTCACGTCCCCGGTAGGCTCGGTATCCAGGGAGAGCCGATGGATCGACCGCTCGACGAGCTCGCCTTTGCTGCGTTGCAGGCGCGGCTCGCCGCCATGTGGCCGACGATGACGCTGCGCCGCCGGGACGAGCAACGCACCCTGGTCGTGCTCAGCTCGATGAGCGTCGCCGTGCCGGACGAGCTGCTGCCCCTGCTCCCCGCATACGAGGAGCGCTATCTCATCTACGTGCTCGGGCTGGCCCGGGCTCCCCGTACCCAGGTGATCTACCTCACCTCACAGCCGATCCTGCCCAGGATGCTCGACTACTACCTGGGGCTGATCCCCGGTCTGGACCGTCACGAGCTGCACAGCAGGCTGATCCCGATCTCGGTGGGCGACTGGTCGCACCGGCCGCTGACCCAGAAGATCCTCGAGCGACCACGGCTGATGGATCGGATGCGCGCGGCGATCGCCGACCCGAACGCCGCCGTCCTCCTCCCCTTCGTCACCACCGACCTGGAGGCCCGCCTTGCGGTGGAGCTGGGCATCCCGGTGTACGGACCGCATCCGTCGTGCGGCGGCCTGGGCACCAAGACGGGCAGCCGCCAGATTTTCGCCACCGCCGGGGTGCCCTTCCCCCGGGGGGCCAACGAGGTGCGCACCGTGAGCGAGGTGGCCACCGCCCTGACCAAGCTGGCCGGCGACGGGGCTCCCGACGAGGCCGTGGTCAAGCTCGACGACTCGGTGAGCGGTTACGGCAACGCCATCGTCGACCTGCGCGGCGCCAGCGACCGGCGACAGATCGAGCGGCGGGTGCGAAGCCTCAGACCCGAGGACCAGAGCCTCGACGCCTCCGCCTTCCTCGACCGACTCGAGGGCGAGAGCGGAATCGTCGAAGAGCGCATCAGCGGGACCGACTTCCGCAGCCCCAGCGTCCAGCTCCGCAACAGCCCAGAGGGAGGGACCGAGGTGCTGAGCACCCACGACCAGATCCTCGGCGGCCACACCGGGCAGACCTACTTCGGGTGCCGCTTCCCCGCCGACCCCGGGTATGGGCCGGCGCTGGCCGAGCACGGCACCGCCATCGCCGAGGCACTCGCCCGCCAGGGCGTGATCGGGCGGTTCGCCATCGACTTCGTCGTCACCCGATCGAATGGCTCGTGGGGGATCCACGCCGTCGAGATCAACCTGCGCAACGGCGGCACCACCCACCCGGCGCTGACCCTGCTGGCACTGACCGAGGGCGACTACCAGCCCGACCAGGGGTGCTACATCGCCGGCGGGGTCTCCAAGCACTACGTCGCCACCGACCACCTCGAGACCCCGGGGCTGGCGACGCTGACCCCCGACGACGTCCTCGACGTCGCCGAGCAGAACGGGCTGGTCTGGGACGACGCCTCGATGACCGGTCTCGTCTTCCACATGGTCAGCGCCGTCGGCGTCGCCGGTCGGGTCGGAGTCACCGCCATCGCCGACTCCCCCGCCTCGGGCGAGGCCCTCTACCGCAAGACCGAGTCCACCCTGGCGGACGCCGTCGCCCGGTAGGCATCGGTTCTGGTCACGTCGGTGCGGGCCGCCGGTAGCCTCGCCGGCGTGTCGGGATCGACCCTCATCACCAGCGCCGTCGTCGTGCTCTTCCGCCTCGGGTTCGGCTGGCTGATCGGCCGGCGGTGGCTTCTGGTGGTCACCGGCACCGGCGACGAGCATCGAACCACGCTGATGCGCTACCGGATGAGCCAGGGCGCGGTGCGGGTGGCGGCAACTCCGGGACCATGGCTCGATGACCTGGACACCAAGTCGGTGGCCACCATCCACGCCGCCCCCGGACCGTTGGCGGTCACCGCCCGTCGTGAAGGCGGGGAGGTGGTGTTCGAGCGCACCGGTCGCACCTCACCCCCGGTGATCGTCCCCGACCTCAACTGGGTCCTTCCCGCCACCGTCCTGGCCTTGTGGATGATCCGGCGCACCAGGCGGTACTGCGCACCAGCGGTCACCAGGAGATGAAGCGGAGGCGGGGCCTGCGAATGAGAGAGGTGTTGGTCACTTCGCCCGGTCGAGGTATCCGAGAACTTGTCACCAAAACGCGTCATGGATGACGCGATCGGGTCCTAAGAAACACATGTGCCACACATCTGTTACGGTGTATCACATGTCGAAGATGATCCAGATCCGCAACGTTCCCGATGTGGTTCACCGTGAGGTCAAGGTCCGGGCGGCCAGGGCCGGGATGAGCCTGTCCGACTTCTTGCTGCGGGAGGTGGTGCGGCTTGTCGAGACCCCCCCTGTCGAGGATGTCCTCGCCCGTCTGGCGGGCAGGGCGAGACCCCGCCTGACCGAGACTCCGGCCGAAGCCGTGCGGGCGGAACGCGAGGCGGGATGATCGTGGTCGACGCCTCGGTGGTGGTCGACCTTCTCCTCGGTCCCGGCAGCGACGCCGGCGATACCCTGGCCGAACACCTGGTGCAACGGGAGGTGGTGTGCTCCCCCCACCTGGTCGATGCCGAGGTGGGCCAGACCTTGCGCCGTTTCGTGCTTCGGGGCGAGCTATCCGGTTCTCGGGCAGTCTCGATGGTCGAGGACCTGGTGAACGTCCCGATCCGGCGCTTTCCACATACCGGCCTCCTGGGACGGGCCTTCGAGCTTCGCTCGAACGTGACCGTCTATGACGGCCTCTATCTCGCGCTGGCGGAGGCACTGGAGAGCCCGCTCCTCACCGGCGACGCCGCTTTGGCCGACGTGCCCGGATGCCGCGCCGCGGTCGACGTGGTGGTCACCTCCACCTGAAGACTCGTGACCAGAACGCCTCATGGATGACGCGATCGGGTCCCACGAAGGCGACCTCGGCCCCCGTGGTCAGCGGGCGGAGACGTAGCTGCCCAGCACCTGGAGGTGGGCCAGGGTCGCCGGCGGCGGATCGAGCACCGCGGACAGACCGGCGGGGCCGGGAGCGTGGACCAGGTCGACGAAGAACCGGTACGTCCACGCCTCGCCGCCGGGGCGCGACTCGATGCGGATGAGGTTCGCCCCCCGCAGCCCGAGCTCGGTAAGCGCCAGTGCCAACGCCCCGGGATGGTGCGCCGCGGTGAACACGATCGTGGTCTTGTCGTCGTCGGGGCCGATCTCGGGCAGGCCCGGCGCCAGCACCACGAACCTGGTTGTGTTGTGCTCCCGGTCCATCACATCGGGGCGCAGCACGACGAGCCCGTGGGCGATCCCGGGCTCGGCGGGAGCGAGGGCGGCGACGGCGGGATCGGCCAACGCCGCAACCTCGCGCACCGCCCCGGCGGTATCGGCCCTGGCAATCGACTGGATCCCCAGCGCCAGCAGCGTGGCCTCCGCCTGGGCCAATGCCTCGGGGTGCGACAGCACCGACCGGACCGCGGCCAGGTCGGCGCCGGGGAGACCGAGCAGGGCGTGGCGTACCTCGATCAGATGCCCCGACGATGGCGATGGCATCGTGGGCGGCGTTGCCGGGGAGGCGGTCGAGCACGGGGAGGACGCTGCCCGTCGTCGAGTTCTCAACCGGCAGCACCAGGCGATCGACCCGCCCGTCGTCGAGCGCCTGAAACGCCTCGGCGAAACCGTGCAACCCAACCCGCTCGGCGTCGGGGAACATCTCGCCCACCGCACGCCATGAATAGGAGAGGGCCTCCCCCTGGTACCCAACCCGCATCATCCCCCGAGGCTATCCGTTTCGCCTCCCCCGCTTCGCCCTTCGGTGTCGTCCTGCGGTTGGGTTCGAGCGCGAGGGGACGGGGGGCTGGGTACACTGCCGCCCGGGTTTCCTGCACGGGGAGCCGAGGGGGCCGCAGTCGCACGCGATCGCTGTTCCTGGAATCAATGCGCAATCAAGTGGAGGATCCCTTGAGATCACGAATCAAGCTTGTCGCCCTCGCCGGCGCCCTGCTGCTGGTCCTCGCCGCCTGTGGTGGCGATGACGACGACCCCGGCACCACCGTTGCCGCCGGCGATGGCACCACGGCGGCCCCTGCGGGGGGCCTGGTCTGTCAGGTCACCGATGTCGGTGGCGTCGACGACCGCGGCTTCAACCAGAACTCGTGGGAGGGCGCCCAGCGCGCCGCCGAGGAGTTCGGCGGCGAGGCCAAGGTGCTCGAGTCGCAGGCGGAGACCGACTACGAGGTGAACATCAACTCGTTCATCGACGAGGGCTGTGACCTCATCGTGACCGTCGGCTTCCTGCTCGGAGCAGCAACCGAGACGGCTGCGACCGCCAACCCTGACCGGAAGTTCGCCATCGTCGACTTCGCATACGAGGCGCCGACCGACAACCTGAAGGGTCTGGTGTTCGACACCGACCAGGCCGCCTTCCTGGCCGGCTATCTCGCCGCCGGCATGTCCGAGACCGGCACCGTCGGCACGTTCGGTGGGATCAACATCCCGCCGGTGACCATCTTCATGGATGGATTTGCCAAGGGTGTCGCCCACTACAACGAGGCGAAGGGCACCGCGGTCGAGGTTCTCGGCTGGGACCTCGAGACCCAGGACGGGTCGTTCACCGGCAACTTCGAGAGCCTCGATGACGGCCGTGCGTTCGCCCAGAGCCTGGTGGACGAGGGCGCCGACATCGTGATGCCGGTCGCCGGTCCTGTGGGTCTCGGCTCGGCCGCTCTGGCCACGGAGCTCGGCACCTTCAGGGTCATCGGGGTCGACACCGACCAGTTCGAGTCCGATCCGAACAACTCGGCTGTCTACCTGACCTCGGTGTTGAAGGAGCTGGACGATGCGGTGTTCGCCGCTGCGGATCTGGCCCTGAACGGCACCTTCGACAGCGAGCTCTACGTGGGCACGTTGGAGAACGGCGGCGTTTCGATCGCTCCGTTCCACGACCATGACGGCGACGTACCGCAGGAGCTCAAGGACGAGCTGGCCGCGCTGACCGACGCCATCATCGCCGGCGAGATCGCCTCCCTCGAGGGCTGATCACCGCACCACCGATGCACCAGGGAGCCCCTCTGGCAACGGAGGGGCTCCCCGGCGTTCCGAGCATGCGGCACCCCACCCCACGGGTACGGCGCGGGCGGGCACCCGCTGTCTAGTGTGCGGCCACCACCGAGCCGTGGCCGACGGGAGGCAGGGGTGCAGCTCGAGCTGAGAGGGATCACCAAGCGATTCCCCGGCGTGCTCGCCAACGACAACGTCAACCTCACCGTCAACACCGGAGAGATCCTCTGTCTCCTCGGCGAGAACGGCGCCGGCAAGTCGACGCTGATGAACATCCTCTACGGGCTGTACCACGCCGACGAGGGTGAGATCCTCATCGACGGCAAGCCGGTCAAGCTCACCTCCCCCGGCGAGGCGATCGCCGCCGGCATCGGCATGGTCCACCAGCACTTCATGCTGGTCCCGGTGTTCAGCGTCGTCGAGAACGTGGTGCTCGGGGTCGAGCCGGTGAAGGGGCCGCTCGGCGTCCTCGACATGGAGGAGGCAAAGCGCGAGCTGCGCGACATCTCCTCGCAGTACGGGCTCTCGGTCAACCCGGACGCCATCATCGAGGAGCTCCCGGTCGGCATCCAGCAGCGGGTCGAGATCATCAAGGTGCTGTTCCGCGAGGCCGAGATCCTGGTCTTCGACGAGCCGACCGCAGTCCTCACCCCGCAGGAGGTGACCGAGTTCTTCGGGATCGTCCGCAAGCTGAAGGACGACGGCAAGGGCATCGTCTTCATCACCCACAAGCTCAAGGAGGTCCTCGAGATCGCCGACCGTATCGCCGTGCTGCGCCGCGGGGCGGTTGTCGGCGAGGCGGACCCGGACACCGCCACCGAGGAGGAGCTGGCCGCCATGATGGTCGGCCGGCCGGTCGACCTCACCGTGGCCAAGACCGAGGCCAAGCCGGGTGCATCGGTCCTGGAGGTGCGCGACCTGGTGGTGCTCGACATCAACGACCGTCGCGTCGTCGACGGCATCAGCTTCGACGTCAGGGCCGGCGAGATCGTCGGCATCGCCGGTGTCCAGGGCAACGGGCAGACCGAGCTGGTGGGCGCCCTCACCGGGCTCACCGAGGTACTCACCGGCACCATCACGGTCAACGGGGTCGACCTCACCAACGCCACCCCCCGCACCATCCACGAGGCCAGCGTTGCCCACGTGCCCGAGGACCGCCAGCGCAGTGGGCTCGTGCTGCCCTTCACCGTCGCCGAGAACATGGTCCTCAACTGCTACTACGAGGAGCCGTACAGCAAGGGCGTGCAGATGGACTGGGATGAGGCCCGCCGCCACGGCGCCGAGCTGGTCGAGGAGTTCGACGTCCGCACCCCCTCGGTGGAGACCACGGTCAAGAGCCTGTCGGGGGGCAACCAGCAGAAGGTCATCGTGGCCCGCGAGTTCGCCAGGGACGTCAAGCTGGTGGTCGCCTCCCAGCCCACCCGTGGCATCGACGTCGGCTCCATCGAGTTCATCCATGAGCGGATCGTTGAGGAGCGGGACCAGGGAGCGGCGGTGCTGATCGTGTCCACCGAGCTCGACGAGGTCGTCGCCCTCTCCGACCGGATCCTGGTGATGTTCGCCGGCAGGATCGCCGCCGAGCGCACCCCGTCGGAGACGACCACCGCCGAGCTCGGCCTCTACATGGCGGGAGCGACGACCGACGCGTGACCGAGCCACCGACCACCCCGCCACCCGATCCGAGACATCCGACGCCGCCGTCGTCGGTGCCGTCGACCACCGAGGCCAGGCTGCTCGACGAGTTCACCGGCACCGGGCTCGATTGGCGTTCCACCATCGCCGTTCCCGCCCTGGCCATCGTCAGCGCCCTCATCGTGGGCGCGGTGGTCATCGCCCTCGGCGACCTCGATACCCTTCGGCTGTGGACCACCGACCCCGGCCGGGCGGTCGGCGACACCCTGTCGAACGTGGGCGGCGGCTACAAGGCGCTGTTCCTGGGGGCGGTGGGCGGCATCGGGCCCATCTCCGAGACCCTGACCAGGGCGGCGCCGCTGATCCTGGCCGGGCTGGCGCTCGCCATCGGCTTCCAGGCAGGGCTGTTCAACATCGGCGCCCAGGGTCAGATGATCTTCGGCGGCATGTTCGCCGTAACGGTCGGGTTCAGCCTCAACCTGCCCGCCTTCATCCATATCCCCCTCTGCATCGTCGCCGGGATCATCGGTGGAGCGATCTGGGGTGCCATCCCCGGATGGCTGCGGGCCAAGTCGGGGGCGCACGAGGTGATCACCACGATCATGCTCAACTTCATCGCCCTGCGGCTCCTCGACTACGGCCTTACCAGGGACTTCTTCCAGGTGCCGGGCCGCAACGACCCGGTGTCGAAGTCCGTGGAGAGCACCGCCCTCTACCCCAAGCTGTTCGCCTGGCTCGACCCGAGGCACCGGGTCCACATGGGGATCATCGTCGCCCTCCTCGTCGCCCTCGTCGTGTACTGGCTGCTGTTCCGATCGACGATCGGGTTCCAGTTCCGGGCGGTCGGCGCCAACCCGGACGGCGCCCGGTACGCCGGGATGAGCGTGGTGTGGCTGACCGTTGCTGTGATGGCGGTCTCGGGCGGTCTCGCCGGTCTGGCCGGAGCGGACCTGGTGCTCGGTCCTCTTGGTCGGGCGACGCCAGGGTTCGCCGGCAACGTCGGCTTCGACGCCATCGCCATTGCCCTTGTCGGCAGATCGCATCCCTTCGGGGTGGTCGCCGCCGGGCTGCTGTTCGGCGGGCTTGCCGCCGGCGGTCAGGCGATGCAGGCGTCGACCGCGATCGGTATCGACGTCGTGTCCGTCATCCAGGCGTTGATCATCGTGTTCATCGCCGCTCCGGCGCTCATCCGGGCGATCTACCGGGTCAGGGCCGACACCGAATCCACCCAGGTCACCCAGGGATGGGCGACATGACCGTCGCCACCGCCACCCCCACCACCACCGCATCCGGGGACCGAACCCCGGCCGAGATCAAGCGGGCCAAGATCATCGCCGTCGTCTTCTTCGTGCTGGCGGCGGTGGCTCTGCTGGTTTTCGCCCTCGGGGGCCAGAGCACCACCAACCTGGTGATGAGCCTGCCCAGCGACGCCATCCAGGTGCCCAACATCCCGGTGCCGGTGAGTGCGTTCGGGTACGTCACCGCCGGAGTCCTCGCCTTCCTGGGTACCAGGCAGTGGATGCGGGGGTACGGGTCGAGGATCGAGCTGGTGATCGTGCTGGTGATGGCGCTGTTCTCGGTGGCCTTCATCGTGTGGGCGGTGGACGGCCAGACCTTCAGCCTGGTCGGGATCCTGCAGGAGAGCGTCAAGCGGGCGGTGCCCATCACCTTCGGCGCCATCTCCGGTGTGCTCTGCGAGCGGGTGGCGGTCATCAACATCGGCATCGAGGGGATGCTGCTGGCCGGCGCCTTCACCGGGGCGGTGGTGGGATCGCTGGCCGGCGCAACCGCCGGGCTGCTCGGCGCTGCCGTGGTGGGCGGTCTGCTGGCGCTGCTGCTCGCCGTGCTCGCCGTCAAGTACCGGGTGGACCAGATCATCGCCGGTGTGGTGATCAACACCCTGGTGCTGGGACTCACCTCGTTCTACACCTCGCAGATCCTGGTGCAGAACCAACACCTGAACAACGTGAGGATCCTGGGGCCGATCGAGATCCCGCTGCTGTCCGACATTCCCGTGGCGGGACCGATCCTGTTCGCCCAGAACATCTTCGTGTACGCCATGTACGTGTTGGTGGCCCTCAGCACCTTCATCCTGTTCCGGACCCGATGGGGTCTGCGGTCGAGGGCGGTGGGCGAGCATCCCAAGGCGGCGGACACCCTGGGTGTCAACGTGTTCAAGATGCGCTACATGAACGTGACCATCGCCGGTCTCGTCGCCGGGTTCGGTGGCGCCTACTTCACCATCGGTTCGGTGGGCCGGTTCGACGAGGGTATGTCCGGTGGCCGCGGGTACATCGGGCTGGCGGCGATGATCTTCGGCCGTTGGCATCCCGTTGGTGCCCTGGCGGCGGCGCTCATCTTCGGCGCCGCCGACTCGCTCCAGGTGAAGCTGGGGATCCTCGACACCCCGATCCCGTCGCAGTTCCTGTCCATGGCGCCCTACCTGCTGACCATCGTGGTGGTGGCAGGGGTGGTGGGCAGGTCGCGGCCGCCTGCCGCCGACGGTCAGCCGTACATCAAGGACTGAGGAGGACGACCGGTGGCCACCCCCCACATCTCGGCGGAGCCGGGAGACTTCGCAGACGTCTGCCTGATGCCGGGTGACCCACTGCGGGCCAAGCACATCGCCGACGCCTTCTTCGACGACCCGGTGCAGGTGACCGACGTCCGCAACATGCTCGGCTACACCGGCACCTACAAGGGCGCCCGGGTATCGGCCATGGGCAGCGGGATGGGGATCCCCTCGGCGTCGATCTACGCCAAGGAGCTGATCACCGAGTACGGGGTCAAGCGGCTGATACGGGTGGGCAGCGCCGGAGGTATCGCCGCCGACATCGGGCTGCGCGACGTGGTCATCGCCATGGGGGCCTGCACCGACTCCGGGGTCAACCGGTCCCGGTTCCGCGGCCTCGACTACGCCGCCATCGCCGACCACGGGCTGTTGCGGCGGGCGGTCGACGCCGCCGAGGCCCACGGCAAGACGGTGCGGGTGGGCAACGTGTTCTCCGCCGATCTCTTCTACCACCCCGACTTCTCGCTGTTCGACACCATGGAGAAGATGGGGGTCCTCGCCGTCGAGATGGAGGCTGCCGGTCTCTACGGTGTCGCCGCCGAGTACGGCGCCGCCGCCCTGGCCATCCTCACCATCAGCGACCACGTCCGCACCGGCGAAGCGACCACCGCCGAGGAGCGGCAGTCCACCTTCAACGACATGATCGAGATAGCCCTCGAATCCATCGTCGACTAGCACCTTCCCCTCCCACCGGGCGGGGAAACCGGCCGCTGGTCCTTGACGTACCATGGGGAGATGGCTGCACCCACCGGCGGATTCGGCGGAAACGACTGGCTGGTCGAGGAGATGTACGAGCGGTACCTCGACGCTCCCGGGACCCTCAGCGAGTCCTGGCGGTCGTACTTCGAGGGCAACGGCGAGTTCCCCGTCGGATACGGGAATCGCTCCGGCTCGGAGACGGCGTTGGCGCCTCCCCCGCCCTCGCTGCCGACGACCGCCGCCGCCAGGACGGCCCCGCCCGCCACGCCTGCCCCGCCCGCGGCGCCACCGGTGCAGCCAGCCCCGGCACCGGCGCCGCCGACCTCCCCACCATCGCCATCACCGGCCGCAACATCACCGGCCGCAACATCACCGGCCGCCGCATCACCGGCCACACCCCCCCACCAGGCGGCGGCACCGCCGGGGCGGGCGGAGATCCTGAAGGGAGCGGCCGCCACCATCGCCGACCGGATGGCGGCCAGCCGGGAGCTACCCACCGCCACCTCGGTGCGGACCTTTCCCGCCAAGCTCCTCGAGGTGAACCGCACCATCATCAACAACCAGCTCGCCCGGCGGGCCGAAGGTAGCAAGGTCAGCTTCACCCACCTGATCGGCTGGGCCGTGATCCGCGCCCTCGGCGAGCAGCCGGCGATGAACGCGGCGTACACCGAGATCGACGGCAAGCCGGCCCGGATCGCCTACGAGCACATCAACCTGGGGCTGGCGATGGATCTACCCAGGAAGGGCGGCGGCCGCACCCTGCTCGTCCCCAACCTCAAGCAGGTCGACGAGTTGGACTTCAAGCACTATTGGCAGGCGTACGAGGAGGTGGTGAGCCGGGTGCGCAGCGGGTCGATCACCCCCGACGACTTCGCGAGCACCACCGCCACCCTCACCAACCCGGGCACCGTGGGCACCGTGCAGTCGGTCCCCCGCCTGATGCCCGACCAAGGCGTCATCGTCGGCGTTGGCCGGATCGGCTACCCACCGGAGTACGAGGGTGCCGACCCCGAGTCGCTGGCACGGATCGGCATGGGTCGCACCCTCACCATGACCAGCACCTACGACCACCGGATCATCCAGGGGGCCGAGAGCGGCATGTTCCTGGCCCGGGTCCACGGCCTCCTCCTCGGTGAGGACGGGTTCTACGACGAGATCTTCCGCTCCATGGAGGTGCCCTACGTGCCGGTGCGGTGGGCGGTCGACTCCAACCCGGCGCCGGGGAGCCAGGGATGGGCCGAGAAGCAGGCGCGGATCTTCCAGCTCATCAACATGTACCGGGTGCGGGGCCACCTCATCGCCGACCTCGATCCGCTGCGCCAGCAGCCCCCCAAGTTCCACGACGAGCTCGACCCGATCAGCTACGGGCTGAGCCTGTGGGACCTCGACCGCGAGTTCGCCACCGGCGGTCTGGCCGGTCGGTTGCGGATGCCGCTCGGCGAGATCCTCGGTGTGCTCCGCAACGCCTACTGCCGCACCTCGGGCATCGAGTACATGCACATCCAGGAGCCCGACCAGAAGCTGTGGATCCAGGAGCACGCCGAGCGGCCGGCGGCGCCGCTCACCATCGATGAGAAGCGCCGGATCCTGGACAAGCTGGTCCAGGCGGAGAGCTTCGAGCGCTTCCTCCACACCAAGTTCCTCGGCGCCAAGCGGTTCAGCCTGGAGGGCGCCGAGAGCCTGATCCCCCTGCTCGACGTTCTCCTCAACGCCGCCGCCGACTCCGGGGTGGAGGACGTGGTGCTGGGCATGGCGCACCGGGGCCGGCTCAACGTGCTGGCCAACACCGCCAGGAAGGACCTCGCCACCATCTTCTACGAGTTCGTCGGGCACGAGGAGCCGGACGACGCCGGCAACTTCTCGGGCGACGTGAAATACCATCTCGGCGCCGACGGGGTGCACGTCACCCCGGACGGGCGGGAGGTGGCGGTGGAGGTCGCCGCCAACCCCAGCCACCTCGAGGCGGTGGACCCGGTGCTGGTCGGCATCGCCCGCGCCCGCCAGGACGCGTACGGCCCCGACAGCGACGACATCGTCCTGTCGGTGCTGCTCCATGGCGACGCCGCCTTCGCCGGGCAGGGCGTGGTCGCCGAGACCTTCAACCTGTCCCAGCTGCGCGGCTACTCCACCGGCGGCACCGTCCACGTCGTGGTCAACAACCAGGTCGGGTTCACCACCGCCGCCGTCGACGCCCGCTCCAGCTTCTACGCCACCGACGTCGCCAAGAACGTGCAGGCCCCGATCTTCCACGTCAACGGCGACGATCCCGAGGCGGTGCTGCGGGTGACCCGGATGGCCTTCGCCTTCCGGGAGGCGTTCCACAAGGATGTGGTCATCGACCTCGTCTGCTACCGCCGGCTGGGACACAACGAGGGCGACGAGCCCAGCTACACCCAGCCGAGCATGTACCGCATCATCGACGGTCACCCCCCGGTCCGGCAGCTCTACGCCGAGCGGCTGGTCGACACCAAGGAGGCGACCACCGAGGAGGTGGAGGCCTTGGCGGCCGACTACCGGGCGCAGTTGGAGACGGCCCTGGCGGCGTCGCGGGAGATCACCACCGGCCTGCGTCAACCACGAGGCTCGTCGACCACCCCGATCCCCACCCGGGTGGGAGCCGCCGAGATCGACGACATCGAGACCTCGCTGCACGTTCTCCCCGACGGCTTCGCGGTGCACCCCAAGCTGTCGAAGCTGCTCGACGACCGGCACAAGCTGTATGAGGGCGGACTGGTCGACTGGGCGCTGGGCGAGGCCCTCGCCTTCGGCACCCTGTCGATGGAGGGGGTCCGGGTGCGGCTGGCCGGCGAGGACTCACAGCGCGGGACGTTCTCCCATCGCCACGCCGTCCTCGTCGACTACCAGACCGAAGAGGAGCACACCCCGCTCCAGCACCTCCATCCCGACCAGGCCCCGATCACGATCTACGACAGCCTGCTCTCCGAGTTCGCCGCCATGGGATTCGAGTACGGCTACTCGGTCGCCGCCCCCGATGCGTTGGTGCTGTGGGAGGCCCAGTACGGCGACTTCGTCAACGGCGCCCAGGTGGTCATCGACCAGTTCCTCGTGTCCGGGCTGGACAAGTGGGATCAGACCTGCGGGCTGGGACTGCTGCTCCCCCACGGGTTCGAGGGCAACGGTCCCGAGCACTCCAGCGCCCGTCTGGAGCGGTTCCTCCAGAACGCCGCCGACGACAACATCAGGGTGGCGGTGCCATCGACCCCGGCCCAGTACTTCCATCTGCTCCGACGCCAGGCGCTGCATCCCGAGAAGCGCCCCCTGATCGTGATGTCGCCCAAGTCGTTGCTGCGCACCCGGGACTCGTACAGCCCGGTCGCCGATCTCACCGAACACGACTTCCGGGAGGTGCTCGGCGACACCGAGGTCACCTCGGGGGCCCGACGGGTCCTGCTGTGCTCCGGCAAGATCTACTACGAGCTGGTCAAGCACCGCCAGCAGCACGGTCTCAACGACGTGGCCGTCGTCCGCACCGAGCTGCTTTACCCGTTCCCGGCCGAGTCGCTGGCCGAGGTGCTCGCCCCGTACGGCGACACCGAGGTGCTCTGGGTCCAGGAAGAGCCGGCCAACATGGGCGCCTGGCGCTACATGTCGCGGTCGCTGTTCGTCGAGGGCGGCGGCCGGCAGAGCCGTGGGCTGTACCGCCGGGCCTCCGCATCGCCGGCGACGGGTAACCCGAACACCCACGCCCGCGAACAGCGCGAGATCATCGAGAAGGCCTTTGCCTGACCGTGCCCATCGACACCGCGGCGGCCAACTGGGCGGCGACCTGGGAGCGATCGTGGCCCGCCCGGGACGTCGAGGCGATCGTCGCCCTGTACGCCGGGGGCGCCGTGTACCGGGCCCTCGCCTTCCGTGAGCCCGATCTCGGGATCGAGGGTGTCCGCCGCTATCTGACCGGAGAGTTCGCCGTCGAGCACGACATCGAGTGCCGGTTCGGCACCCCGGTCGCCTCCGGCGACCGCGCAGCGGTCGAGTGGTGGGCGAGCTGGATCGAGGACGGCGAACCGATCACCCTGGCCGGATCGACCTTCCTCCGGTTCAACGGCGACGGTCTGGTCACCGACCACCGCGACTACTGGAGCCACATCACCGGGATCGAGCCGCCCCACGACGGGTGGTGACCCCCTCCTGATTTTCTTAGGACCCGAACGCATCGTCAGCGACGCGTTTCGGTCCTAAGAAAACCCGGGGCGGCTCAGTCGAGGCTTCGTTCGGCGAGGAGCGTGGCGATGTCCTTGACCTTCACACGGTCGTCGGCACCCAGCTCCTTGACGCCATCGTCCATCATCACCAAGCAGAAGGGGCAGCCGGTGGCCACCACGTCGGCTCCGGTGGCGATGGCCTCCTCGCTGCGCTCGATGTTGACCTTCTTGCCGGTCTGCTCCTCCATCCACATCCGGCCCCCACCGGCGCCGCAGCAGAACGACCGGGTGCCGTTGCGCGGCATCTCCACCCGGGTACCAACCGAGTCGATGACCGAGCGGGGGGCGACGAACACGTCGTTGTGCCGTCCCAGGTAGCAGGGGTCGTGGAAGGTGACGGTTTCGCCATTCGACCTCGGGGTGAGCCTTCCGTCCTCGACCAACGACATCAACAGCTCGCTGTGATGGAACACCTGGTAGTTGCCGCCGAACTGCGGGTACTCGTTGCCGATCGTGTTGAAGCAATGGGGGCACTGGGTGATGATCTTCGTGATCCCCAGATCGTTGAGGGTCTCGATGTTCTGCAGCGCCAAGCCCTGAAACACGTACTCGTTGCCGGTGCGCCGAGCCGGGTCGCCGGTGCACAGCTCCCGGGGACCGAGGATGGCGAAGTCGACGCCCGCCTGGTGCAACAGCCGTGCCGTCGACAGCGTCACCTTGCGATTGCGGTCGTCGAACGACCCGGCGCAGCCCACCCAGTACAGGTACTCGGCCTCGACCCCCGGCTCACCGAGCATCTTGACCGGGAAGTCGAGCTGGTCGGTCCAGTCACCCCTCGTGGTCTGCGCCAGCCCGTAGACGTTCGACGAGTTCTCCAGCGAGATGTATGCCTTGCCCAGCTCGGACGGGAAGTCGGACTCCATCAGCGACAGGTAGCGGCGCATGTCGAGGATCATGTCGAGGATCTCGATGTTCACCGGGCACACCTCGTCGCATGCCCGGCACGAGGTGCACGCCCACACCTCCTCGGGGGTGATCAGCTCGAACACCGACTGAGAGCTGACGGTCAGCTCGCCGTCGATCCCCACCGGTGGTGACAGCGGGTCGGCGGCGGTGGCGGCGGCGACGGTGCCCAGCTTGAGGACGATCTCGCGCGGGTCGAGCGGCTTGCCGGTGATGCTGGCGGGACACACCGAGGTGCACCGTCCGCACACGGTGCAGGCGTCGGTGTCGAGGAGCTGTTTCCAGGTGAACTCGCCAACCAGGTTGGCGCCCACCGACTCGAGGTCGGCGGACTCCATCGCCTCCATCAGGTTGGGGACCGGGCGCATCGCCCCCTTCGGCCGCTGATGGGGCGACAGGTACATGTTGGCCGGCGAGGTGATCATGTGGCGGAGCTTGGTGGTGGGGAGCACCAGCAGGAAGGCGACGAAGGTGAGCACGTGGAGCATCCACAACCCCTGGTGGATCCCCGACGCCGAGCCCGCGGGGACCAGAGCGCTGAGCGGGTAGCCGACGAACGACCAGGTCTCGAATCCGGGGCGACCGTCGACGGCGATCCGAGCCGCCTCCACCGCCAGCCCGGTGACACCGAGCAGCGCCAGGGTGAGCAGGATGAGCCCGTCCTCGGGACGGGTCTTCGACCGCAGCCGCCATGGCCTGCTGCCGTACCGGCGCCACGCCGCCCAGGCGAGCCCGCCCAGATAGACCAGGGCGAACAGGTCGAGGGTGAACGAGTAGCCCTGGTAGAAGCCGCCCTCGAGGAACTTGAGGTTGTTGGGCAGGATGTGGTCGATCTCCAGGGTCACCGTCCCGGCGAACAGCACCAGGAACCCGACGTATATGGCGCTGTGCATCAACCCGGCGGCGGGCTCCTCGAGCAGGGTGCGCATCGTCAGCCCACGGCGGAGATGGTGGATCCGCCGCTTGAGCATCCGGGACCGGTCGTCGCCGGTTCCCCGCTGCCAGTTGCGGGCGCGGTTGGCGAAGAGCAGCACCGAGACGAACGTCGCCGAGGCCACCAGCACGTAGAACACGGTGACCATCGGCGTCGGGATGTTGCCGAAGACCACCCGCCCGATCTCGGGCACGGTGTGGTCGGGGATGGAGCCGAGCCACCAGGAGGCAAGGATGCCGGCGGCGATCACCACCCCCACGCCGACCGCGATGCCCCACACCCGGGACCCGGACCGGGCGTCCCTGTGCGCGGGCTCCGTCGTGGTCGCCGTCACCGGCACTCCTCTCGCACTGCGCGGCGAGTGTACCGATCCAGACCGAGGCCGCCGCCTCGGATCCCACCCCTCCCGTCTTCGCCGGGCACCCCTCCCAATGGGAGGGGAAGCAGAGCCCGCGGGTTTCCCCTCCCCTCCCCTCACAGGGGAGGGGTGGCGGCGCAGCCGCCGGGGTGGGGTCCAGGGTTTCCCCTCCCCTCACAGGGGTGGGGTGGCGGCGCAGCCGCCGGGGTGGGGTCGTCCACCGCGCCAGAGCTACCGGAGGCGGCGGTTGCGGGAGTGAAGCGGACGTCCCTCGAGCTGATTCGTGATGTGGACGAGAACGTCATAGATCTCGCGGTAGACCTCATCATTGTCGACGCGGAGGACCTGGATGCCCTTGGTGGCGAGCCAGGCGTCGCGGCGCTCGTCCTCGTCGACGTCATGGGTGGCGCCGTCGACCTCCACCGCCAATCGCCGCTGCGGGCAGTAGAAGTCGAGGATCGCCCTGCCGACCACGTACTGCCGCCGGAACTTGTGGCCGCCTAGCTGCCGGTTCTGCAGGAAGGTCCACAGGATCACCTCGGCATCGGGCATCGTCTTCCGCAGCTCGGCGGCGCGACGCTCGATCCATCCTCGGTCCATCTGGGCCACGGTTCATCACTACCGGAAGGGTGAAGGCCGTTCAAGGGCAAGGGGAGGAACCCACCAAAAACCGCCCCGGCCCACCCCCCCCCAAAAAAAAGAGGGAAAAAAAGAAAAGGGAAGGGGGAAAGGAGGGAGGAACGAACAGACAGACAGGAGGGGGGAGGAGAAGAAGCAAGCCGTGAAAGAAAGCGTAATAGCTCACTGGTCAAGCGGTCCGGTGCCGACAATTTAACGGGGCTCAAGCTTGGTACCGAAGCAGCGAATGCATTGATTAACGTCAATGCGTGGTAGGAGAGCATTCTCAACAGTTTGAAGCCAGACTGAGAAGACTGGTGGACGGTTGAGAAGAGACCCTGCCGGCATAAGTAGCGATAACGGAGGTGGGAACCCTCCGCGCCGAAAGTCTAAGGTTTCCTGAGGAAGGTTAATCCGCTCAGGGTTAGGCGGTCCCTAAGTCGAGGCCGAAAGGCGTAGACGATGGAAATCCGGTTAATATTCCGG
>JBPCMS010000073.1:0-11286 GCA_051002015.1 Acidimicrobiia bacterium
GGGCAACACCTTGCTCGTGGTCGAGCATGACGAGGAGACCATCCGGGTGGCCGACTGGATCGTGGACATCGGGCCCCTTGCCGGCGAGCATGGCGGCGAGGTCATCGTCAACGGGACGCTTGCCGACCTGCTGGCCGAGGAGCGCTCCATCACTGGCGCCTTCCTGCGCGGCGACCGGCGGGTCCCGGTGCCCGAGGTCCGGCGTTCGGGCAGCGGCCGGTCCCTCGTCCTGCGCGGGGCCCGGGCGCACAACCTGCGAGGCCTCGACGGCCGCTTCCCGCTGGGTGCCTTCACGGCCGTGACGGGGGTCTCTGGATCGGGCAAGTCCACCCTCGTGACCGACGTGCTCTTCCGGGCGCTGGCCCGGGTCGTGAGCGGTACGCGCACGGAAGCGGGAGCCCACGATGCCCTCGAGGGCACGGACGCCATCGACAAGGTCATCGACATCGACCAGAGCCCCATCGGTCGTACGCCGCGCTCCAACCCGGCCACGTACACGGGCCTCTTCGGGCCCATCCGGGAGCTTTTCGCGGGCGTGCCGGAGGCACGGGTACGCGGCTACGGGCCCGGCCGTTTCAGCTTCAACGTCAAGGGCGGCCGTTGTGAGAACTGCAAGGGCGACGGCATCCTCAAGATCGAGATGCAGTTCCTGCCCGACGTCTACGTCACGTGTGAGGTGTGCGGCGGAAAGCGCTATAACCGTGAGGCCCTGGAGATCCACTACCGCGGCCACTCCATCGCGGACGTCCTGGAGATGACCGTCGAGGAGGCCCTGGAGGTCTTCCGGGCCGTGCCCGCCATCCGCAATCGGCTCCAGACGCTGGTGGACGTGGGCCTCGGCTATATCCGGCTGGGACAGCCGGCGACCACGCTCTCCGGGGGAGAGGCCCAGCGCATCAAGCTCTCCACGGAGCTGTCACGCCGGGCCACCGGGCGCACCGTGTACATCCTTGACGAGCCCACCACGGGCCTGCACTTCGCGGACGTGGAGAAGCTGCTCCAGGTCCTCCACAGGCTGGTGGACTCGGGCAACACCGTCATCGTCATCGAGCACAACCTGGATGTGGTCAAGACGGCGGACTGGGTCATCGACCTGGGACCCGAGGGCGGGGGAGAGGGGGGCAGGGTGATCGCCACCGGCACCCCAGAGGACGTCGCCGCCACCGCAGGCTCGTACACCGGCAAGTTCCTGGCCGCCACGCTGGGGGACTCCCGGTGAAGGGATGTCTAGGCGTACCCGCCCCGGCCCTCCGGTGAGCGGCGAGTGGGGTGATCTCGCCGGCTGGTGGGTCGACGAGGCCTCCGCCGACCCCGCCTTTGCCTCCGATGTGCTCCCGTTGGCGCGAGAGCTGCTCGACGGGGTGGCGGGCCCGCTGCTCGACCTCGGCTGCGGCGAGGGCCGGGTGCTGCGCGCCCTGGCTGGGGCCGGGCGGGGGCTGATCGGGGTCGACCTCAACCGGGAGCTCGCCGCCCTGGCGTCGCCGACGGCTCCCGTGGTCGTGGCCGGTCTGCCCGGTCTCGACTGGCTGGGGGACGGAACGCTGGGCGGCGCCTACGCCGTGCTGGTCGTCGAGCACATCGCCGACCTTGCCGCACTCCTCGCCTCGGTCCACCGCGTGGTGCGCCCCGGCGGGGCCATGGTGGTGGTGGCCAACCATCCGGTATTCACCGCACACGGTGCCGCCCCCATCGCCGACCGCACGGACGGCGAGGTGCTGTGGCGGTGGGGCTCGTACTTCACCTCCAGGGCCGTTCCCACCGAGATCGGCGGGGCCACCGTCACCTTCCACCACCACCCGATCGGGGAGCTGCTCACCACCGCCGCCGAGGCGGGGTGGGGGCTGGAGCGGGCGATCGAACGTCCCCTGTCTGGTGAGACCATCGCCCGCATGCCCGGATACCAGGGCCAGGAGGACGTCCCCCGGCTGGTCGGGGTGCGGTGGCGGAGGTGATCCGGACGTGACCGCAGGCTGACGATATTGGGACGGGCGACCCATAGCCAGGCGGCCCGGGTTGGGGCACAGTAGGCCCCGTGGTAGGCACACGTCGGGGGGCGTGGTGTCACCCATTGGGGGGCGATGCGGTTGTCCCTACCTACCTCGGTAGGTAGGGACATACCCGCGCCCCCCGAGTTCCTCTTTTCCCCTGCCATTGGGAGGGGTGGCGAGCCTGCGAGCCGGGGTGGGATACCGACGCCCCGGCGGCGCTGGGGAGGGAAGGGTTCGGGCGCTCGTATCATCGGTTGATGATCCTGCGACCGGCCACCGGGTCCATCCCGGACTCGCCTGGCGTTTACATCTTCCGTAACGGCAACGGCGCCGTGCTCTACGTAGGCAAGGCGAAGTCACTGCGCAAGCGGGTCGTGCAGTACTGGAACGCCGACCTGCCGCTGCGGACCAGGGCCATGGTCGACGCCGCCGCTTCGATCGACTGGATCGTGACCGAGAGCGAGGTGGCGGCCCTGATGCTGGAGCACACCCTGGTGAAGGAACACCGCTCCCGCTTCAACGTCCGGCTGCGTGACGACAAGAGCTTCCCGTACCTGGCCATCACCAGGGACCAGGAATGGCCCCGGGCGTCGGTGTTGCGGGGCAAGCGGCGCAAGGGGGTCGAGTACTTCGGGCCCTACGCCCACGCCTACGCCGTCCGCCAGACCCTCGACCTGCTGCTCCGCACCTTCCCCATCCGCACCTGCTCGGACTCGAAGTTCCGCACCCACCAGGGTCTGGGGCGGCCCTGCCTGCTCTTCCACATCGAGCGGTGCTCGGGGCCGTGCGTCGGCGAGGTCACCCCGGAGCGGTACCAGGACCACGTCGACGGTCTCGCCGCCTTCCTCGACGGCGACCGCGACGACGCCGTCAACCGGCTTCGCACCGAGATGGCCGAGGCCGCCTCCCTCCAGGAATACGAGTCGGCCGCCCGGCTGCGCGACCAGGCGGTGGCGGTGGAGAAGGCGCTGTCCCGCCAGGAGCTGGTGTCCGACCGTGCCGAGACCTTCGATCTGGTCGCCCTCGAGGAGGACGACCTGGAGGCGGTGCTGGTGGTGCTGACCGTGGTCAAGGGCAGGGTCACCGGGCAGCGGAGCACCGTGCTCGACAAGGTCGAGGACCTCACCACCCCCGAGTTGATGGGGGTGCTGCTGGGGAGGCTGTACGAGGGCGACACCCCGCCCCGCCAGGTGCTGGTCTCGGTGCTGCCCGACGACCTCGAGCTGTGGGAGACCTGGTTGAGCCACCTGCGCCGGTCGCGGGTGACGGTGCGCCGTCCCCAACGGGGATCGAAGCGGCGGTTGATGGAGACCGCGGTGGCCAACGCCAGGGAGGTGTTCGCCCGCCACCGGCTCCGGCGCAGCTCGGACCACAACGCCAGGGCGAGGGCGCTGCGCAACCTGCAGGAGCATCTGGATGTCGACCGGGCCCCGCTCCGCATCGAGTGCTACGACATCTCGACCATCCAGGGAAGCGACACGGTGGGGTCGATGGTGGTGTTCGAGGACGGGCTCCCCAAGATCTCCGACTACCGCCGGTTCAAGGTGCGCAGCGTCGAGGGCCAGGACGACTTCGCCGCCATGGACGAGGTGCTGACCCGCCGCTTCACCGCCCTCCTCGCCTCACGCCGCAGGCCGGAGACCGACCGGGGTCGCTTCTCGTACGAGCCGTCGCTGGTGGTGATCGATGGGGGCGTCGGCCAGCTGAGCCGAGCGGTGAGGGTCCTGGCCGAGCTCGAGCTCGACATCCCGGTGATCGGTCTGGCCAAGCGGCTCGAAGAGGTGTACCTGCCTGGCGTGGCGGATCCGGTGGTGATCCCGAGGGGGGACGATGCCCTCTACCTGCTGCAACGGGTGAGGGACGAGGCCCATCGCTTCGCCATCACCTACCACCGCATACTGCGCGGCCGCCGCATGACCGGGTCGATCCTCGACGGCATCCCGGGGATCGGGCCCACCCGCAAGAAGGGCCTGCTCCGCCGGTTCGGCTCGATCAAACGGATGCGGGAGGCCAGCGAACAGGACCTGGCCGAGGTGGTGCCTTCCACCGTGGCCGGCGAGGTCTTTAGAGTTCTCCACAGTGGATCGGCCGATGAGCGCAGCGCCCAGCATCGAACCTGAGGTGATCGTCATCACCGGGATGTCGGGAGCGGGACGCTCCCAGGCCGCCGCCGTGCTCGAGGATCTCGGGTTCTTCGTGGTCGACAACCTGCCCCCGACCCTCATCACCGATGTGGTCGACCGGGTGGGGCTGGTGGAGGGGCGGTACCCGCGGATGGGGTTGGTGGTCGACACCAGGGGAGGGGTCACCGCCGAGGACCTCGACGAGGCGATCAAGGGGCTGCTCAGCCGCGGCGCCAGGACCACGGTGCTGTTCCTCGACGCAGACGACGGCACCCTGGCCAGACGGTTCGAGGAGACCAGGCGGAGCCATCCGATCCCCGCCGGGTCGCTGGCCGAGTCGATCGCCTCCGAGCGCACCGCCTTCGTCGAGATCCGGGGGATGTCCGACATCATCGTCGACACCACCGACCTCAACGTGCACCAGCTGCGCCGCCGGCTGGAGATGGCCTTCTCGGTCGAACGCACCGACCGCAGCATGCACATCGCCCTCATCTCGTTCGGGTTCAAGCACGGGGTGCCCCGCATCGTCGATGTGCTCTTCGACGCCCGCTTTCTCCCCAACCCGCACTGGGTGGAGGATCTGCGGCCGCTGACCGGGCTCGATCCCGATGTCGACCGGTACGTCTTCTCCACGGACGACGCCAACGAGTTCTTCGACCGCATGGTGGAGCTGTTGCTGTTCCTGGTGCCCCGCTACGAGGCCGAGGGCAAGAAGTACCTGACCATCGGGATCGGGTGCACCGGGGGGCGGCATCGGTCGGTGGCCATCGCCGCCCGGCTGGCCGAGGCGCTGCAGCGAGATGGGGTGGATGTCAGCGTGCTCCACCGCGATCTGGGCGATGCGGCGGGTGCGGTTTGAACCGGGTCGAGCCGCTCCCGGTGGCCCTGCTCCAACCGCTCGCCGGTGAGCCGATGGGGCCGCGGGTGGTGTGCGTCGGGGGAGGCCATGGTCTCGCCCAGGTGCTCAAGGCGGTTACCGGCTACGCCGGTTCCATCGCCGCCGTCGTCACCGTCGCCGACGACGGCGGCTCGTCCGGTCGGTTGGCGCCCGCCCTCGACATCCCGCCGCCGGGCGACATTCGCCGCTGCCTGCTCGCCCTCACCCCGGAGGCATCCCACTGGCGCAGCCTGTTCGAGTACCGCTTCGAGGGGGCGGATGTCGACGGCCATTCGCTCGGCAACCTGATCATCGCCGCCCTCGCCGACACCGAGGGGGACTTCGAGGCGGCGCTGGCCGCCTCCGAACGGCTGCTGGGCACGGTGGGGTCGGTGATCCCTGCGGCCCGGCGGCGGCTCAGCATGGAGGCGGTCATCGACCGCAACCTGGTCGAGGGTCAGGTGGCGATCTCGCACACCCGGGGGACGGTCACCGCCCTGCGGCTGCGCCCCGACGGCACCACCGCCACCCCGCGCGCCGTCCAGGCGCTGCTCGAGGCCGACCAGATCGTGGTGGGGCCGGGCAGTCTGTACACCTCGGTGATCGCCACCCTCGCCGTCGACGGGATCGCCGCAGCCGTCAACCGCTCCCCGGCCCGGTTGGTGGCGGTGGCCAACCTCAACACCCAGGATGCGGAGACGATCGGTATGGACGCCGTCGACCATCTCGAGGCCCTGATGCGACTCGGGGGGATCCGACCCCCTGCTGCTATCGTCGCCGAGGCGGGACCGGTCAGGGTGCCGCCGCCGCTCGACTCGCTCCGGGTCGATCCCGAGGTGCTCGCCACCTATGGCGTCGACGTGCTCTTCGCCGACCTGATCGACCCGGATGCCGCCTGGCCGCAGCACGACCCGGTCCGGTTGGGCCGGGCACTGGCCAAGCTGGCAAACTGACCATCAACCGCCGACACGTGAGGGAACACCGATATGAAGGTTGCGATCAACGGCTTCGGGCGTATCGGCAGGAACTTCTTCCGGGCCGTCCACCAACGGAGCGATGTCGACATCGTCGCCATCAACGACCTGACCAGTCCCGAGGTCAACGCCCATCTGCTCAAGTACGACTCGGTGCTCGGGGTGTTTAAGGGCTCGGTATCGGTGAGCGGGAGTGACCTCGAGGTCGACGGCGACACCTTCAAGGTCTTCGCCGAGCGCGACCCCGGCGCCCTTCCCTGGGAGGACCTCGGGGTGGACGTCGTGGTCGAGTCGACCGGCGTCTTCAACGACCACGCCGCCGCCTCCAAGCATCTCGTGGCGGGGGCCAAGTGGGTGGTGGTCAGCGCCCCGGTCGGCGATGCCGACATCCAGGTCGTGCTCGGGGTCAACGACGACAAGCTCGATCCCGACACGCACAAGATCATCTCCAACGCTTCGTGCACCACCAACTGCATCGCCCCCATGGTCAAGGTCCTCGATGACGCCTTCGGGGTGGAGCGGGGGATGTTCACCACGGTGCACGCCTACACCAACGACCAGGTGATCCTCGACCTGGCGCACGAGGATCTGCGCCGGGCCAGGGCCGCCGGTCTCAACATCATCCCCACCTCAACCGGCGCCGCCAAGGCGGTGGGCCAGGTGCTCCCGCACCTGGAGGGCAAGCTCCAGGCCAAGGCGCTCCGGGTCCCGGTTCCCGACGGGTCGATCACCGACCTTGTCGCCGAGCTGGGGCGTGAGGTCACCGTCGATGAGGTCAACGGCGCCTTCGCCGCCGCCGCCGACGGCCCCCTCCTGGGGATCGTCCGCTACACCGAGGAGCCGATCGTGTCCAGCGACATCGTCGGCGATCCGCACTCGGTGGTGTTCGACGCCGGTTTCACCGTCGCCGCCGGGAACCTGGTCAAGGTGTTCGGCTGGTACGACAACGAGTGGGGCTACTCCAACCGGCTCGCCGACCTCGTCGCCAAGCTCGGCTGAGGTGGATCTCCCCGGACTCGACAGCCTGGAGATCGATGGTCGGACCATCCTGGTCAGGGCCGATCTCAACGTGCCCCTCGAGGACGGCGGCGTCACCGACGACCACCGCATCGTCTCCTCGATCCCGGTGATCCACCAGATCCGGGATCGGGGGGGCAGGGTGGTGGTGTGCTCTCACCTGGGGCGTCCCAACGGCCGCGACCCCGCCCTCAGCATGGCGCCGGTCACCGCCCGGCTCGGTGAGCTCGGCGGCTTTCCCGTCACCCAGATCGACGGAGTCGCCGGACCCGAGGTGACCGCCGCCGCCGCCGCCGTCCACCGGGACGCCGTGGCCGTGCTCGAGAACACCCGCTTCGAGCCGGGGGAGACCGGCAACGACCCTGTCCTCGCCCGCGGTCTGGCCGATCTGGCGGAAGGGTTCGTTCTCGACGCCTTCGGTTCGGCCCACAGGGCGCACGCTTCCACGGTCGGCGTGGCCGAGCTGCTGCCGTCGGTGGCGGGGCCGCTGCTCGCCGCCGAGGTCGCCGCCCTGTCCCGGCTGCTCACCGACCCACCCCGTCCCTACGTCGTCGTCCTCGGCGGGGCCAAGGTCGCCGACAAGCTCGGGGTGATGCGCCACCTCCTCCCCAGGGTCGACCGGATGGTGGTGGGAGGGGGGATGTGCTTCACCCTGCTGGCCGCAACCGGCATCGAGGTGGGCACCTCCCTGGTCGACGCCGACCGCGTGGCCGACGTCGGCGCCCTGCTCGAGGAGCACGGCGACAAGATCGTGCTCCCCACCGACGTGGTGGTGGCCGACCGCTTCGCCGAGGACGCCGACCACCGCATCGTCTCCGTCGACGCCATCGGGGGAGGCGAGATGGGGCTCGACATCGGCCCCGCCACCATCGCCCGCTTCGTCGCCGAGGTGATCCCCGCCGGCAGTGTGTTCTGGAACGGCCCCATGGGTGTGTTCGAATGGGAGGCGTTCCGCCCCGGGACGGCGGCGATGGCGGATGCGGTTGCCGAGTGCCCGGGCTTCACCGTGGTCGGGGGTGGCGACAGCGTCGCCGCCATTCGCATGCTGGGGCGCGACGACGAGGTCGGCCATGTCTCCACCGGCGGCGGGGCCGGACTCGAGATGCTCGAGGGTGCCGAGCTCCCCGGGGTCGCCGTGCTGGAGCGGACAATGGGATCGTGACCACGACGATGGAGCAGGGCCATGCGTAAGAACCTGATCGCCGGCAACTGGAAGATGAACGCCACCCATCTCGAGGCGATCCAGATGGTGCAGAAGCTGAGCTACCGGCTGGACGTGGCCGACCACGACCGGGTCGAGGTGGTGGTGTGCCCGCCGTTCACCGCCCTCCGCTCGGTGCAGACCGTGATCGAGGCCGACGGGCTGCTCATCAGGTTGGGGGCGCAGAACTGCCACCACGAGGAATCCGGCGCCTACACCGGAGAGGTGAGCCCGACGATGCTGGCCAAGCTGTCGGTGCGTTTCGTCATCGCCGGGCACTCCGAGCGCAGGCAGTTGTTCGGCGAGACCGACGAGACCGTCAACCGCAAGACAAGATCGATCCTCGCCGCCGGGATGACCCCCATCGTCTGCGTCGGCGAGACCCTGGAGCAGCGCGAGGCGGGCGAGGCCGAGACGGTGGTGTCGGGTCAGCTCGCCGGGTCGCTGGCCGGGCTCGACGCCGCCGCCATCGCCGGGGCGGTCGTCGCCTACGAACCGATCTGGGCCATCGGCACCGGTCGCACCGCCTCCGCCGACGACGCAGGGACGATGGCGTCGCTGGTGCGCTCCACCGTCGCCGATCGCTGGGGAGACGCCGCCGAGCAGGTCCGCGTCCTCTATGGGGGTTCGGTGAACCCGGGCAATATCGCAGGGCTGATGGCCAAGAACGACATCGACGGCGGCCTCGTCGGCGGTGCCTCGCTCGACCCCGACCAGTTCGCCTCCATCGTGCGTTACTGGATCTGAGGCGGATGGGTTGGGGGACCCATTGCGCCGCTCCCGACCGCGGGCGATAATCCGCTCCCGGCCCGGGACCGGTGTGGTTGTTCATCGTGATCGGGGCCGGAACGGCTCGGTATCTGGGGACAAGCGTGTCGGTGTGGGGACGGTGAGACGGATGCAGGTGGAGGCTTTCTTCGAGTTCGCCGTGACCAGGCGGATGCCGTGGGGTCACGGGCTCGATTCGCTGGACACCCACGTTGCTGCGGTGCGCGATCGTCTCCTGGAGCACGATGCGGTGGACGACCCGACGTGCTCCGCCGATGCCGATGCGGAGCGGGTGGTGGTCCGGTTCACCGTCTCCGGGCAAACCGGGGCCGCCGCCGAGGCAGCGGCTCGCACCGTCCTCGGCGACGTGATCCGTGCTGCCGCCGCCTACCACGACGGGCTGTTCCCCCACCAGAACGAGTACCGGATGCTGCCGAGGCTCCACTCCTGGTCGGGTCTTCGCACCCCGACCTGGCAGGTCCGTCGCTGCCGGTTCACGGTGGGTGCCCCCGGCCAGGTGGCGGCCTCGTAGCACATCGTTGGCGGGCAGCCCCCCCGGCCCCCCGAGACCCGCCCTCCGAAAACTTTGAGCGAGTGACGCTGCTCGGCGGTGTGAGGCGCTCAAAGTTCGCTCCCAGAGGGCCTCCCCGCCACCGGAGTGTCCTCGATCCACAGCGATTTGGCTCCGGGTGGGCCCGATGTCCACACTGGTCGGATGCCCACCACCCTCGTCCTCCTCCGCCACGGCCAGAGCACCTGGAACCTGGAGAACGTCTTCACCGGCTGGACCGATGTCCCCCTCACCGACCTGGGCAGGGAGGAGGCGGCCTCGTCGGGCAGGCTCATGGAGGAGGCCGGTCTCGGGTTCGACGTGGTCCACACCTCGGTGCTGCGCCGCGCCCTCGACACCGCCCACATCGCCCTCGATGTGATGGATCTGGGGTGGATCGAGGAGAAGAAGCACTGGCGGCTCAACGAGCGCCACTACGGCGCCCTACAGGGCTTGGACAAGATTGAGACCGCCCGCCGCCACGGCGACGAGCAGGTGCTGCTGTGGCGCCGGTCGTACGACGTGGCTCCCCCTGCGCTCGAGCCCGGCGACGAGCGGCACCCGGGCAACGACCCGCGCTACGCCTGGATGCCACCGGAACTGCTCCCGGCCACCGAATGCCTGGCCGATGTGGTCGACCGGATGCTCCCGTACTGGTACGACGCCATCGTCCCCGACATCCGCCGGGGGAGCAGGGTGCTGGTCTCCGCCCACGGCAACAGCCTGCGGGCCCTGGTCAAGCACCTCGACGGGCTCTCCGAGACCGAGGTCCTCGACCTCAACATCCCCACCGGTATCCCGCTGGTGTACGAGCTGGACTCGGCGCTCCGGCCGGTACGGTCGGGTTACCTGGGCGACCCCGAGGCGGCGCAGGCGGCGGTCGATGCGGTGGCCTGCCAGGCAAGGGCACGGAGCGAGCGCGGATAGGCGCTCGCTCTTGCGCTGTTGTGATTGGCTCTTCGGCTGGCGCCTCATCGCGGTGCGGTTGGGGGCCCCAGCCCCAACCGCCGAGTCTCCTCCTTTCGGCGGAGCCCCCAAGGGCTGAAAGCGGCCGGGTCCGCTCTTGACACGGACTTGACGGGAGCATGCCGTTGCGGCGATACTCTGCCGCACAGGTCCGCTCCTTGAAGGGGTGGTCCTGGTTTGAGAAAGGGCACTCCTTGCTGGCCGGAATCGTTGCGGCGATGCACGCCGTTGTGTCCCTCGCCCTGATCTTCCTCATCCTGCTCCATGCAGGCCGGGGTGGAGGGCTCGCCGACATGTTCGGTGGGGGATTCGGTGGCGGCTATTCAGGGTCGACCGTGGTCGAGCGCAATCTCGACCGCATCACCGTGATCGTCGCCGTTCTCTTCGCCATCACCACGTTCACGTTGACGTGGCTGTGGCGTTGATCCCTTGCGGTGGCTGGCGATGGGGGTGCCGTCATTCCTAAGGAGGCAATACCTTGAACTTGTGGCGTAGCCGCAAGCTCGCCTGGTCCGGTCTGCTCCTCGCCTTCGTGCTCATCGTTGCCGCCTGCGGCGGCGACGACGACACCGGCGACGCGACCACGACCTCGGCGGCTGAGCAAGACGCAACCACCACTGCCGCCCCCGACGGCACCACCACCACCGGCGCGGATACCGGTACCACCCTGGCCGAAGGCGATGACTATTGCGCCGGCGGCGGTGAGGGCAACCTCATCTGGGCACATGAGCAGGAACCACCTGACATGCACCTGGACGATCCGGCCAACAACCTGACCACAACGGCGTGGGCACGTCAGGCCCTGCTCGACGGTCTGTACGG
>JBPCMS010000074.1:0-24018 GCA_051002015.1 Acidimicrobiia bacterium
CGGCGGTCGTCCTCCAGGTGTTGCCAGACAGCAACCTGGCCACGCCGATCGCCCTGCTCATCACCGCCGGTCTGGTCTGGGCCGAGGCCACCGTGGATTGGGCCCGCACCTGGCTGCGGCTGCTCGCCCTCGTCGCCGTGGCGGCACCCGCCCTGTTCCTCGGGTTGTCTGACGCCGCAGAGCTGGTGTGGCAACCGGAGGCGGTGGCCGACACCTCGGTGACGGTCTCCAACCGGTCGCCGGTGGTGATGCTGGTGTTCGACGAGCTGCCGGTGTCGTCGCTGATGACTGTGGACGGAGCCATCAACGCCGATCTGTTCCCCAATTTCGCCCGGCTCGCCGCCGGATCGCACTGGTTCGAGAACGCCCAGTCCAACTCCATCGCCACCACCAGCAGCATCCCCATCCTGCTCACCGGCCGTCTGGCCGAAGGGGCCAGACCCACCTCGCGTGACCACCCGCTCAGCCTGTTCACCATGCTGGGCGACACCTACGCCATGGACGTCCATGAGACGATCACCAGCCTCTGCCCCAACTCGGTGTGCGCCGGCGAGGGCCGGGTGGCGTCCCCGGCCGCACCCGACCGGCTGGGCACGTCGGCGATGCTGGTCGACGCCTCGATCGTCTGGGGGCACCTCACCCAGCCACCGTGGGTCCGCAACCGGCTCCCCGCCATCGACGGCCAGTGGGGCGGCTTCACCGGCGCGCCCGGTGGCGGCGACCCGGCCGTCTCCGACCTCCCGCTCGCCCCGCCCGGCCAGCGTCTCACCTGGATCGACAGGATGCTGACCGCCGCCGAGAGCCTCGAGGGCGCCTCCCCCAACACCCTGCAATACACCCATGTGCTGGCTCCCCACATCCCGTGGCAGGCCAACCCGTCCGGCACCCAGTACCAGCGCCCCGAGCAGCTCGGCTCCAGCGTGCTCGGGGTCGAGAACGGCTACTGGGTCGAGGACCGGTCCCGGGCGACCCAGGGCTTGCAACGCCACCTGTTCCAGCTCGGCCTGGTCGACCGGCTGCTGGGCGGGATCATCGACTCGCTGGAGGAGAGCGGCATCTGGGATGACGGGATCATCGTGGTCACCGCAGACCACGGGGGCTCGTTCGTCCCCGGCGACCACCGCCGGTGGGTCACCCCGACCAACCTCGATGCCCTGTACCGGGTGCCGCTGTTCATCCGCATCCCCGGCCAGACGGCGGGGGAGGTGCACGTCGAGAACGCCTACGCCGAGGATGTCCTCCCCACCATCGTCGACCTGCTCGACATCGATCTCGGCCCCGAGTGGGAGTTCGCCGGGATGTCGCTGTTCGATCCGGAGCTGCCGGCCAGCCGCCCCCACGAGTACGACCATTTCACCGGCCACCGTGAGGCCCTGGGTGGTGCGGTGGACAGCCTCGCCGCCGAGGTGGCGTGGATCCACACCCTCATCCCCGACCAGACCAGCTGGGCGGGGGTAGCCGCCGCCGGCCCGCACGCGCATCTGGTGGGCGCGACGACGGCGACCCTCGATCCCGTGGCGGTGGACGGCGTCATCGCCGAGTTCGACCAGGCGGACGGCTACGCCCAGCTCGACCCCAGCCGGGGCATCGTCCCCACCGTGCTCACCGGCCGGGTCGGCATCCCCGACGCCATAGAGACCACAGACGTCCTGGTGGCCGTCAACGGCCGGGTGTGGGGCGCCGGCTTCCTGGTGCGGGCGGGCGGGGCCACGGCGACGATCAACGCCCTCGTCCCCGAGGAGGCGTACCGTCCCGGCGCCAACGAGGTCGTGCTGCTGATCAGCGACGGGGGAGGCGGGTGGATCGCCGCCGGCGACGGCTCGGTGGCGCCCCTGGTGCTGCGCGACGCGGACGGGGACGCCCTCGCCGTAGCCCCGGCCACCTCGCAGCGGGTGGTCATCGACAAGAGCATCATCAACGGCGACCAGCTCCAGGTGAGGGGCTGGTCGGCCGACATCAGCGAGAAGGTGGTCCCTTCCGAGATCCTGGTGTTCTTCGGCGACCGGCTCGCCTTCCACGGGCCCCCCAACCTCAGCCGCAGCGACGTGCCCCAGTGGTTCGACAGCGAGGATCTCGCCATGTCCGGGTTCGATATCGCCATCCCCACCGCCGAGATCCCCGACGGCATCGACCGGGTGACCGTTGTGGCCCGCTTCGGCGACGTCGCCGTCGCCGAGCACGGCACGATCACGTACTGAGACTGATCGGACCGGCCGACGCCGGGACGGGGGTCAGCCGTCGAGCTGGGCGGCGAACCGGGCCGGGTCGGCCACGGGGAGGTCGCACCGCATGTCCCGACAGACGAATGCGGCGGCGTCCTGGGCCGGGACCCGGTCGGCGAGCAGGGGCACGGCCGGGTCAGGGCCGTCGGCCACGGCGAGCACCACGTCGGGACGGTACCTGCCCCACGCCACCCGCTCCAGCGGTCTGCGGGCAGGCGGCGGCCCGACCACGGCCACCTGGCGTCCGCGGCCCGGCGCCGAGGCGATGACGGCGAGGAGCTGCCCCACCGCCGTCGGGTGCCGTTCGATGAGGAGCCCCGCCGCCGCCAGCACCCCGTCGATCAGGTGGAGCAGGGCGGCGTCGCCCGTATAGCCATGGAGCACGGCCAGGGCCTCGGCCATCAGGGCGTTGTCGGAGGGGGTCGGGTTGTCGAACAGGTTCTTGGGCCGGGCGATCAACGTCGGGTCGCCGCTCTCGGTGGCGAAGAACCCGCCGGCGGGGTCGGCGAAGCGGCGCACCGCCTCGTCCACCAGGCGCGCCCCGTGCTGGTACCAGCGGCGGTCCCCGGTGAGCTGGTAGACGGCGAACAGCCCGAGGGCGGCCGCCCCGTAGTCGTCGCAGAACCCGCCGGGCCCGGGGCGGCCGTGCCGCCACGAGCGGAGCAGGCCACCGTCGGGGGTGGTGAGCTGGTCGACCATGAACCGGGCCAGGTCGACGGCGGCGGTGCGGAAGCGGGCATCCTCGAGCACCGCGGCGGCTTCGGCGAAGGCGCGCAGCGCCAGCCCGTTCCAAGCGGTAACCACCTTGTCGTCGACGGCGGGGCGCACCCGCAGCCGGCGCGCCGCCAGCAGGGACCGCCTCACCACGGCAAGCCGCTCCCCGGCTGCGGCCGGCGTGATCCCGAACCGATCGGCGACCTGGGCGAGGTCGAGCGGGCGATGCAGCACGTTGGATCCCTCGAAGTTGCCTTCGAGGGTGGCCCCGTAAGAGGCGGCGGCGAAGGCGCGCTCGTCGCCGAGCACCTCACCCAGCTCGTCCCACGTCCACACCGAGTACTTCCCCTCCACCCCCTCGGCGTCGGCGTCCTCCCCCGAGTGGAACCCGCTGGCGGGATCGGCCAGGTCGGAGAGCAGGTACTCCAGCGTCTCGACGGCGACGATGCGGTACCGGTCGATCCCGGTGACCTGCCACGCCCTGAGGTAGAGCCGGGCGAGCATGGCGTTGTCGTAGAGCATCTTCTCGAAGTGGGGGATGAGCCAGATGCGGTCGGTGGCGTAGCGGGCGAAGCCGCCTCCGAGGTGGTCGTAGATGCCGCCGGCGTGCATCGCGTCGAGGCTGGTGGTGAGCATCATCTCCAGCTCGGCGCCGCGCCCCGGCGGCGACCCGGAGGCGAGCAGCCGAAGCACCAGCTCCAGATTGGGCGCCTGGGGAAACTTGGGGGCGCCCCCGAACCCGCCGTAGGTGCGATCGAACCCGGCCATCCAGGCGTCGACGGCACCGTCGAGCGCCTCATTCCCCGGCACGCCGTCTGCGGGCGGGATCACGGCGCCGACGGCGGCGCTGAGCCGCTGGGCCTGCTCGGTCAGCTCCCCCCTGCGCTCCGCCCAGGCGTGGACCACGGACTCGAGCACCCGCCGGAACGACGGGTGGCCACCCCGGTCGGTCTTGGGGAAGTAGGTGCCGGCCAGGAAGGGCTCGCCACCTGCGGTGAGGAACACCGTCATCGGCCAGCCGCCTTGGCCGGTCATCGCCTGGACGGCGTCCATGTAGATGCGGTCGACATCGGGCCTCTCCTCGCGGTCGACCTTGATGCTGACGAAGTGGCGGTTGAGGTAGTCGGCGATGTCCTCGTCCTCGAATGACTCGTGGGCCATGACGTGGCACCAATGGCAGGTGGCATAGCCGACCGAGAGCAGGACGGGACGGTCGGTGTCCCGAGCCGCATCAAAGGCCTCGGTGCCCCACTCGTACCAGTCGACCGGGTTGCCGGCGTGCTGCAGCAGGTAGGGGCTGGAGGCGGCGGCGAGTCTGTTGGGCACGACGCCCACCGTACCCGGCGACGGACCTCTGGCATGCGGGGAATGCCCCGTTGCCGCCGGTTGTTGTTCACCTTGCCGTCGCAAACCCGAGAAAATGGGTTCACAGGACGGCGGATGTGTGTGATATTGAACCAACATCCGACCTTGTGATGCAATTCACGAGTGATCCCGCAGATCGGAGCGCCTTCGATCTGGGGGTCGTCGGGACATCCCACCCTCGTGCCGTTGTTCTGCGATGGCCGGGAAGGGGGTTCGACGGGCAGGTAACGGTGTGCCGCGTCTCGGTAGGGGACGCGAGTACGTTTTGATCGAGGGTTCTTGGAGGACGGCTTCAGATGACGAGCAATGCACGTGACAAGGTGTTGGACCGGGCCGTGCGGGAGCGCGAGGAGGCGAAGGAGCGCATCGAGCGCGACACGCTGACCCGGTCCCGGCGCGACCGCGATCGCAACAAGCTCACGGACGAGCGGGGCCGGCTCACCACCGACCTCGTCAGCCAGTACCTCACCGCCATCGGCGAGTACGAGCTGCTCACCGCCGAGAAGGAAGTCGACTACGCCCAGAAGATCGAGGCGGGTCAGGAAGCCATGGCCAAGCTCGAGGCCGGGCAGTTCGAGGGCAAGGTCGAGGAGATGGCGCTGCGGCGCAAGCTCCGCCACGGCCGCGAGGCCAAGGACGCCTTCCTCACCGCCAACCTCCGCCTCGTCGTCGCCAACGCCCGCCGCTACGCCAACACCTCGGGTATCGACTTCCTCGACCTCATCCAGGAGGGCAACCTCGGGCTGATCCGCGCCGTCGAGAAGTTCGACTGGCGCAAGGGCTTCAAGTTCTCCACCTACGCCACCTGGTGGATCCGCCAGGCGATCACCCGCGCCATCGCCGACAAGTCGCGCACCGTCCGCATCCCGGTGCACCTCCACGACACCCTGGCCGCGGTGCGCGCCGCCCAGGCCAGCCTCAAGGCCGAGCTGGGCCGCGAGCCCCGCCCCGAGGAGATCGCCGAGGAGGCCGGGGTCAACGTCGACAAGGTCGAGCTCGCCCTCGGGGTCGCCGACACCGTCTCGCTGGAGCAGCCGGTCGGAGAGGACGGCGCCCAGCTCGGCGACTTCATCGAGGACGAGGACGCGGTCGACCCGGTCAGGGTCACCGAGGAGCTCGACATCGCCAACAGCCTGCGCAGGTCGATCGACCGCCTCCCCAACCGCGAGGGGCGCATCCTCGCCCTGCGCTACGGGTTCTACGATGGAGTGCCTCGCACCCTCGAGGAGATCGGCGAGGAGTTCAACCTCACCAGGGAGCGCATCCGCCAGCTGGAGAAGCTGGCGCTGTGCCGGCTCCGCCACCCGTCGTTCGGGATCCGCGAGCAGGACCTGGTCTGACGCGGCGGCCGTTACCGGCCGGAGCCGTCAATCGCCCTCGCCGGGTTCCGGCTCGACCGTGCCGGTGAAGTCGGGCATGGTGGCGTGGCCCTCTGCGCTGATCCCCTGCCTGGTCAACACCTGCCGCACCGTCATCCCCAGGATCCTGAGGTCGAGCCCGATCGACCGGTTGTCCACGTACCACAGGTCGAGGGCGAACCTCTCGTCCCAGGTGGTGGCATTGCGCCCGTTCACCTGCGCCCAACCGGTGATACCCGGTCTGACGTCGTGTCGTCGCGCCTGGTCGGGGCTGTAGCGGTCGAGGTACTCCATCAACAGCGGTCTGGGACCAACCAGGCTCATATCACCCTTGAGCACGTTGACCAGCTCGGGGAGCTCGTCCAGGCTGGTGCGGCGGAGGAAGCGCCCCAGCGGGGTGAGCCGCCCGGCGTCGTTCGCCTGGGCCCGAGACGGGTCCGCGGTGGGCAGCATCGTCCGGAACTTGACCAGCTCGAACGGTTGCCCGTCGAGCCCCGGGCGCCGCTGCCGGAACAGCACGGGGCGGCCCATCGTGGCCACGATGGCGATCCCCACCGCAAGCAGTATCGGGCTGATCAGCACCAGCCCGATGCTCGCCCCGGCGATGTCGAGGATTCGCTTCGCCGCCGATGACGAGGTCACGTCGCCTGCAACCCCGGTGCTACTTCGATACCCGCACGTTCCCCAGGTAGAGGACGTCGAGGCCGCAGGTGGAGAAGGTGCGGATGGCGTCGTCCGGGGTGCACACGATCGGCTCACCGTTGAGGTTGAAGCTGGTGTTGAGCACGATGGGCACGCCGGTCAGCTCGGAGAAGTGCTCGATCAGGTCGTAGTAGCGAGGGTTGTCCTCCCGCTCCACCGTCTGCAATCGCCCGCTGCCGTCGACGTGGACCACCGCCGGGACCTCGGACCGCTTCTCGGGACGGAACATGATCACCCGCTCCATGAACGGCACCCTGGTCTCCGGGGGGCACTCGAACCATTCGGACACCCGCTCGGCCAGGATGGCGGGGGCGAACGGCCGGAACGCCTCGCGGAACTTCACGGCGGCGTTGACCACGTCCCTGCCGTCCTCACGTCTCGGGTCGAGGAGGATCGACCGG
This sequence comes from Acidimicrobiia bacterium, assembly GCA_051002015.1. Taxonomy (GTDB): domain Bacteria; phylum Actinomycetota; class Acidimicrobiia; order Spongiisociales; family UBA5794; genus JACDBE01. Next base: position 6,763 of record JBPCMS010000074.1, read on the forward strand.
TTCCCCAGGGCACGCTGGCCGAACTCCATCCTGCCCTGGAACCAGCCGATGATCCTGCCATCTGCCAGGTCCTCGGCGGCGCGGCGTGACGGCTCGTCCACCACCTCGGCCAAGCCGAACTTGTAACGCTGCACCGTGTCGAGGCAGGCGGCGTCGCTGTACTCCGGCCCCCAGTAGTTGTGGCCGGCGGTGGGGGGCCGCTCTCCCGAGCGCATGTTGTGCAGGAACAGGGCGGCCCCGATGGAGGTCCCGGAATCGTCGGGGCAGCTCGTTATCGCCGCCGTCTTGAAGGGGGTGAGCCGGTCCACCTTGCCGTTGAAGACGCTGTTCATGAAGCACCCGCCCGACAGGATCACGTGGTCGAGCCCCGACCGCCGGTGGAGGGCGGTGGCGATCCTGGTGACGGTCTCCTCGAACACCTGCTGCATGGCGGATGCCAGCATCTGGTGCTCGGCGGTGATGGGCTCGTGGCGGAGCCGGGGCGGTCCGAACTCCCCGACGAACCGATCGGAGAACTGCCTGCGGTCGAAGTAGTTGAAGTACTCGAAGTACTCCAGGGCAAGCTCGAAGCGACCGTCCTCGTGGACCGTGATCAGCTTGCGGAGGCGGTCGGTGATCGGGTTGTCGGGGTCGGCGTACGAGGCCAGCGCCATCACCTTCCACTCGTCCGAGTCGTGCTTGAAACCGAGGAACTGGGTGATGGTCCCGTAGAACAGTCCGAGCGAGTGGGGGAAGTGGACCTCGGAGAACACCTCGAGGTCTGCACCGCGCGCCACCCCCATCTGGCTGGTCAGGGTCTCGCCCCGGCCGTCCATCACCAGGAACGCAACCGGGTCGGCGGGGCAGGTGAGGAAGGCGTTGCCGATGTGGGAGTGGTAGTGGTCGACGAACGTCACCGGGGGCACGCCCCTGGCCACGTTGGTCAGGGTCATCTCCCCGTTGGCGGGGGTACCGGCGAGCATGGCGATGCGGGCCGGGACCTGCTGCAGGTGCTCGGTGCGCCAGCGCCGCGAGCTGAGGTAGCCGGCGGGCGTGGTCTGGATGTCGATGGCCGGGTTCCAGGCGACGGCGATCTCGTCGATGTCGCCGAGGGTCATCCCCGCCTCGTCCAGGCACCTCTGGACGGCGAGGACGGGGAAGACGCTGCTCAGCTTCTTGCGGTCGAGCCGCTCCTCGGGGATCGCCGACACCACGACGCCGTCGACCACGACGGCGGCCGAGCAGATGTACACGTCGTGGCAGATGCCGAGGATGTTCATTGGTTGCACCCCATGCGATCTCGTCCTCTCTGGCGTCACATCGACGGCGTTCGCCGCCTGGGGGGGCGGGTGCTCCTGCCGTCCGGGCGGATGGTACGTGACGCGGGGGAGGTCGCGGTTGCTCCGGGATCGGCGGCGTGCTCAGCCGACCAGCGAGCGGCGCAACTCCCCCATCCGGTTCTACCGTTGGGTCATGCTGACCGCCGCCGCCGGCCTCCTCCCCGCCCCCTGTCGGCGATGACCCCGCTGCGGATCGGGATGCTGGCGCCGATCAGCCACCCGGTTCCCCCCTCCGGCTACGGTCCGTGGGAACGGGTGACCGCCAACCTGGTAGAGGAGCTGGTTGGGCTCGGTCACGCCGTCACCCTGTTCGCCGCCGGTGGCTCGCAGACCTCCGCCGACCTGGTCGTCACCGCCCCGCACCCCCTGGCGGGGCCGCCGCCGAGCCACCCGGACGGGGGCTCTGCGGAGGCGCTCGACCCGAGGGTCTGGGAGGAGCTCCACATCGGCACCGCCGCCTCAGCCGCCCGGGAGGGGAGCTTCGACGTGGTGCACTCCCATCTCCACGCCCATGCCCTCCCCTTCGCACCGCTCCTTCCATGCCCCTTGCTCACGACGCTGCACGGGGCGGCGTGGAACAAGGCGGTCCATCCCCTGCTCGGCGCCTACGCCGACCAACCGTTCGTGTCCCTGTCGATCGCCGAGCGCCGGTTCTTCCCCGGATTGAACTACGTGGCGACGGTCCACAACGGGATCCGGATCGACGGCTTCGTCCCCGGACCCGGAGGCGGGCCGGTGGTCTTTGTGGGAAGGCTCGCCCCCGAGAAGGCACCGGACCTGGCGCTGGCGGCAGCGGAGACGGCCGGTGTCGACATCGTTCTTGCGGGAATGGTGGAGGAGCAGCATGGCGACTTCTTCGAGCAACGAATCCGGCCCAGGCTCCGCCCCAACCGGGCCGAGTACGTCGGCGCCCTGACCGCACCGGAAGTGGAGGCGCTGTACCGCACCGCCTCGGCCCTGATCATGCCGCTGCGCTGGGACGAGCCGTTCGGGCTGGTCGTGGTCGAGGCGCTCGCCAGCGGCACCCCGGTGGTGGCATGGCGCCGGGGCGCCATGCCGGAGCTGGTGGAGGACGGCGTGACCGGCTTCCTGGTCGACTCGGTCGCCGAGGCGGCCACCGCCATCGGTCGGCTCGACGCGATCGACCGCTCCGCCTGCCGGGCGGACGCCGAGCGGCGCTTCGGTGCCAGGACGATGGCGGACGGATATGTTGCCGCCTACCGCAAGGTGATCACCACCGCCAAGGATCGCTGAGACCCCCGAAGACATGGCCCTGGCATATATCGCCCAACTTGAGCGGATTGGACATCGCCAGGTCTATCGGCGGAGCTTCTTAGGTTCGCCGCCGGGGGCCGGCGGAACCAGGCGGCTAGGTCATCTCCCCGAGGAGCTCGTCGAGGTCCACGGTTGCGATCCGAACCGCCTGGTCGGACACCCCGTACGGAAGCACCAGGTGGCCGGTGTGAACCAGCCCCCCGCACGAGTACACGACGTTGGGCACGTACCCGTCGCGTTCTGCGGGGTCGGGCTCGATCAGCGGATAGCGGAGCCGGCCCACCACCCTGGCCGGGTCACCCAGATCGAGCAGGATGGCGCCGAGGGTGTAGCGACGCATCGGGGCGACCCCGTGGGTGATAACCAGCCAGCCGGCGTCGGTCTCGATCGGCGATCCGCAGTTGCCGATCTGGACGGCTTCCCACGGCTCGGTGGGGGCGTGGACCGGCGCCGCCTCGTGCCAGAACCGTCTGTGGTCGGATCGCATCAGGAAGATGCTCTCCTGGTCGTATCGGGAGAGCGCCAGGTACCGGCCGTCGATGCGGCGCGGGAACAGCGCCATGCCCTTGTTCTGGGCGTAGGCGCCGTTGAGGGTGGCGATGCGGAAGGTCAGGAAATCGGTGGTCTCGATCAGCTGGGGGAGCACCCTGGTCCCGTCCCAGGCGGTGTAGGTGGCGCAGTAGGTGACGGTGCTGTCGTCGTCGACAAACCGGACCAGACGGGCGTCCTCCATTCCCCGACTGTCGGCGGGCCCGGCGGGTGAGATCACCCGTTCAGAGATCGGTACGTCGTCGAAGCTCAACCGGTAGTTCGACGAGGCCAGCCAGTGGATGAGGTGCATCGTCTCCGCGGTGGTGTCCGAGTCGTCGTTGTCCTCCTTGAACCGGGTGATGGCCGCTTCGAGCTGGCCGAGGTCGTGGGTCGGGGGGAGCTTCTCGAAGATGTCGGTGACCATGGCGCGGTCGGCCCCCATCTCCTCCAGCTTGCCCACAAACAGCGATGTGTCATACACGGGGCTGTCGCGCAAACCGAGCGTGCAGTAATCGGACGCCGGATCGACGGTGACCGCCCCGGTGGCGGACACCGAACCGGTGCGGAACTCGATGGACGAGATGTGGCCCTCACCGATGGCGCGCAGGGTCATGATCACCGGCAGGGAGCCGTCCGGGTCGGGTGCGTGTGTGGCCGGCGCCATCGACGGGTTGCACAGGGCGGCCGCCTCGATGGCGTACTCATGGGTGAAGGTGGCGCCCAGCAGGAGCCGCAGATCCCCGGAGACGTCCGAGATGCCTTCGTAGCGTAGGGCCGCCTGTTCGAGGCTGCGCAGCCAGACCGCTTCGAGGTCGCGGTGCCGGTCCTCGAAGCGCACCCGGGTCTGCTCGAGCAGCGCCTTGGCGTCGTCAGGGTCGAGGGAGAGGATGCGCCTGGCAATGACGTCGGCTCGTCGCGGATTGTCGGCGATCGTCGGGGCGCTCGGGAGGAACGGCTGCGCCACCACCCGGGACGGGTCGGAGGTCAGGATCTGGTCGGAGCGGGCTACGGTTATCACCGGCACCATTGTGGCCCATGGCGCTCGTTGGAGGTCGATTTGTCGATGGCGGCCTCCGTCTCGGGCCACGTCTTGCCAGCCAACCAACGGCTCGCTTGGTCCCCGAAGCCGGTGATCCGGTAAGGTCGCGGCACGGCTCTGGAGGGTGGGAGATGCAACTCGCCGGTCTGGTCAGCGGTGCGGCCGAGGTCATCGGGCCTGAGGCAACCGTGCTCGAGGCGTCGCAACGAATGATCGAGCGCTCGGTCGACGCCCTCGCCGTCGTCGACGAGCGAAGCCTGGTCGGGGTGTTCACCGAGCACGACCTGGTGGAGGCGGTGGCGGACGGCGCAGACGTCGACACCGAGACGGTTGCGGACTGGATGACCGAGGCGCCGGACACCTTTTCCCCCGATGCCTCCATCGACGAGGCGGCCGCCTGGCTGATGGAGACCGGCTACCGGCACCTGCCGGTGGTCGGCGACGGCGAGCTGCTCGGCATCGTCAACATCCGCGACCTGCTGTGGGCCCTGGCGACCAAGTAGCAGCCGGCGGCTCAGCGAGGGAGCCAGACCAGGACCATCTGGTCCAGATGGATGTCGGTCTTCTCCAACCGGACCTCGAGCTGCTCGACCCTGTCGCCAATCTCGGCCCAGCACTGGTCGATCTCCTCGACCTCTGTGGCCAGGTCGGCATCGAGCGCCGCCATGGCGTCCCACTCGGACAGGGCGGCGTCCTTGGCCGTGTCCAGCCGCGCTTCGCCTTCCCGGGTCTCGCCGCGCTTGCGGGCCGCCGTGCTCGCCGACCGGCTGCTCCGCTTACCGGTGAGGATGTTGATCAGGGTCTCGGCGCCGCTCATCACCTCCTCGCCCCTGGATCCGGATACATCCGCCTCGAGCTCCGAGACCCGGCGGTCCGCCGTCTCGAACCGCTTCCTGGCGGCGGCGATCTTGGTGGCGTGCTTGTCGCGCAGCTTGGCGGTCTCGGCGTCCGCTCTGGCACGGGCGGCGGCATCGCGCCGGGCGGCGAAGTCCTCGGCGGTCTCCCCTGGCCGTCCGTAGACCTCGAGCTCGGCGTTGGCCGGGACCTGCATGGTCTGATTGCGGTAGAGGTGCTCGGTGAGGTCGGAGTCCGCCTTGGAGTACAGCGCCTTGGTGTCGAGGCGGGCGGACGGGATCCGGTACCGCGCCCCCGGAGGGGCGGTGTCGGCCAGGTCGCGGTCGTCGTAGTCGACGTGGACGGCCCGAGCGACATCGGCCCGGTCGGTGATGGGGACGATCGCCTCCCACTCCTGGTGCCGGCGGATGTCGCCCCTGGTCTCGTCGTAGGTGAGCTGGACCCGTACCGCCAACGCAGGGGTCAGGGTGGTCGACGACGGGTCGGCGCCTACCTCCCGGGCCCACGGGGCGCTCGGGTGCAGGTACCGCACCTGGATCCCGTCGGTAACGGCAGGCATGACCGGGGTGGTGTCGCCCGCGGCCGTGTCGTCGGGGACGGGGGTAGGCACGCCCGGCGTCGTCTCCGGAACCGCGGTGGCGGTGGCGGCAGGGTCGGTGGCCTGTGGCCTTCCGGTTGCCGGGGTGGCGGCCGGGGTTCCTGCTCGCGCCGGGCCGGCTCCCTCGCGGTCCGCCATCAGCGTGCTCACCTGCTGGCGGGTCAGCGGACCGGCCAGGTACGACATCGCCCACCGGGTGACGAATCGGGTGGGGGCGTCGCCGCCGGTGCGGTGCAGGATGAACTGGCGCTTGTCGAGCCCCGAGATGGCGATGTCGAGCTCGGACACGTCGACGTCGCCGGCGGCGCTCTGCAACCCCTCCAGCATCCTCGCCTTGTCCCGCTCGGTCTGCAGCCTGCCGATGCACCACGTCCCGGCGTTGGAGATCGCCTTGTAGTCGAGGTCGACCGGGTTCTGGGTCGACAGCAGCATCCCGATCCCGAAGGCGCGGGCCTGCTTGAACAGGGTGAGGATGGGGCGCTTGGCGGGCGGCTCGGCAACGGGGGGGACGAACCCGAACACCTCGTCCATGTACACCAGGGCGCGCAGATCGCTGGTGCCCTGCTGGGTGCGCATCCAGGTCACCATCTGCGACAGGAGCATGGTGACGATGAACTGGCGCTCGTCGTCGGAGAGGTGGGCGAGGTAGACGATGGCCGCTTGGGGCTTGCCGTCCGGGTCCCACAGCATCCGGGCGATGTCGAGCGGCGTTCCGCTGGTCCATTCGGCGAAGGCGGGTGACGCCAGCAGCCCGTTGAGCTTGACGGCGAGATCGCGCCGCTCCTTGATCGGGATGAAGGAGTCGATCTCGAACACCCCCAGCTTGCGCAGCGGTGGGTCCTGGATCTGCCCGACCAGCCGGGCCAGATCGAGATCCTGACCGGACCGCCAGGCGTGCTCGACCAGGTTGGAGATGAGGATGTGCTCCTTCGAGGAGATGGGGTCGGCGTCGATCCCGAGCAGCCCGAGCAGCCCCGAGGCGAAGCCCTGGATCTGGTCGCGCAGGCTCTCCGCCTCGACATCCCAGTCGAGCCCCGGGTTGGCCAGCGAGCCCACGATGTCGACCGGGACACCCGCCCCCGACCCGGGGGTGTACACGGTGAACCCGACCCTCTCCCTGAGCTGGGCGATCCGGTCGCCGCCCACACCCCATCCGGCCAGCCCGTTGCTCCACAGCTCGGCCTTGCTGGCGGCAAGGTCGGCGGTGGAGACCCCCTCGCGCTTGGCCTCGGCCGGGTCGATCCACGGCTCGAAGTCGGCGGCGGCCAGATCGGGGAAGGTGAGCATGAGGTTGGTCATGTCCCCCTTCGGGTCGAGGATCAGCGCCGGGATCCCCTTGAGCAGCGCCTCCTCGAGGAAGATCACCCCGAGCCCGGTCTTGCCGGACCCGGTCATGCCGACGATCACCCCGTGGGTGGTGAGATCGGACGGGTCGTAGTCGACCGGGGCGTCGGTGCGCTCGCCGGTCCCGGCGTCTATCTCCCCACCGAGGAAGAAGCCCTCGGTGGTCAAGGCAGCAGCCGCCTCGACGGATTCATGCCTGCCCTCCACGGTCGTGAACGGCGGCGAGTGTACCGACTCTGTTTCCCCTCCCATTGGGAGGGGTGCCCGGCGAAGCCGAGCGGGGTGGGATACGAGGCCCGGCGGCGCCGTCCCCGGGCCGGGTCCTACCCGTCCACCACCAGGGTCACGTCGTCCGCCGTCGCCTCGGCGGGGGCGACGCCGTCAGCGACCGTGAAGCGGAGCCGATCGACGGCGACCTCGCCCAGACCGGGGCGGTCCCGGCGGAACACCTTGAGCGCAACCGGGGGCGCCAGCTCGGCGGCTCCGGCGATGCCACCCGCTCCCGTCTCCTCCAACTCCTCGGCGACCAGGTCCTCGATGGTGGGGAGGGGCCGATCGGGCGGGAGCGTCTCCAGGATCGCCCGCTGTTTCCTGGTGGGCCGGTGGGCGGGTCTGGTGGTGCCCCCGCCCTCCTCGTGAGCGGCGGGGCGACGACGCCGCCCCAGCATCCACCCCAGCCCGATCCCGACCATCACGGCGGCGATGATCTCCATCAGCGCACCGTCACCGGTCGGTCGTCTCCGGGCCGGGCCAGGTGGTGACCACCACCGTGGCGTCCTCGCCCGCCGGGTTTCGTGTCCCGGCGCCGGGGGCGAGCATCAGCACCGTCCCCGGTGGGGAGGTGACGCCATGGCGCTCGACCGTCCCGGCGACGACGACGCCGACCCCGTCTTCGAGCGGGGCGGTGGCACCCGGTCTGATCAGGCATCTGGTGACCACGCCGTCCCCGGTCCGGTCGAGCACCTCGGTGGTGCCCCAGTCGTGGACAATGACCGGTGCCTGGTCGGCTTCGGAGCGTTGCCGGCTGCGGAGATGCTCGACCAGCTGCTTGACATCCTCGGATCGATCCTTGGCGGCGACGAGCACGGCGTCGGGGGTGGTCACCGCCACCACGTCGGAGAGACCGACAACGGCGAGCAGCACCCCGTCGGCGCGCAGGTAGCTGCCGTCGACATCCTCGGCGACGACATCGCCGACGATCACGTTGCCGTTGGCGTCCTGGATGGCGAAGTCCATCAGCGAGGCCCACGACCCGACATCGCTCCACCCGGCGTCGAGGGGCACCACAACCGCCGATCGGGTCCGCTCCATGACGGCGTAGTCGATCGAGATCCCGGGCGACCGGGCGAACGCCTCGGCGTCGAGCGTCACCGTTCCCGTCTCGTCGGTGACGGCCTCCCGCATCGCCGCCGCCGCCGCCTCGGCAACCTCCGGCTCGAACTCGGCCAGCTCGTCGAGGAAGCGCCCTGCGGTGAACATGAACATCCCGCTGTTCCACAGGTGCTCGCCGTCTGCGGCGAAGCGGGTGGCGTCCTCCAGACCCGGCTTCTCCACGAACTCGGCGACGGGGCGGACGCCGGTAGCCCCCGGTGCGGTGCGGATGTAGCCGTAGCCGGTGGCTGGATACTTGGGGACGATCCCGAAGGTGACCAGCGAGCCGCCGGCGGCGGCCGCGGCCCCCGCCGCCACCGCCTCGGCGAAGGCCCCGAGGTCACGCAGCACGTGATCGGCCGGCATCACCAGCAGCACGGCGTCGGGATCGACGGCGTGGGCGGCGACGGCGACGGCCGGGGCGGTGTTGCGTCCCTCGGGCTCGACGATCACCAGCCCCGCCCCGTGGCCCCCCGCCTCCATCTCGTGGCGCACCGCAGCCGCCTGGACCTCGCTGCACACCACGATGGCCGGTCTGGCGCCTGCCACCCGGGCCGCCCGGTCGAGGGTCGACCGCAACAGCGTGTGGTCGTCGACCAGGGGGAGCAGCTGCTTGGGGGTCTCCAGCCTCGATGCGGGCCACAACCGGGTCCCCGACCCTCCGGACAGGACCACGGGGACGATGCCGAGCTCGTGCATCCGCTCAATGTACCGGGACGGCCCGGTCGAGCCGAGGTGTCGGTAGCCTCCGGCGGTGCTCGACACCTCCGCCGTCCGCTCCCGGTTCCCCGCCCTCTCCCGCACCCTCGACGGGCTGCCCGTGGTCTACGCCGACGGTCCCGGTGGAACCCAGGTCCCAGACCAGGTGATCGCCGCCATGTCCGGGTACCTGTCCAGGGGCGGCTCCAACCTGGGCGGGCCCTTCGTCACCAGCGAGGAGACGATGGCGGTGGTGGCCGACGCCCGCACCGCCGGCGCCGACCTGTTCGGTGCGGCCCGACCCGACGAGATCGTGTTCGGGCAGAACATGACCTCGCTCACCCTGGCCCTGGGTCGGGCGCTGGCGAGGACGTGGCGGCCGGGGGACGAGATCGTGTGCACCACCCTCGACCACGACGCCAACGTGTCGTCGTGGATGCAGGCGGCGGGCGAGGCCGGCGCCGCCGTCCGCCTGGTCGATTTCGACCGGGAGACGGGGCGGCTCGATCCGGGTGCGGTCGTCGCCGCCCTCACCGACCGTACCCGGCTGGTGGCCGTCACCCACGCCTCCAACGCCATCGGAACAGTCGTCGACGTGGCCGCCGTGGCCGAAGCGGCGGGCGCGGCGGGCGCCCTCACCTTCGTCGACGCCGTACACTACGCCCCGCACGGCGCCATCGACGTGGCCCGGATCGGCTGCGATTTCCTCGCCGCCTCGGCGTACAAGTTCTTCGGGCCCCACACCGGACTGCTCTACGGGCGGGCGGAGCGGCTCTCCGCCATCGACGCCGTCAGGATCCGGCCTGCGCCCGGTGAGCCGCCCGGCAAGTGGGAGAGCGGCACCCAGAGCTTCGAGAGCCTGGCCGGGGTCACCGCCGCCGTCGACTACCTGGCATCGCTGGGCGAGGGCACCGACCGGCGCTCCGCCCTGGTCTCGGCCATGGAGCGGATCGGTGAGCACGAGGCGGCGCTGTCGGCGCGCTTCCTCGAAGGCGTCTCCTCCGTCCCGGAGGTCACCGTGCATGGGGTGGCGGGGGTGTTGGGTAGAACCCCGACCTTCGCCGTTGCCGTCGAGGGACGCTCCGCCCGTTCGGTCGCCGAGGAGCTGGGGTGTGACGGCATCTTCGTGTGGGACGGCCACTACTACGCCCTCGAGGTGATGCGGCGGCTCGGGGTGCTCGACACCGGTGGCCTGGTCAGGATCGGGTTCGTCCACTACAGCACGCTCGACGAGGTCGACCGGGTGGTGGAGGCGCTGGCCTCGCTGCGCCGCTGACGGTGGTGGGGTTCAGCCCTTGCGACCGGTCTTGCGGTTGACCGCCCGCTCCAGCTCCTTCTTCCGCATCGAGGATCGACCGGGGATGTTCAGCTTCTTCGCCTCCTCGTAGAGCTGGTCCCGGGTGCGTCCCTTGGGCCTGCGCCGGGAGCGGAGACCTCCCCGCCGACCCGACGAGATGTCCTTCCGGGAGAGCTCGGAGCTCTCCTTGGCCTCGCCCTTACGGGCCCGCTCCTTGTTGACGGTGCGAGCGGCGATCTCCTCGGCCTCGTCCTCGGACCGGCCATCCTCGATCAGCCCATCCTTGATGTGCTCGTACTGGCGTTCCCGCTTCCTGCTCCATGCCTTCTGCGGCATCGTGACCTCCTCGACTGGTACCCGGGGGAGGATGCCCGCAGGGGCGCGAGGACAAACCTCGGGGTGCCCCGTGGCCCCACCGGGGTGGGCGGCGTATCATCCGCCGCGGGGAGCGGCTCCCGCCGATCCCCCGGTCGCCGTGGCCCGGTGCCGACCGATGAGACCCCCGGAGCTATGACCGCAGACCGCCGGAACCCGATGCAGGGCTTGCCCACCGAGCGGTGGCCGCCCCGCTGGCGTTACCTGATCGCCATCGGCATCACCGGGGCGACGCTGCTCATCTCCTGGTGGCTGTCGGAGACCACCATGCAGCCCACCTTGGTGTGGAACCTGGGTGCCGTCGCCCTGGTGGTCGCCGTGGCTGGGACCGGGCCTGCCGCCCTCGCCCTCGCCGTCACCACCCTCGCCATCCCGCTGCTGGTGACGTCGCGGGGCTACCCGTTCCTGCAGCGGGGCACGGATGTGCTCATCCCCCTCGGCTACCTGACCGCAGGCGGGGCCATCCTCCTGCTCGGGGCGCGGGTGCGCAACAACCGGCTGCGTCTGTCCCGGGCGTTGGCACGCGAGGAAGCCACCAGCCGAGACCTCGAGATCGAGCGGGTCGGGCTGGCGGCGGTGATCGATCAGCTCCCCAACGGTGTGGTCATCACCGACGCAGACGGGCAGGTGAGGTTGCGGAACCGAAAGGTCGAGGAGATCACCGGCGCCGCCGCCGGGATCGGACGGCTCGCCGCCGCCCCGATGCCGTCGCTGCGCCGCCATGGAAGCCCGATCGCCCCGGACCAATGGCCGCTCACCAGATCGCTTCGGGACGGCGAGGTGGTGCAGGGAGAGGAGGCCGACTTCTTCTCCGACGGGGAGCGGCGGGTGCTCCGGGCCAGCTCGGCGCCGGTGCGCGACCCCTCGGGCGAGATCGTGGCCGGGGTGATGATCTTCGCCGATGTCACCGAGCGTCGCCGGATCGAGGATCACGCCCGTCTCGCCGCCGATGTCGCCGATGCCCTCGACACCGACACCTTGCTGGCCGTGCGTCTCCGGTCGGTTGCCGACCTGATGACCTCCCGGCTCGCCGACACCTGCCTCATCGAGCTGGCAGCACCGCGGCGGCTGGTGGCCGTGGCCGAGCGCAGCCGGACCGATCTGAGCTCACCCGCCGGGCAGGTGGCCGCGGCCAGCGACGCCGAGGAGAACAGCGGGGCGATGGGGCGCGTCCTGCGCTCCGGTGAGCCATACCTCAACCGGAGCATCGATCAGGTGGAGGGTGGGCGGCCGGACCTCTCCGGTCGACCCGAGCTCGACCGGATCATCGACGCCGCCGGCTGGTGCTCGCTGCTCATCCTGCCGATGCGGGTCGGACGACACGTCGTCGGGGCCATCGCCCTGGCCACCACCGACCCGGAGCACCGGCTCGGGTCCGCCGATCTGGTGATGGCGATGGACCTGGCGGCCAGGGTGGGCACCGCCGTCGAGAACGCCCGCTACCACGAGGAGTCGGAGCGGTCCCGCCGCCAGGAGGAGCGGACCAACCGTCTGCTGCGGTCGCTCCAGGACGCCACCGCGGCGGCGGCGTCCGCCCTCACTGTCGAGGAGGTCGTGGCCGCTTCCAAGCGAGGCCTGGAGGCGCTCGAATCGGAGTGCACCTGGGTGATGGTGAAGCGGGGCGACCAGATGGAGGTGTTCGCCTGGCCGCGGGAGGCGGTGGCGCCGACACGGTCCGTGGTCGACCTGAACGACGAATCGGCGCTCGGGTTCGTGGCGCTGTCGGGCCGCGCCCTGTGGCACCCGCCGCTCGTCCCGGGCACGGCCCGATCGCGGCGGATGGAGGCGATGGCGGATGAGGAGGGCCTGGGGGCGATCGCGGTGATACCGATCGCGGTCGGCGGCGACGTCCTGGGCGCCTTCTGCGTCGGTTTCGACGATCCCGACCGGCTCGACCCCCCCAGCCGGCGGTACCTGACGGCAATGGGGGATGTGATGGGCCGCTCGCTGCTGCGGGCCCGACGGTACGAGCAGGAGCACGAGGTGGCGGAAGCGCTGCAGCGCGACCTGCTTCCGCGGCGCCTGCCGCCGGTGCCGGGTCTCGACGTTGCCGTCCGCTACCTGGCGGAGGTCGATCAATCCGTGGCCGGGGGCGATTGGTACGACCTGATCAGCATCGGGGACGGCAGGGTGGCGCTGGTGCTGGGCGACGTGGTCGGCCACGGCGTGGTGGTTGCCTCGACCATGGGGCGGTTGCGCACCCTGCTCGGCGCCTACCTGGTCGAGGGGGATTCCCCGGCGAAGGCCATCGCCAGGCTCGACGCCGCCGTCGCCCGCATCCCCGAGGCGCTGGGGACCACCGTTGTCTGCGCCTCGATCGACCTGGAGAGGGGGACCCTCACCTACGCCTCCGCCGGGCATCCTCCCCCGGTGCTGCTCTCCGCGACCGGGGTGACCATGCTCGGCGATGGCCGGACCGTTCCGCTCGGTGCCGGCAACGGGGAGGGGTGCATCGAGGGCGCGGTCGCTCTCGACCCGGGCGACCGGCTGGTCTTCTACTCGGATGGTCTCGTCGAGCGGCGGGGCGAGAGCCTGGAGGTGGGGACCGGCCACCTGGCCGGCTTGGTCGCCGCCATCGGTCGGCAACCGCCCCAGATGATGGCCGACGAGATCCTGGCGGCCCTCGTCGGGGACGAGCCGGTGGGCGACGACATCTGCCTGCTGGTGGCCGGCGTTGGTGACCGGGTCGTCTTGCCGAGCCCGCTCCCCCCTCGATGAGCCGGCAGCGACAGGGCTCCCGGTCAGGCCTGGAACCGAAACCTGACCCCGCGACCGTCTGCCCCGGCCTCGGCGGTGACTTCCTCGGCCAGAACGGACAGCACCTGGGCGGACAGCGACCGCTCCCACCGGTCCTTCCAGTCGGGTCGAGTCGGTCCCTCGGCAAACAGGGCCATGTCGAGCCCGTGCCCGTCCCGGTCGATGGTCATCGCCAGCCGGGTCGCCCCCTCGAGAGCGAGCAGCTCCACTGTGGTCTCGGCCACGGCGAGGGCCAGGTCGTCGAGCCGGTCCAGGTCGAGCTGCGAGGACGCCAGCGAGACCGCCGTGGTCCGCAGGATGTGGGCCGCGGCGGAGGCGGCGGGGACGACCACGTCGACCGCGGTCCTCTCGGGAGCTCCCATCCCGCCCATACTAGGATTCCGGCAGTTGCTCCCCGGGGAAGGCCAATGCGACCCGACATGGCGGTTGAGGTGACCAGGCGGGAATCGTGGACCGTGGTGACGGCGCGCGGTGAGATCGACATGGCCACCGTCGCCGATCTCGAGAAGGCGCTCGACGAGGCGTTGGGAACGTCGCCGGACGTGGTCCTCGACCTGGCCGGGGTCGGCTTCATGGACTCGACCGGGCTCAAGGCGATCCTCGCCGCCGAGCAGCGCCTCGCCGAGCGGGGAGGCCGGCTGGCGCTGGTGGTAGCCGACGGTCCGGTCCGTCGCCTGCTCCAGGTGACGGCGCTCGAAGGGCAGTTCCCGGTGTTCGGGAGCGTCGACGCCGCCGTCCTGTCCTGATCCGCGGTGGCGGCGAGCTACACCATCACGGTCCCCGGTACCGCCGAGTACCTGATCACCCTCCGCCTGTTCGTCGGCGCCGTCGCCCGCAGCGCCGGACTCGACGAGGCCCTGGTCGGTGACCTGAAGCTGGCCGTCTCCGAGATCGCCACCGCCGCCATGGTCTCCGGCCTTCCCGCCGTCGACCTCATCATCGAGGACGGCGAAGGGATCGTCTCGATCCATCTGCCGAAGCCCGTGGCGCCTTCCGATGACGACATCGACCACCTCGACGTCGCCCGAGCCCTGTTCGACGGTTCAGTGGAGTCACGGGACGACCAGGTCGTCCTCACCATGGCGTCTCCGGGGGGCGAAGGTGGCGGCTGACCCGCTGGTGGTGGCGCTGCCGGCGTCGCCTGGCTCGCCCGCCAGGGCCAGGAGCACCGTTGCCAGGCTCCTCTCCGGAGCATCGCCGGACCGGGTGCGCGAGGTGGTGTTGCTGGTCTCCGAGCTGGTGTCCAACAGCGTCCGCCACGCCGGTCTCGGCCCCGATGACCAGGTGCTGGTCGAGATCTCGCCGGGCCCGGTCACGGTGCGGGTCGTGGTCACCGACCATGGCACCGGCTTCCCCGAGGTGGATGGGTACGGTATGGCTGGCGGTTGGGGGCTCCGCCTGGTGTCCCGCCTCTCCGACCGTTGGGGCTTGGACGAGGGGGCGGGGACCACGGCGTGGTTCGAGATCGATCTCACCGACGGGCGGCCGGCGACGGCGGTTGATGAGCCAGACGCTGCTCTCTTCGCCCGTATCGAGCACGACCGACCGGCGCGCGACGTCCTCTTCGGCCGTTACTCCCGGCTCGCCGCCCGGCTGGCGAGACGGTTCAGCGGCCGCGGAGAGGACATACAGGATCTGGAGCAGGTGGCCTCGATGGGTCTGCTCAAGGCGCTGGAGCGCTTCGACGTCACCCACGGCGCCTCGTTCTCGACCTTCGCCTCCGCCACCATCATCGGCGAGCTCAAGCGGCACCTGCGGGACAAGGCATGGTCGGTCAGGGTCCCCCGCGGTCTCAAGGAGACCTCGCTCGAGTTGACCAGGGTCACCGGCGAGCTCACCCAGCGTCTGGGCAGGGTGCCGACGGTTGGGGACCTGGTGGCTGCAACCGGCCTCGACCAGGAGCAGGTGCTCGAGGCGCTGCAGGCGGGCGACGCCTTCTCCTCGATATCGATCAACATGCCGGCCGGCCAGGAAGACTCGTTGGAGATGCTCGACCGGATGGGCGGTGAGGACCCCGGGCTCGGGCTGGCCGAGCGCTGGCACCCGATCGCCGCCGTCATCGGCGACCTGCCCGAGCGGGAGCGGCGCATCCTGTACCTGCGCTTCTACATGGAGATGACCCAGTCCGAGATCGCCGCCGTCATCGGGATCTCGCAGATGCACGTGTCCCGGCTGCTGGCCAGGGCCCTGGCCTCGTTGCGCCAACTGGTCGACGCCTGACCCCGGACGCGACCGAGGAGGGCATCCCCGGGTGGGACGCCCCCCTCCATCCCCTTTCTGTGCCCCTCAATGGACTGTCGTGTCGACGGCCGTCAGGCGTCGTCGTCGTCTGACCCCATGAGCGAGCCGAGCCGCTCCTCGATGGCCTCCTGGGTCTCGCCGGTGCGCTCCTTGATCTTGCCCACCAACTGATCCCACTGCCCGTCGGTGCGGTCCAGATCGTCGTCGGTGAGGGACCCCCACGCCTCCTTGACCTTCCCCTTCACCTGATCCCACTTGCCTTCGAGCTGCAGCCGCTTGCTGTCGTCCATCGCAACCTCCTCGTCGATCGATCGTTGCTTGCTTCCCCTCATGCCCTGTCGGGTCAATCCTCAAACCTCCACGGGTCACTTGGTGCCCGCGGTGTCGACGTTTGGGTATTCCCGGTGATGGGTAGTCATCCGGGCGGAGCGAGCTCGACCATCGAAGGAGATGCCATGTACATCGGACTGGGGACCCTCATCCTTGTTCTGATCATCCTGATCCTGATCTTCTGATCATCTGATCATCTGCGTTTCCCGCATTGAGGTCGCTTCGACCCCTTCCCAAACCCGGCGGAGAAACGTTTGCCCAGCGGAGGCCCCGGGTAGGCACGGATGGAGACAGAGACAGAGATGCGACCGATTCTTGGGACCGGAACGCGTCACGAGTGATGCGTTCCGATCCTAAGAAAATCGAGGAGGTTTTCATGACGACCGAGCGCGTGCACCTGGGCGGGAGCTCGTACCGATTCACCGCCATCCGGGAGCGGTTTGGGGGCGTGGACACCCCGGCCGCCGTCGCCGGCATGCTCACCGCCGTGGGGACGTTCCTGCTGATCGGTGGTGTGGTGGCGGCGTGGGCGTCCACGATGGACTTCCAGGTAGATCAGCTCGACGCCGAGGGGGTCCTGGCGGAGGTCTCGACGATCGGGGTGCTCGCCGCCGTCGTCGCCCTGTTCATCGCCTTCCTCGTCGGCGGCTGGGCGGCCGGCCGGATGGCCCGCTACGACGGGGGCGTCAACGGGGCGATGACGGCGATGTGGATGCTGCTGCTGGTAGCCGTGTTCGCCGCCCTCGGCGCCTGGATCGGCGAGGAGTACAACGTGTTTGCCGCCATGGACCTCCCCGATTGGATCTCGGTATGGGATTCGGGCGAGCTCACCGTGGCGGCCATCGCCGGCGGGCTGCTCGGCATCGTCGCCATGTTCCTCGGCGGGTGGCTCGGCGGTCGGATGGGAGAAGTCTGGCACCGCAGGGTTGACGCCGCCCTGGCCACGGCGGCGGCCAACGGCCCTGCCATCCCGGCTTCGCTGGCCCATCGGGTCGCCGAGGTCGACGACCGCTCGGAGCGGACCGTCGACGAGGCACACGACATCGAATCGCGCCTTGCCGGCGAATCGTCGCTTCCCCCCCATCCACCGGTGTGACCCGCCCCGGGTGACGCACGGAGGCCCCGCCCGCTGGCGGGGCATCCGCTGCGTTGCCGTCGCATTTCTCCCGTTAGCGGCGGAGCAGGATCCTCCCAGCAAGGGTCCAAACCCGAGTGGGGAGCCATC
>JBPCMS010000075.1:0-13802 GCA_051002015.1 Acidimicrobiia bacterium
GCACGGCCAGCGACCGGTACACCGAGGACAGCGGGATGTCGCCGAGGTCGCCGTGGAGCTCGGAGGCGGAGCGGGGGCCGTCGAGCCGACCAAGGGCGCCCACCACTCGGCGCCGGGCGATGGTGAACCGGACCCCGTGCTCGGCGAGCCTGGCGGCGATCTGGCGTTCGACGGTGGCGGTCATGAGGGGTGTCCGTTTGCGTTCTCTGCAGGGCGGTGTATCTTACACGCATCGTATTGATAATGATTCTCATTAGCAACAGGGGATGAGAGGAGCAGGCATGCGGGATGGCAAGGATTCCGTGGCGTCCGGCGTCGAACCTCAGGGGGGAGAGGGAGGCGAGCGACCGCTCCCCGATGCGCATCCAGGCAATGCTGGCGTGTCCCCAACGCTGATCAGCGGTGGGGCCCCCGGCGGGCGGCGCTGGCTCGACTTCGTGGTCGTGGCCATGGCAGTACTGCTGGTGGCGTGCGGCTCCGGCGACACCGCAGGAGGGGCTGGCGAGGACAACGACACCGGGCCGACGATCGTGGCGACCACCGCCATCCTCGGCGACGTCGTTGAGAACATCGTGGGCGACCGGGCCACGGTCGAGGTGATCATCCCGGTCGGTGCCGACCCCCAAGAATTCCAGCCCTCGTCGCAGCAGCTCGCCACCATCGCCGGGGCCGACCTGGTGGTGGCGGTAGGGCTCGGGCTCGAGGAGTCGCTCGCCGACGTGCTCGCCGCCACCGCCGCCGACGGCACCACGGTGCTGGAGCTGGGGCCACAGCTCGATCCCGTGGAGCGCCCGGAGATGGGCCTCGACCCTCACCTGTGGCTCGACCCGGAGCGGATGGCAACCGCCACCGGGCTGATCGCCGAGGCCCTCGCCGAGGTCGACGGCACCGTCGACTGGGATACCGCCGCCGCCGACTACGCCGGCGAGCTGGGCGCCGTCGACACCGAGATCGCCGAGACCCTCTCGGCGGTGCCCGAGGACCGGCGCAAGCTGATCACCAACCACGACGCGGTGCGGTACTTCGCCGACCGTTACGACTTCGAGGTGGTAGGGGTGATCATCCCCGGGGGCGGCACCCTGGCCGAGCCCAGCTCCGCCGACCTCGCCGCCCTGGCCGCGGTGATCACCGCCGAGGGGGTCACCGCCATCTTCGGCGAGACCACCGCGCCGACCACCCTGGCCGAGGCGGTGGCCGCCGAGACCGGCACCGAAGTGGAGGTCGTCGAGCTGTTCGTCGAGTCGCCGGGCGAGCCGGGGTCGGGGGCGGATACGCTGATCGGGATGCTGCTGACCAACGCCCGCCTCATCGCAGACGCCCTGTCGTGATGGCGGTCGACGCCAATCCGAAGCCCCCATGCTGGCCTGGCTGACCGATCCGTTCGCCCTCGCCCTCCAGCAACGGGCGCTGCTCGGCGCCTCGCTGGCGGCGATCGCCCTCGCCGTGGTCGGCACCTGGGTGGTCATCCGGGGGATGACGTTCCTCGGCGACGCCCTCGTCCACGGCGTGGTCCCCGGAATCGCCTTGGCGCTCCTGCTCGGCTTCGACCCCCTGATCGGCGCCGTCATAGCCGCCGCCGTGATGCTGGGCGGGATCGAGCTGGTCCACCGCCAGACGGCCTTCTCCGAGGACACCGGGATCGGGCTGCTGTTCGTGGGGATGTTGGGTCTGGGGGTGATCCTGCTGTCGCGCAGCGCCGGGTTCGCCGGGGACCTGACCGCGGTGTTGTTCGGGAACGCCCTCGGGGTCACCGCCGGCGACCTGGTCCTGCTGACCGGGGTGGCCGCGGTCGCTGTCGTCGCCACCATCCTCGGCTACCGCCACTTCCTCGTCCTCGCCTTCAACGAGCAGAAGGCGCGGCTCCTGGGGCTGCATCCGGCGGTGGCGCACGCCGCCCTGCTCGGGCTGATCACCATGGTGATCGTCGGTTCGTTCCGGACCGTCGGGACCCTGCTCGTCTTCGGGCTGCTGGTCGGCCCCCCGGCGACGGCGGCGCTGCTGGTGCGCCGGGTGCCGGCGATGATGGTCACCGCGGCGGTGATCGGGGTGCTCTCGGTGGTGGTCGGGCTGGTGGTGAGTTACCACGCCGACACCTCGGGATCCGCCACCATGGCGGTGGTCCCGGTGGCGCTGTTCTTCCTGGTCCTGCTCGGCCGCTCGGTGACTGAGGCGGGCCGGGGGAGGCGGTCGGTCGGGGCCGGTCACACACCATTTTCTTAGGACCCAAACGCGTCACTGGAGACGCGTTTTGATCCTAAGAAAGCGTGAGTGTGTCGGCGGCGGTTGGGTCCTGGGTAGTGTCGATCCATGCCCGAGGCTGCCCGCACCGTGCAGCGCACCTACCTGCTGCTGATCCTGCTCACCACGCTGGCGGCTTCGCTGATCTGGGGGATCAACACCCTGTTCCTGCTCGACGCCGGGCTGAGCAACACCCAGGCCTTCGCCGCCAACGCCTTCTTCACCGCCGGCCAGGTGCTGTTCGAGGTCCCTACCGGGATCGTGGCCGACACCAGGGGGCGGCGCACCTCCTTCCTGCTCGGTGGGCTCACGCTGCTGGTGTCGACCCTGCTCTACCTGCTGATGTGGCAGATCGAGGCGCCGCTGTGGGGTTGGGCGATCGCCTCGGTGGTGATCGGGCTCGGGTTCACCTTCTTCTCGGGAGCGGTAGAGGCGTGGCTGGTGGATGCCCTCGCCGCCACCGGGTTCACCGGCGACCTGGAGTCGGTGTTCGCCCGCGGCCAAGCGGTGACCGGTATCGCCATGCTGGTCGGGTCGGTTGGTGGTGGGTTCATCGCCCAGGCCACCAACCTCGGGGTTCCCTACCTGGTACGGGCCGGGTTGCTGGGGGTCACCGTGGTGATGGCGTGGTGGCTGATGCACGATCTCGGCTTCACCCCGGAGCGTCGGGGCGGCCCGGTGGAGGAGGTGCGGCGCCTGGTCCGCGAGTCGCTCGATGCGGGGTGGCGGCAGCGGCCGATCAGGCTGATGATGCTGGCCGCCCCGTTCACCATGGGGGTCGCCATCTATGCCTTCTATGCGATGCAGCCCCATCTGCTGGCGCTGTACGGCGACGAGGCCGCCTTCGGGATCGCCGGGCTGGCCGCCGCCGCCGTGGCCGGCGCCCAGATCGTGGGCGGGTTGTTGGTGCCGTACGTGCGCGGCCTGTTCCGACGCCGCACCGACGTGGTGATCCTGGCGGGGGTGATGGGGGTCTTCGCCCTGATCGGGATCGGGGTCACCTCGAGCTTCGCCGTCGCCCTCGGGCTGTTCATCGTCTGGTCGGTCGGATCGGCCTTCGCCACGCCGATGCGGCAGGCATACGTCAACGGCCTGATCCCCGCCCAGCAGCGGGCGACGGTGCTGTCGTTCGATGCGCTGATGGGCTCCGCCGGCGGCGTCGTCGTCCAGCCGGTGCTGGGTCGGGTCGCCGATGTGTCCGGCTACGGGGCATCGTATGTGGTTTCCGCCGGTCTGACCGCCTTGGCGGTCCCCTTTGTGGTCCTCGCCCGCCGGGAGCGGGCCCGGTCGGATCCGATCGGGCCGGGCCGCCCCGAGACCGAGGTGATCCTGCCCTGAGCGGGGCGCCGGTCAGAGGGTGGCGAGCCTGGCATTGTCGAACCAGGGGCCGTAATGGCCGACCAGCGCCACCTTCCGTTCCAGCGCCTCGATCACGTCCTCTGCGAAGTTGATGCCGTACAGCTTCTCGCAGCTTCCCAGCCCGCCCGGGCTGAAGACGTTCGCTTCCATCAGCTTGTCGCCGACGATGTCGAGGCCGACGAGGAACATCCCGTCCTCGATCAGCTTGGGGCGGACGGTCTCCACAAGGTCGAGCATGGCGTCGGTGACCTTCACCGACCTTGCCTTACCGCCCACGTGCATGTTCGACCGCATGTCGGAGCCGGTGTTGGTGCGGCGGAAGGCGGCATAGCGGTTGCCACGCCGCAGCGGCGAGCCGTTCATGACGAAGAGGCGGACATCACCCTTGTCCGCCGCGGGCAGGTGCTCCTGAGCGACGACGTAGCCGTCCCTGGCGATGGCATCGATCATCTGGTTGAGGTTGGGCGACTCCTCGCTCGAGACCAGGAACACGCCGGCGCCGCCGGAGCCCTGCAGCGGCTTGAGCACGGCGGATCCGCCCATCTCCTTGACGAAGCCGGCGATCTCGTCGGCGTCGCGGGAGATCATCGTGCTCGGCCGCACCGCCTCGGGGAAGTGCTGGAAGTAGGTCTTGTTCACCGCGTTGGCCAGGCTGGCCGGATCGTTCACCACCAGCGTCCCCTTGGCGGCGGTCAGCTGCGCAAAAAGGATGCCGGAGGCGACCGCCCACGGCCGGTCGCTCTGGTCCTCGGCGGGGTCGTTGCGCATCATCAGGACATCGAGGTCGTCGACCGCGATGCGCTCCTGCACTCCGTCGCCACCCTGGACGTTGCGCAGGTAAGTCTCCGGCGACTTGTAGCTCCTGCTCGTGGCGGCCCT
The DNA here is from genome assembly GCA_051002015.1 of Acidimicrobiia bacterium. Classification (GTDB taxonomy): domain Bacteria; phylum Actinomycetota; class Acidimicrobiia; order Spongiisociales; family UBA5794; genus JACDBE01. The sequence continues at coordinate 4,477 of JBPCMS010000075.1, forward strand.
GGCCGTGGCTCCGGTCGACCCGTCGACCCTGTGGGCGAAGTTGTCGACTCCGATGAGCCACGTCTCGTGGCCGCGGCGGGTCGCCTCCAACGCCAGCCGGGTGGTGGTGTACTCGGGGCGTTCCGTGGCAACGCTGTTGACGACGAATCCGATCCTCATGTCGCACCGATCAGGTCGAATGGCGTGGTGGTGGCGTTGACCGCCTCGAGCCGTTCCCCCGCCCCGGGGTCGGCCACGTAGCGGGGTATCAGCACGGGATCGCGCAGCAGTCCGCGGTGGCGCAGGTCCTCGACCAGGGGGGTGTCGGCCAGCGCCATCTTTCCAAGCCACAACACGTCGAGGCCACCGCCCGAGCCCAAGTGGGAGATGACGCCGCGCAGACCGCGCAGGTAGACGGCGTCCTTGGTGAGCCCGCCGGAGCGGAACACCCGCATGGCAATGGTGAACGCCTCGACGGCACCGACGCCGCCGGCGACCAGCGTGGCATGGACCTCGGCAAATGTCTTGCCCTCGATCATCTGGTGGACGGCGATGACCCGGGCGGCAAGCTGGCGCAGCCTCCTCCTGGTCAGGCCACCGGCCAGGTACTCGGCGAACACGGCCAGACCCTCCTGGGTCTCGTCGTATCCGGCCAGCCCGGCGCCGAGGAGCCGCAGCGGCTGGTGCGAGCCGTTGACATGGGTTACGACGTGGGTGCCCACCTCGTGCTGGAGCAGGGCGTGGACCCGCTCCTCCGACACCCTCGCCAAGGGGGATATGAGCACGTTCCCGTTGGAGACCATGATCCCGCTGCTGTCCGCACGGACCTCGACGGTCGCCCCCATGTCGGGATGGACCGCCCGGTACAGGTCGAGCTCGTCTTGGACACGGCGGGCGAACCCCTCGGCGTCCAGGTATCTCCCCCCTTCGGGTGGGGGCGGGACGACCTGGGAGAGGATGACCTCGGCCTCGGCGAGCAGGGTCGGGCTCACCGTGCCGTACAGCTCGATGCTCAGCGCCAGGAAGCTCTTGTCGCCGCGGCGCCGCAGCATGGCGAGCTGTAGCTCGAACTCCCGTCGCTTCGCCTGGAAGAGCTGGGAGAGGGCGGGGTCGTCGACCGATCCGATGTCGATGGCGTCGAGCCGTGCCTCGATCACGGCGAGATCGTCCTCGAGCGGCCCGTAGGTGAACATGGGTGGGCTGCCGTCCGCCAGGAACCGGCGACGGCTCTCGATCAGGTTGTCCGGGGTTACGTCGAGCAGGAACCTGACGCTGGTGGCGGTGTCGGCCAGTTCGTGGTCGATGGCGAGGACCTCGGGCTCGAGGGTGATCGAGGTCACACCGGCTCCGTGGCGAAGCTGTTGGCGAAGCGTGCCCCGGACCGCATCGTCGAGGGCACCCCGCAGCGCCCCGAGGTGGCGGTGGTCGGGGATCCCGGTCCACTCGTCCATGAAGGTCTTCTTGAACTCGACCGCCAGGACACACCCCTGGTCCGGGTAGCGCGCCGCCACCCATCGGGACAGCTCGCCCCCGCGGAATCGGATGTTCTCGCCCACATCGAGCGGGCTCCCCAGCACCTCCTTGTGGCGCAGCTGCTCGATGAACCCGTCGATCACATGCCCCCATCGGTCCCGGTCCAGGGCGCCGGTGCCAACGTTGATCTCCGGGTTGTCTGCGGCCGGTTCGGGTGGGGCGTCCGGGCCCGCTCGGCGATGGTTGTACGAGTGCAGGTCGAGCACCAGGAAGGGTTCGGAGGCGACGAATCTGTCCAGGGTAAGGGCCAGCAGCTCGTAGAACCCGTCGTAGATGGCGAGCGATTCCTGCACCACGTTCTCGGGTAGGGGTCGTTCCCAGACGTCCAGACCCCAGGCATCGTCCGGCTCGAGGTAGATCGCCTGCTCTCGCGGTCTGTTGAGGTCGACCTCGAACCGGGAGCGGTGGACCACCAGGCCGGTGCCGTGATCGGCCACGAGGAGGTCGGTGAATGGGTCCTCCTCGCGCAGCCGGGTGGCCTCGTCGAGGGCGATGCGCCCGGCGATGTCGGGACGAAGGTCGTGGCCGGCGTGGACTGCCGTGGTCACCACCCGACCCGGCGCCACGGACAGGGTGAAGGCTGCACGCATGGCGCCGCGGTTACCCGGCCCGAACCGGTGCCAAACGGCGCCAGGCGACGGCACCGCGGGCAACCCCCAGCCACCGGCGTCCCGGTCGACGGCGGTGTCCGCGCCCTCTCCGTCCCAGGGGCGGGGCTCGGGGCCTCGGTGGGGTAGGGGTGCCAGCCGGCTGGATGGTCGGCCACGATCACCCCGCCCGGTACTTGATGCTGCACCCCATGGACGGGTACTGCTCGTCCCCCACCGGCTCACCGGCCCGAACCGCCTCGATGGCGGCCCGCAGATCGTCGCCGGTGACGGGGATCCCCGAATCGGGGCGGCTCTGGTCGAGCCTACCCCGGTAGACGAGGGTCCGCTCCGGCCCGAACAGGAAGAAGTCGGGGGTGCACGCCGCGGTGTAGGCGCGGGCGACATCCTGGGTGTCGTCGAACAGGTAGGGGAACCGGTACCCGCGAATGGTGGCCTCGGCCATCATCGCCGACGGGCTGTCCTCCGGGTACTGCTCGGGGTCGTTGCTGTTGATGGCGACCATGGCCACGTCCGAGTCAAGGTAGTCCCGGCCCAGGGCGGCGAGCTGGGGTGCGACGTGCTTGACGTACGGGCAGTGGTTGCAGATGAACATCACCAGCAGCGCCGTGGCGTCTGCGTAGTCGTCACGGGAGATGGTGTGGCCGGTGACGACATCGGTGAGGGCGAAGTCTGGAGCCTGGGTGCCCAGGGGCATCATCACGGAACTCGTCGCCACGGGTACTCCTCGGGTCGGTCAGCCCGGTACACCGTAGCCCCGCAGCGCCGACGCCAAACCGCCGATGTCGGCAACGGTGACGGTGAGCCCGGGGTGGCGGGGGACGTACAGCGGAACGGTCAGACCGACCGGCTGGTAGAAGCAGACGCACAACCCGGCCTTGGTGCTCGACCCGAAGGTGATCCCGCCGTCCACCAGCGATCCCCTGACCCCGATGGCGCGGTACCAGCGGTAGCCGCCACCGACCTCGAACCGGGCCAGGTTGGCGATCGGGGTCTCCACCCTCCACCGACCGAACCGGGCGGCGAAGGTCTCCTCGTCGAGGGTTACCCGGGACGTCTTCGGGGTGATCCCGATGACCGCCAGCATCGGGGAGAACCGGGCATCGAACCGAAAGGGGAAGGTCCGCATCAGACCGGGACGGTACCCCGCGCCCCGGGCTCAGCCGCCGCCGCGGGCGGCTTCGGCGGCGGAATCGGGGGTGCGGTCCTGGATGGCGGTCGTGTCCGGGAGGGACCAGCCCTCGCCGTCCGTCACCACCGACCGGCTTCCCCCGGCCACGCTGCAGGCGGCGACGGCGGCGAGCGTCCCCCCGACCAGGGCCAGGCGGAGCATCCGCCGTCGTGGTGTCGGTGCAGGCAAGGATCCTCCGCGCTCGTCACCGGGACGGCCGTCAACCTAGCGCCGCCGCCGGTGACGTCGGCCGTGTCGACCCCGATCTCTGGCAACATGGCGGAAGCAGCGAGAGCGAACGAGGTGTTGGCGATGGCACGCGGTACGGCGGCGGGGAAGACACGCCGGGCGGTGGTGGTTGGGGGGCTGCGCACCCCGTTCGTCAAGGCGGGAACCGCCTACCGGACACTGTCCACGCTCGATCTGGCGGCGGCATGCGTCAACGAGCTGATGGAGCGCACCCCGATCGAGCGGGGCCGGGTCGACCAGGTGGTGTTCGGGGCGGTGGTCGCCGATGTCGCCGGCCCCAACATCGCCCGCGAGGTGGTGCTCCGGACCGGCTTCCCGGCTTCGGTGGACGCCTACTCGGTGAGCAGGGCCTGCGCCACCAGCACCCAGGCCATCGTCAGCGGCGCGATGGCCATCGAGACCGGCTCGGCCGACGTGGTCATCGCCGGCGGCGCCGACACCCTGTCCCGACCCCCGATCATGTACGACGAGGCGGTGGTCGACGCCATCATGGCCGCCAACGCCGCCAAGGACCTCCCCGCCAAGGTGCGGGCGTTCGCCACCGTCCGCCCCAAGGACCTCGCCCCCAAACCCCCTGCGCTCTCAGATCTGTCGTCAGGGCTGACCATGGGAGACGCCGCCGAGAAGATGGCGCGGGAGAACGGGATCAGCCGGGAGGACCAGGACACCTACACGCTCTCCTCACACCGCAAGGCGGTGGAAGCCTGGGAGAAGGGCGTCTTCGACGACGAGGTGATGCCGCTCCCCATCCCCCCCGGCTACGAGACCACCGTGGTCACCGACGGCATCCCCCGCCCCGACACCAGCCTGGAGAGGCTCGCCTCGCTCAAGCCGGTCTTCGATCGCCGCTACGGCACGGTCACCGCCGGCAACAGCTCGCCGCTGACGGACGGCGCTGCCGCCGTGATCCTGGTCGACGAGGCCACCGCTCACCGCCTCGGGCTGGAGCCGCGAGCCGCCATACGCTCGTGGGGCTTCGCCGCCATCGACCCGGCATGGCAGATGCTGATGGGCCCCGCCTTCGCCACCCCGGTGGCGCTCGAACGGGCCGGGCTGACGATGGCCGACATCGACGTGATCGACATGCACGAGGCGTTCGCCGCCCAGATGCTGTCCAACCTCAGGGCGTTCGCCTCTCCCCAGTGGGCCGAGCAGCACCTCGACCGCAGGGAGCCGATCGGGGAGATCCCGCTCGATCGCCTAAACCTGTACGGAGGGTCGATCTCGCTGGGCCATCCCTTCGCCGCCACCGGGGCCCGGCAGGCGTTGACCATGGCCAACGAGCTGGCCAGGCGAGGCTCGGGCCGTGCCCTCGTCACCCAATGTGCCGCCGGCGGGCTCGGCGCCGCCCTCATCCTGGAGCGCTGAACCAGTGACCGCCACCGATCTCTCGCTGACCCACGTCCGCTTCACCGTCGAGGACGAAGGTGTCGCCGTCGCCTTGCTCGATCGTTCCGGCGAGGACCTCAACACGCTGAACCCCGAGGTCGCCAGCGATCTCGCCGCCGTGGTGGGCGAGGTCGAGCGCAACCCTTCGATCAAGGCGCTGGTGATCGGATCGGCCAAACCGGACAACTTCCTCGCCGGGGCGGACATCCGCTGGCTGCGGGGCTACGACGACCCGGCGGCGGTGGCGGACACCATCGGCCAGGGCCAGCGCCTGTTCTCCCGCATCGAACGGCTCCACACCGTGATGGGCAAGCCGGTGGTGGCCGCCATCCACGGCGCCTGCCTCGGCGGTGGGCTGGAGCTGGCCATGGCGTGCGCCGTCCGCATCGCCTCCGACGACGAGCGCCGCACCCAGCTGGGTCAGCCCGAGGTGCAGATCGGTCTCATCCCGGGGGCGGGGGGCACCCAGCGGCTCCCCCGACTGGTGGGGATCGCCGCCGCCCTCGACCTGATGATGACCGGACGATCGGTGCGGTCCCGCACCGCCCTCAAGATGGCGCTGGTCGACGAGATCGGCCCCGAGGAGGTGTTGCTCGAGGTGGCCACCACCAGGGCCCGGGAGTCGATCGGTCGCCCCGCCGAGCCGGACCCGCCGTCGACCTTCGGGCGCATCACCGGATGGCTGTCCCCCAAGCATCTCCAGGAGTTGGCGCTGGAGGACAACCCGATCGGCCGTCGTCTGCTGTTCTCCAAGGCGGAGGAGAGGATGCTGGCCGAGACCGGTGGCAACTACGCGGCGCCGCAGGCGATCATCCGCGCCGTCCGGGCGGGGGTGGAGCAGGGACCGGACGCCGGGTTCGCCGCCGAGCTGGCCGAGTTCGCCGCCCTGGCGGTGTCACCGGAGGCCAAGGCCCTGATCGGGGTGTTCCTCGACTCCCAGGCGCTCAAGCACGACCCCGGGGTCGACACCGCCACCACCCCGCGGCGGGTGGACAAGGTCGGTGTGGTCGGCGGCGGGCTGATGGGCGGGGGCATCGCCTCGGTCAACACGCTGTCCGCCGGGGTCCGTACCCGGATCAAGGAGGTCGACGCCGCCGCCGTCGGTCGGGGGCTCGCCCACGTCCACAAGGGCGTCGACGATCGAGTGGGCAGGCGCCGTCTCCTCCCGAGGGAGGCGGCCAAGCTGATGCAGCTGGTGACCGGATCCGTCGACTGGTCGGGGTTCGGGGACGCCGATCTGGTCATCGAGGCGGTGTTCGAGGACCTGGCGTTGAAGCGGTCGGTGCTGGCCGAGGTCGAGGGGGCGACCGGGGAGGACACCATCTTCGCCTCGAACACCTCGTCGATCCCGATCACCCTGATCGCCGCCGGCGCCGCCCGACCCCGCAACGTGATCGGGATGCACTATTTCTCGCCGATGGAGAAGATGCCGCTGCTCGAGGTCGTGGTCACCCCGCACACCGCGGACGAGGTGACCGCCACCTGTGTCGCCTTCGGGCGCCGCCAGGGCAAGACGGTGATCGTCGTAAGAGACGGTACCGGCTTCTACACCACCCGGATCCTCGGCCCGTACATGAACGAGGTGGGTCATCTGCTCGCCGATGGTGCCCGGGTCGAGGACATCGACCAGGCGATGGTCCGTTGGGGTTTCCCGGTGGGGCCGGTCACCCTGTCGGACGAGGTCGGACTCGATGTCGGCGCCAAGATCGGCGGGATCATGCAGGAGGCGTTCGGGGAGCGGATGGCGGCCGGCGACGGGTTGGCCCGGCTCGTCGCCGACGACCGCAGGGGTCGCAAGAACGGGCGGGGCTTCTATCGGTACGAGGACGGGGAGCGGAAGGGGGTCGACCCTTCGGTGTACGACGTGTTGGGGGTCACCCCCGGGCCGTCGCTGGGCACCGAACGGATCCAGGAGCGGCTCTACCTGCATCTGTTGAACGAGGCGGCCCGGTGTCTGGAGGAGGGGATCCTGCGCTCGTCCCGCGACGGTGACATCGGCGCCGTGTTCGGGTTGGGCTATCCCCCCTTCCGGGGCGGGCCCTTCGCCACCATCGACCGGATCGGCGCCGCCGAGGTGGTGGCCCGTCTCGACGCCCTCACCGGAACCCACGGCGAGCGCTACCACCCGGCCCAGATCCTGCGGAATTCGGCCGCATCAGGGACGCCCCTGCGAGGTTGAGACGGCGGGTTTTCAGCCGGTCAGGTCGAGCTCCCAGCGGTCGCCGGTCTCGGGGGTGAAGCCGACCTTGCGCAGGTAGCGGCGGTGGGCTTCGGTGGTGGCGACGGCCACGGCCCGGACAATGCCGTAGAGATCGAGGATCTGGTGCGGTGGGCGGTAGAGGAACCGCGCCGGCTCCATGTCGCGGAAGCGGGGGGCGACGTAGTCGAGCTCGATCTCGAGGGTGTCACCCACCCTGCGCCCGATGACGACGCCGGCGGGGACCATGTCGCGCAGCACGAACACCGCCAGTCGGTCTTCGGGGATGGGCAGCGAGAACTCCGGCTGGAACCTCCGGATCTCGTCTTGGTGGAACACGAGGTACTCGTTGAGATACACCGAGTCCGGCTTCACCTCGAGCAGCGAGAAGTACTCCTCGTCGGTCCACCACTGCCACAGCCGATAGCCGTGGAGGCCGATGATGACCAGGTTGGCGATGGCGACCGGGATGGCGCCCACCGCCAGGGCGTAGACGGCGAACAGGGTCGATCCGACCAGCCCGATCATCCGCAGCCGCAGGACCGACGACATCGCCAGCGAGACGACCACGGTGAGCGATGCGACGTAGCCGAGGATCTCGATCATCGCCGGCGAACGTAGCAGCCGGGGTCGGTGGCGAGCCGGGTCCGGTGGCGAGCCGGGTCCGGTGAGGTCCCGCCCAACCGGGCGGTGGGAGCATCGCCGCGGCTTGTCGTGCGAACTTTGAGCGAGTGACACTGCTATGCGGGGTGAGGCGCTCAAAGTTTGCAAGCGATGGCGCAGGCGATGGGCATGGGCCCGTGGGTCGGTAGATTGAGTGCCCGATCCGCAAGGGGGGTGCCTTGGGTCTTTCGTTCGCCGATTACCGCAGCCACGACGCCACCGGTCTGGCCGAGCTGGTCGCCACCGGCCAGGTGTCGCCGGCCGAGCTGATCGAGGCGGCGATCGCCCGTTATGAGGCGGTGAACCCGGCGATCAACGCCGTGATCAGCACCAGGTTCGAGGCGGCGCTGGCCGAGTCCGGGAAGGCGACCACGGGGCCGTTCGCCGGCGTGCCCTTCCTGATCAAGGACCTCACCTCGGAGACCGGTGAGCCGGTGACCTTCGGGTCGGTGTTCTTCCGTGACTTCGTCGGGGTGTTCACCCCCGAGGTGGTCCATCGGTTCCGCCGCGCCGGGCTGGTGTCGCTGGGTCGCACCAATGCCCCCGAGCTGGGGCTGCTCCCGGTGACCGAGCCGGTGCTCCACGGCCCCACCCTGAACCCGTGGAGCCTCGAGCACTCCCCGGGGGGATCGAGCGGAGGGGCGGGCGCCGCCGTCGCCGCCGGGATCGTCCCCATGGCCCACGCCAGCGACGGGGGTGGCTCGATACGCATTCCCGGATCGGCCTGCGGTCTCTTCGGGATGAAGCCGACCAGGGGCCGGATCCCCCTGGCCCCGGCGAGCTCATCCGACTACCTGTCCACTTCGTTCTGTCTGAGCCGGTCGGTGCGGGACAGCGCCACCCTGCTCGATGCGATCGCCGGGGCGAAGAGCGGTGGGCGCTACACCCCTGCACCACCCCGCTCTCCCTACCGCCACCATGCCGAGGTCGACCCGCCCCCGCTGCGGGTCGCCTACATGACCACCGACTTCGAGGGCAAACCCATCCATCCCGAGTGCGTCGCCGCCGTCGAGGACACCGTCGCCGTGCTCGAGGCGCTCGGCCACCACGTCGACGAGGCAGCCCCCACCGTTGACGGGGCCGCCGTCCGCATCGCCTTCCTCGACTGGTGGAAGGCGATGCCCCACGCCGCCTTCCTCGAGATCCTGGCGGTGGTGGAGCAGCGGACGATGGGGAGGGCGTTGCGCCGCCTCCTGGGCGACCTGCGGGCGATGCGCACCGTGGGGAGGGTGGTCACCCGCGGTTCGGGAATGGACGCCTTCGAGCCGTTCACCTGGGAGTTGGTGGAGCGCGGCCTCGATCTCACCGCCGGCGAGCTGCTGGTCGCCACCACCGTGCTGCAGAACGCCAGCTATGCCCTTGGCGAGTTCCTGGTGGCCCACGACGTGCTGCTCACGGCCACCCTGGGCGAGCCGCCCAAGAAGACCGGCGAGTTCGACCAGCGGGTGCCATTCGACCAGTTCGAGGACCAGATCTCCCGCTACGTCCCCTACACCCCTGTGGCCAACTTCACCGGGTTCCCGGCGATGACCATGCC
>JBPCMS010000076.1:0-10550 GCA_051002015.1 Acidimicrobiia bacterium
AGCAGGGGGGGGGGGTGGTAACCCCCCATGGTCCCACGGAGTTGGGCAGGAACTTTTGGCCCCCCCCCCCCGCCGGGGGGGGGGAGTCCCTCAAGTTCCGCTCCGATCGAGGAGCGAGCACCCATGCGTCGCCGTATCGCACTCATCGCCATCTCCGTGGTCGTGGCCGGGTCGTGCGGCGCAGATGGCGATGTCCTGGGTGGCGACTCGACCGAGCCGGTCCCCACCACGCCGCCCCCGGCGGCGACCACGGCGCCTCAGGTGACGACGGTCGCCCCGGCGGACGGGTCCACACCACCCCCCGCAGTCCCCGACCCGGCGCAGGCGGTGCCGGAGATCCTTGCCTTCACCGCCCAGCTGGTCGACGGTGGTTCATTCGACGGCGCCGACCTGGCCGGGCGGGATGTGGTGTTCTGGTTCTGGGCGCCGTGGTGCACCACCTGCGCCGCCGCCGCCTCCGAGGTGGGCGCCGCCGCCGACGCTGCCGGAAGCGACGTGACCTTTGTCGGGGTCGGGGGGCTGAGCTCGGACGGGGCGGACATGGGGCGGTTCGTCGAGCAGCACGGCGTGGGCGGGTTCGCCCAGTTGGCCGACACCGACGGCGCCCTCTACACCCGGTTCCGGATCATCCAGCAGCACAGCTTTGCCTTCGTCACCGCCGATGGGGATGTGGAGACGGTGGCGGCATACGGCCGTGACGTCGACATCGCCGAGCTGATCGAGCAGATGTTCGGCTGATGTTGGACGGGCCCTACCCGCTGGCCCTGGCGGCGGGCATGGTGGCGGCGGTCAACCCGTGCGGGTTCGCCCTCCTCCCGGCGTACCTGACCCTGCTCATCGTCGACACCGACGACACCCGTCGATTGTGGGCGGTGGGGCGGGCGCTGCGGATGAGCGCGGCGATGACCGCCGGGTTCGTCGCCGTGTTCGGCCTCTTCGCCGCCGTCGCCGTGCCGCTGACGCTGTCCCTGGAGCGCTACCTCCCCTGGGCCACCATCGTCATCGGGCTGGTGCTGATCGGGCTCGGGATCCGGCTGCTCACCGGGGGCGAGCTGGTCCTGACCCTGCCCCGGCTGGGCGGCAGCGCCCCGGACCGTTCCGTCCGGTCGATGGCGGCGTACGGGGTGGTGTACGCCGTCGCCTCGCTCTCGTGCACGGTGGGGCCGTTCCTCGCTATCGTCACCAGCACCACCCTGGCCGGCAGCGTTCTCGACGGGGTCCTGGTGCTGATCGCCTATGCCCTGGGGATGGGGCTGGTGGTGGGGCTGCTCGCCGTCGCCGTCGCCCTGGCCCGGGAGGGGGTGCTCGCCCGCACCCGCCGCCTCCTCCCCCACATCAATCGGATCAGCGGCGCCCTGCTCGTCATCGCCGGCGCCTACATCGCCTACTTCGGCTGGTACGAGTTGCGGGTGTTCGCCGGGGGCGACACCGGCGATCCCGTCATCGAAGCCGCCGCCCGCATCCAGGGCACCCTGGCCTCGTGGATCACCTCGGCCGGGGCGTGGTGGCTGCTCGGCGGGCTGGCTGCCCTCCTGGGGTTGGGGTGGTGGGTGGCCCGCCGCTCCGCCCGGCACCGGGTGACCTCCGGCTGAGGAGGGCGCGATGGAGGGAGGGCCTAGCCTGCGCCCGGTGATCACCGCCGCCGAGATCCACGCCACCCTGCCGGTGATCGACGGGCACAACGACCTCCCGTGGCAGATCAGGAAGCGGGCCGGCTCCGATCTGGCCGCCGCCGACCCGAGGCGGCACCTCGACGGCTACCACACCGACTATGACCGGCTCGTCGCCGGCGGCGTGGGCGGTCAGTTCTGGTCGGTGTACATCCCCAGTACCCAGCCGGACCCGTTCGCCGCCACCCTGGAGCAGATCGACCTGGTGGACCGCATGGTGGCCCTGGCCCCCGATCGTATGGCCGATGCGGTCACCGCCGCCGAGGTTCGGGCGGTCAGGGGCGAGGGTCGGGTCGCCTCGCTGCGCGGGGCCGAAGGGGGGCACTGCATCGAGGGCTCGCTCGACAAGCTGGCCGCCCTCCACGAACGTGGGGTGCGCTACCTCACCCTCACCCACACCGAGACCATCGGCTGGGCCGACTCGGCCACCGATGAGCCCCGCCATGGGGGACTGACCGGGTTCGGACGCAGGGTCGTCGCCCAGATGAACCGGCTGGGGATGATCGTCGACATCTCCCACGTGTCGCCGGACACGATGCGCTCGGCCATCGCCGTCTCCGAGCACCCGGTGATCGCCTCGCACTCGGGCGCATCCGCCATCGCCTCCCACCCCCGCAACGTCCCCGACGATGTCCTCGAGCTGATCGCCGGGAACGGCGGGGTGGTGATGGTGCCCTTCTACCCCCCGTTCCTGGTGCCCGCCACCGCCGCCAGGTCGGTTGCGATGGTGGCCGAGGAGCGCCGGCTGCTGGCCGAACTCGGCGACCCCGACGAGGTCGACCGCATGACCGCCGCCACCAAGACCGGCTGGGACCGCGGCTCGGTGGGGGACGTGGTCGACCACATCGAGCACATCGCCCGGGTGGCCGGGGTCGACCATGTCGGGCTCGGCTCCGATTTTGACGGGATCGACATGACCGTGGCCGGGCTGGAGGATGTCGCCGCCTACCCGGCCATCACCGCCATGCTGCTGGACCGGCGGTGGTCGGAGCGGGCCGTGCGCAAGGTGCTCGGTGACAACGTGCTCGGGGTGCTCGAGACCGTCACCGGGGGATGACCGCCCGGGGCGGGTCGCATGCCCTCCAGACTCGCCTAGTCTCGTCGTCCCGTCTCTCGAAGGAGCCCCCCGTGTTCGCTCGTCTCGGACGCTGGTGCTATCGCAACCGCGGCAAGATCGTCATCGCCTGGTTGGCCGTGTTCATGGGGTCTGGCGCCCTCATGGGGGCGGTCGGTACCGGGTACAGCACCGAGTTCGCCCTGCCCGACGTGGAGAGCAGGCGCGGCTTCGACCTCCTCGACCAGCATTTCGCCGACTCCTCAGCCGGGGGCGAGGGCGGGACCATCGTCTTCCGTGCCGAACAGGGCGTGACCGATCCCGAGGTCGAGCGGGCGATGACGGCATACCTGGCCGAGGTCGACCAGATCGATCGGATCACCGTCACCAGCCCCTACACCCCCGAGGGCGCCCAGCAGATCTCATCGACCGGTCCCGAAGCGGGCAGGATCGCCTACGCCGTGATCGGGGCCCCACGCGACATCACCCTCGAGGACGCCGCCGTGGTCGCCCAGGACATGAAGGCGCTGATCCCTGCCGTCGACGGGCTCCAGGTCGAGGTCGGCGGCCAGATCTTCGCCGAGTTCGTCGTGCCCAGCTCCGAGGCGTTGGGGCTTGCGTTCGCCATCATCGTGCTCATCCTCGCCTTCGGGTCGGTGCTGGCGATGGGTCTCCCCGTCGGGATCGCCCTGGCTGGGATCGGGGTCGGCTCGATCCTGGCCGGGCTGTTGAGCAACGTGCTGTCGATCCCCGACTTCGCCACCACCGTGGCGGTGATGCTCGGTCTCGGGGTGGGCATCGACTACGCCCTGTTCATCGTCACCCGCTTCCGCGAGAACCTGCACCAGGGTGCATCGCTCGAGGATGCCACCGTGATCGCCATCGACACCGCCGGGCGGGCGGTCGCCTTCGCCGGATCGACCGTGGTCATCTCGCTGCTCGGGCTGCTGCTGATGAACCTGGCGTTCGTCTCCGGGATGGCCATCGCCAGCGCCACCGTGGTGGCGGTGACCGCCGCCGCTTCGCTCACCCTGCTCCCCGCCCTGCTCGGCTTCGCCGGCGAGCGAGTCGAGCTGACCCGGTGGCGGGGGCTCATCGCCGCCGGGGCGGTGGCGGTGGGCTTGGCCGGCTTTGCCCTCGACCTCCGTCCGGTGATGCTGGCCGGGTTCGGCGCCGCCGCCCTGGTGCTGCTGCTCAGCTTCGCCTTGGCCCCCCTCCGGGGCGAGGTGCCCCGGCCCGCCCCCAAGCCGCTGCGGGCGACCATCCCCTACCGGTGGAGCCGCTTCATCCAGCACCGGCCGTGGACCGCGGCCCTGGCCGGGGTGGTGGTGTTGCTGGTGCTCGCCATCCCCTTCTTCGGGCTGCGGCTGGCCTTCTCCGACGAGGGCAACTTCCCGCCCGACACCACCACCCGCAAGGCGTACGACCTGCTGGCGGTCGGGTTCGGGCCCGGGTTCAACGGACCGCTGCTGCTCGCCACCGAGATCCCCGCCGGTACCGACCCGGCCTCGCTCGAAGCGGTCACCGCGGCGCTGGCCGCCGACCCGGGGGTCGCCTTCGTCACCCCCGCCTTCCCCGACGACCCGGAGGCGCCGGCGGCGGCGGTGTGGCGGCTCTTCCCGACAACGGCGCCCCAGGAGGTGGAGACCACCGCGCTGGTCAACCGGCTGCGCGGCCAGGTGGTCCCCGCCGCCACCGCCGGCACCGGGCTGGACATCGTCGTCTCCGGTGGCGTCGCCGCCGGGGTCGACTTCTCCACCTACCTGACCGAGCGGCTGCCGGTGTTCATCGCCGTGGTGCTCGGGCTCTCGTTCCTGCTGCTGATGCTGGCCTTCCGCTCGGTCCTGGTGCCACTCAAGGCGGTGGTCATGAACCTGCTCTCGATCGGCGCCGCCTACGGGGTGGTCACCGCCATCTTCCAGTGGGGATGGCTGGGCGGTGTGATCGGCATCGATCCCGCCCCCATCGAGCCCTTCGTCCCGATGATGATGTTCGCCATCGTGTTCGGGCTGTCGATGGACTACGAGGTGTTCCTGCTCTCCCGGGTGCGTGAGGAATACCTGCGCACCGGCGACAGCCGGATGTCGGTTGCCGACGGGCTGGCGGCGACCGCCCGGGTGATCACGGCGGCGGCGGCGATCATGGTGGTGGTGTTCGGCTCGTTCATCGGTGAGCCCGACCGCCTGATCAAGCTGTTCGGCATCGGGCTGGCCAGCGCCGTGCTGCTCGATGCCACCGTGGTGCGCTTGCTGTTGGTGCCGGCGACCATGGAGCTGCTCGGCGACAGGAACTGGTGGCTGCCCCGCTGGCTCGACCGGGTCCTCCCCAACATCGACGTCGAGGGCCACGCCCTGGAGGATGCGGGGACCCTCACCGGAGAGGTCGAGCCCGCCCCGGTCTGATCCTGCCGCAATCTCGACCGGTGAGCCCCAAACCGACCGTACCGTCGGTCTACGGCTCACCGGTCGGGGATCAGCTCGGTCAGCCCGCCGCCGCCATTCTTCGTAGGACCATGTGGAGGATGCCGCCGTGGCGGAGGTACTCGATCTCGACCGGGGTGTCGCCGCGGCAGGTCGCCATGAACCTGACCGTGGTGCCGTCCGCCCGGGTGGCGGTCACCGGGACGAGCTGGCGGGGTTGGAGGTCGTTGTCGATGGCGATGTCGTAGGTCTCGGTGCCGTGGAGCCCCAGCGACGCCGCCGTCGCTCCCTCGGCGTAGGTCAGCGGGAGCACACCCATCATCACCAGGTTGGACCGGTGGATCCGCTCGAACGAGTCGGCGATCACCGCCTTCACCCCGAGCAGGAAGGTACCCTTGGCCGCCCAGTCCCGTGACGACCCCATCCCGTAGTCATGCCCGCCCAGCACCACCAGCGGGATCCCCGCCGTCAGATAGCTGAGGCTGGCCTCGTAGACGGTCTTCACGGTGCCATCGGTGAAGTCGGTGGTGAACCCGCCCTCGATGCCCGGGGCCAGCTCGTTGCGGATGCGGATGTTGGCGAACGTCCCCCTGGTCATCACCCGGTCGTTGCCCCGGCGCGACCCGTAACTGTTGAACATCGCCTCGGTGACCCCCTGCGCCAGCAGGTACCGCCCCGCCGGGGTGTCCGCCCCGATCGACCCGGCCGGGCTGATGTGGTCGGTGGTCACCGAGTCGCCCAGCTTGAGCAACGCCCTGGCACCGGTGATCGGCTCCAGCGGCCGCGGCTCGGGCGGCAGGCCGGTGAAGAACGGCGGCTCCTGGACATAGGTGCTGTCAGGGTCCCACGGGAACAGCGGCTCGCCCGAGCTGGGGATCGCCTTCCACTCATCCGAACCCTCGAACACCGAGCCGTACTGCGTGCGGAACTGGGCGCTGGTCACCGAGGAGGCGACCAGCTCGTCGATCTCGGTCTGGGTGGGCCACAGGTCGGCCAGGTACACCGGGTTGCCCTCGGGATCATGACCCAGCGGCTCGGTGGTGAGGTCGATGTCGACGGTCCCGGCCAGGGCGTAGGCCACCACCAGCGGCGGAGACGCCAGGTAGTTGGCCCGCACGTCCGGGGAGATACGTCCCTCGAAGTTGCGGTTCCCCGACAGCACCGACGCCGCCACCAGATCGTTGCTGTGGATGGCGGCGCTGATCTCATCCGGCAGCGGCCCCGAGTTGCCGATGCAGGTGGTGCATCCGTAGCCGACCAGGTAGAAGCCGCAGGCCTCGAGATCGTCCATCAGCCCAGCCCGCTCCAGGTACTCGGTGACCACCTTGGAGCCGGGCGCCAGCGAGGTCTTCACCCACGGCTTGCGCACCAGCCCCCGCTCCACCGCCTTGCGGGCCACCAGCCCGGCCCCGATCATCACATCGGGATTGGAGGTGTTGGTGCACGAGGTGATGGCGGCGATGACGACGTGGCCGTGGTCGAGGGTGAACTCGGCGCCGTCGTAGGTGACCCGGGCGGCTCCGCCGTTCGGTGGGAGGGTCCCCAGGGTGGGCCCGCCCTCGGATACCATCTCGGCCACGGTGCCGGTGCCGCTGCGGTCGGCCTTGCCGAAGGTGTTGATCAGGTCCTGGCGCCACTGGCTCTTCATCCCGTGGAGCGCCACCCGGTCCTGGGGCCGCTTGGGGCCGGCCAGCGAGGGCTCGACCGTACCCATGTCGAGATGCAGCTCGGCCGAGTACACGGTCTGCCGGCTGTCATCCCGCCACAGACCTTGCAGCCGGCAGTACTGCTCGACGGTCTCGATCAGCTCCTCGGTGCGGCCGGTGAGCCTCAGGTAGCGGGTGGTCTGCTCATCGACCGGGAAGAAACCGACGGTGGCCCCGTACTCGGGGGCCATGTTGGCGATGGTGGCCCGGTTCGCCACCGGCATGTCGGCCAGCCCGGTGCCGTGGAACTCGACGAACTTGCCCACCACGCCGTGCTGGCGCAGCATCTCGGTGACCCGGAGCACCAGGTCGGTGGCGGTGGCGCCCTCGGCCAGCTTGCCGGTCAGCTCGAACCCGACCACCTCGGGGAGCAGCATGTAGACGGGCTGGCCCACCATGGCCGCCTCGGCCTCGATCCCGCCGACTCCCCACCCGACCACACCGAGCCCGTTGATCATCGTGGTGTGCGAGTCGGTCCCCACCAGCGAGTCCGGGTAGAGCACCCCCTGGTGGTCCCACACCACCTTGGCCAGGTACTCCAGGTTGACCTGATGGACGATCCCGGTGGCCGGGGGTACCACCCGGAAGTTGGTGAAGGCCGACTGGCCCCACTTGAGGAACTCGTACCGCTCCCGGTTACGCTCGAACTCGCGCTCGGAGTTGATCCGCAGCGCCATCCCCGAGTTGAAGGCGTCGACCTGCACCGAGTGGTCGATGACCAGGTCGACCGGGACCAGCGGGTTCACCGCCAGGGCGGATGCCGGGTCACCGGTCATGCGGACGATGGCCGCCCGCATCGCCGCCAGGTCGACCACGGTCGGTACCCCGGTGAAGTCCTGGAGGACCACCCGACCCGGGGTGAAGGCGACCTCGGTCTCCTCCACCTTGGAGGCGTCGTACTGGGCGAGGGCGGTGACGTCGCGGTCGGTGACCGTGTGCCCGTCGTGGTTGCGGAGCACCGACTCGAGCAGGACCTTGATCGTGTAGGGAAGGGCGGTGACGTCACCGATGTCGCCGAGCGCATCCAGCCGGTGGACCACCCGCGATCCGAGGGGGGTCTCGATGGTGGTTCGTGCCTCGAACGGATCGTGTGCCATGGTCAGCCTCGCTCTCTCGCCTGTTCCACCATTAGAACCATGGTACCGAGCGACCCGGTCCCGATTCCCCGGCTCCCGGCACCCGGCTTGCCGTCGGTGTGAAGATCGGGCGTTCTTGCGACGGCCGACCCAACAGGTCAGCTCCCCCAGTACCGCTGCTCCCGGAAGGGGTCGCCGTACATGTGGTACCCGTTGCGCTCCCAGAAACCCGGGCTGTCGCCGGAGATGAGGGTGAACCCGGTCACCCACTTCACCGACTTCCAGAAGTACAGGTGGGGGACCACCAGCCGCAGCGGCCATCCGTGCTCGGGCTCGAGCGGCTCGCCGTCGTAGGTGTGGGCCAGCAGGTTGCCGGAGCGGAGCAGGTCCTCGATGGGGAGGTTGGCGGTGAAGCCGTGATAGGCGTTGACCAGCACATGGGTGACGGACGGGTCCGGCTCGATCTGCGCCCAGACATCGGTCACCGGCACCCCCTCCCACCTGGTATCGAGCTTGGTCCACTTGGTGACGCAGTGGATGTCGGCGGTGAGCGGCCGGGTCGGGAGCGCCGTGAACTCGGGCCAGGTCCACCGCTTCGACTCGCTCACCAGACCGTCGATGGTGAACCGCCAGGTGTCGAGGTCGACGGTGGGCACCACCCCGGCATGAAGCACCGGAAACCGCTCGGTGACGTACTGGCCGGGCGGAACCCGCTCGGGATCGATCCCCGCCGCGATCAGCTCGTCCCGCTTGCGGGTGAAGAAGCTCATGACGGTCGGATCGTAGCGACGGTGGCGGGCGGCTCCCGGCGGCACAAACCCCGGCGCTGCCTTAAGAGCGAGCGCGCATAGGCGCTCGCTCTTGCGCCGTTGTTGATGGCTCTTCGGCTGACGCCTCATCGCGGTACGGTTGGGGTCCCCAGCCCAACCGCCGAGTCTCCTTCTCTCGGCGGAGCCTCTAACGTCCCGGCTCATGGACTCCGCTCCGCCGCCTCCCTCGGGTCGTAGCCCGATCCGGCTGCTCCCGTGGCTGCTGGTCGGCATGGTGGTGGTCGGCGCCGCCGTCTGGTACCAGGTGACGACGCCGGCCGACACCGACCCCACCACCGCCCCGATCGACGGGGTCCGCAGCCTCCAGGAGTTGGCCGAGTCGTCGCCGGACATCCCCGGCACCGACGAGCCCGCTCCCGACTTCTCGGTCGAGCTCTTCGGTGGCGGCTCCTTCTCGCTGGCCGATCACCTGGCTACGGACGGCCGACCGGTGATCGTCAACCTGTGGGCATCGTGGTGCACCCCGTGCCGGCAGGAGATGCCGATCATCGACGCCTTCGCCGCCGCCCATCCGGAGATCGCCGTCATCGGGGTGGCGGTGATGGACGACATCGGCCTCGCCGGCGAGTTCGCCGAGGAGATCGGGGTGTCGTACCCGCTCGGCTTCGACGACAGGGAGCAGGTGATGGTCGGCTACCGGGTGACCGGGCTCCCCGCCACCTTCTGGATCGCCCCCGACGGCACCATCCTCAAACGGCTGTTCGGGGTGGTCACCGCCGAGAGCCTCGAGCAAGACCTGGCCCTGTTCGGCTGAAGGGCGGCTAGCGCCCCGTCCACTCCGGGGGCCGTTTGGCGATGAAGGCGGCGACGCCCTCGGCGGCGTCCTCGGTCATGGCCACCGCGGTGAGCCCGAGCTGGAGATGATCGAGGGCGGCGTCGAACGGGGCGTCCTCGACGGCGTAGAAGGCGGCCTTGCCCAGGGCGATGACCGAGGGGCTCCTGGCCACGATGCCGTCGACAGTCTCGGTGACAGCGGCGTCGAGCTGGTCGGCGGGAACGGCGCGGGAGACGACACCCAGCCGGACCGCCTCGGCGGCGTCGATGCGGCGGCCGGTGAGCATCAGCTCGAGAGCGGCCCGCTTCGGCATCACCCGCGGCAGGATCGCCCCGATCATCATCGGCCACAGCCCGACCCCGATCTCGGGGGTGCCGAACCCGGCGCGGTCGACGGCGATGACGATGTCGCACGCCGCCGCCAGCCCGAAGCCACCGGCGAGGGCGTGGCCGTTGACCCTGGCGATCACCGGCTTGGGGCTCCGCCGGATCGCCCGGAACACGTCGGCGAGCGCTCCCCTGGCGTCGTGGGCGCCCAACGGGTCGTCGACAAAGCCTCCGGAGAGGTCGCCCCCGGCCGAGAAGACCCTGTCCCCCGCTCCGGTGATCACGATGGCCCGCACGTCGGGATCCGCCGAGCCGGTGCGGACCGCGGCGAGCAGCTCGGCCATCACCGCCGTCGACAGCGGGTTGCGCCGCTCCGGATCGTCGATGGTGATCCACGCCGCCGGTCCCCTGGTCTCGTAGCTGAGCACGCCGACAACCTAGCCCCGGGCACCAGCGGTGTGTCCGGAGCAATTTGCCCCGATCGCTCAGAGCGAGCGCGGATGGGCGCTCGCTCTTGCGTCGTTGTTGATGGCTCTTCGGCTGACGCCTCATCGCGGTGCGGTTGGGAGATATTGTCGAATGTTGTGGGTGGGGTCATGGTTAGGCTGCGACGTCCTCAGGGTCGGGCTGGTCGGTGTTGGTCCTTTCTTGTAGCTTGCCGTCGTTGAAGACGGCTCCGGCTCGGACGAGGGC
>JBPCMS010000077.1:0-7563 GCA_051002015.1 Acidimicrobiia bacterium
CCGCCACGTCGACATCGTGGCCGACGCTCCCGGCAACGGTGGCGGACGAGAACCGGCCCAGGATGTCACGTCCGACCTCGCCGGTCATCCCCAGCCGCCACGACCAGGCGGCGACATCCCGACCCACCTCCCCGGCGACGTCGAGGCTGAGGGCGGCCACGGTCAGGTCGTCGCCGACCGAGCCGGTGACGATCAGGCGGCGCACCACCCCCCGCAGCGATCCCTCGACCACCCCGCTCACCGTGACCGAACCGTGGCTGAGCACGGTCATATCGCCGGTGACCCGGCCGCTCAGCTCCACCGACCCGGCGGCGACGACGAGATCACCCTCGATGGTGCCCTCGACCCGCGCCGTGGTGGCGGCGAGGGTGAGGTCCTCGGTGACCACCTCGTCCCGCCCCAGCAGGTAGATGTCGCGGCCGATCACCGAAGCCAGCGCCGCCGCCGGCACCCCCAGCAGGACCAGGGCGATCAGGGCGAGGAGGAGCGGCCGGAGACGGCGCGGTGGCGGGTCAGAGCGGGAGGGCATTGCGGACCAGCTCGAGCAGCGGCCAGGGGATCAACCCCAGCCCGAGCGTGACCGCGGCGGCGACCCCGAGCGCCACCCGGGAGGCGGCGTCCATGTGGGGGGAGGCCGTCGCCGTGCCCGGGGCCTCCGCCAGCACGGGCTCGGTGAAGTACATCAGCACGATCACCCGCAGGTAGAAGAACAGCCCGGCCACCGACACCACCATCGCCAGGATGGCCAGCCACAGGTAGCCGGCGTCGATCGCCGCCGAGAACACCGACAGCTTCCCGACGAAGCCGGTGGTCAGCGGGAACCCGCCCAGACCGAGCATGAACAGGGCGAGCAGGCCGGCCAGCACCGGGGAGCGGGAGGCGAGCCCGTGGTACGACTCGAACGGCGAGCGGTCCGAACGTGGGCCGGAGACCACGGCGACCACGGCGAATCCCCCGACCAGCTGGACGGCGTAGGTGGCCACGTAGAACCACAGGGCCGGTACCCCCCCGTCACCCGCCACCAGCGCCGTCATGATGAACCCGGAATGGGCCACCCCCGAGTATGCCAGCATCCGCTTCAGGTCGGTCTGGGCGATGGCAAGCAGGGTGCCGACGACGATCGAGACCGAGGCGAGCACGGCGATGGCGGGGGCCCAGTCGTCGATCAGCGCCGGGAACGCCGAGGTGAGGATCCGGGCCAGGGCGGCGAACCCGGCGATCTTCACCCCGGCCGCCATCATCGGCACCGCCGCCGCCGGCGCCCCCTGATAGACGTCGGGCGCCCACTGGTGGAAGGGCGCCGAGGACACCTTGAAGCCGAGCCCGACGATGATCAGCCCGACCGCGATGAGCAGGATCCCAGGCTCCAGCACCACGGTGTTGGCCAGGAAAGAGGGGATGCCGCTCACCCCGTAGATCGTGGTCGATCCGGTGGAGGCGAAGGCCAGCGCCACCCCGTACACGAAGATGGCCGAGGCGAACGACCCGAGCAGGAAGTACTTCATCGCCGCCTCGTCCGACCGGACCTGGTCCCTGGTGAACCCGGCGATGACGTAGAGACTGATCGAGGCCGTCTCCAGCCCGATGAACAGCAGCACCAGGTTCGACGAGATCGCCATCAGGTGGAGACCGGCCACGGCGATGAGGAACAGGGCGACGAACTCGGCGCCCCTGGTCTGCAGCGACGAGATCAGCCGCCAGGCGCTGAGCATCGCCAGCCCGGCAACCAGGAACAGGGCGATCCCGGCGAAGGCGGAGAAGTGGTCCATCACCACCATCGGGTTGGAGACGGTGGGGACGCCGCGGGTGGTGAAGTTGAGCTGCGGCCCCAACTCGTCGACCCGCAGCCACTGGAGCACCGAGAACCCGAGGCACAGGGCGATGGCGGCGCCCGAGATCACCGCCCAGATCCGGTGCCCCAGCGACAGGGTGACCTCGGTCATCAGCACCAACAGCGCCCCCACCAGCAGCACGATCTCGGGGGCGATGGGGAGGAAGGCGATGGTGTCCATCAGCCCTCACCCTCGACGGCGGCGATCTCGACCTGGTCGATGCGTCCCAGCTCGGGCACCCGGTAGTCGGTGACCGCCTCGATGCGGTCGAGGATGGCCTCGACCGACGGCTCGATCCGATCCATCGCCGGCTTGGGATAGACCCCCAGGAAGATGATGAGCACCGCCAGCGGTACCAGGATCACCGTCTCCCGCAGATCGAGGTCGGGCAGCCTGCGGTTCTCCGGTCTGTCGATGGCCCCGGTGAACACCCGTTCGTACGCCCACAGCAGGTAGATGGCGGCCAGCACCACACCGGCGGTGGCGACGATGGCGTGCACCGGGAAGGTCAGGTAGCTGCCGATGAGCACGTGGAACTCGCCGATGAAGCCGTTGAGCCCGGGCAGCCCGGCCGAGGCGAACGTGGTGAACAGGAAGAACCCGGCCAGCACCGGCATCACCGCGGCGACCCCGCCGTACTCGTCGATCCGCCGGGTGTGGGTGCGGTCGTAGAGCATCCCGACGAGCAGGAACAGGGCCCCGGTGGTCAGCCCGTGGTTGACCATCTGGATGACCCCGCCCTGCAGCCCCTGGGTGGTGAGGGCGAAGGTCCCCAGCACGATGAAGCCGAGGTGGCTCACCGACGAGTAGGCCACCAGCCGCTTCAGATCGGGTTGGACGACGGCGACGGCGGCGCCGTAGATGATCCCGATGACCGCCAGCGCCACCAGCCAGGGGGCCAGGTCAACGGATGCCTGCGGGAAGAGCGTCAGGTTGAACCGGACGAACCCGTAGGTACCCAGCTTGAGCAGGACCCCCGCCAGCAGCACCGAGCCGGCGGTGGGCGCCTCGGTGTGGGCGTCGGGCAGCCAGGTGTGGAACGGGAACAGCGGCACCTTGATGGCGAAGGCGATCCCGAACCCGAGGAACAGCCAGAGTTGCTGGGTCGAGGTCAGCTCGATGTCGAGCAGCTCGACGAAGTCGAAGGTGATCCCGCCGGTCTGGTTTCCGGCGATGATCCCCAGCGAGATGATGGCGATCAGCATCAACGCCGAGCCCAGCGACGTATACAGGAAGAACTTGACCGCGGCGTACACCCGGTTGCCGCTCCCCCACATCCCGATCAGCAGGTACATCGGGACCAGGGTCATCTCGAAGAACACGAAGAACAGCACCAGATCGAGCGCCACGAACACCCCGAGCAGCCCGGTCTCCAGCACCAGCATCGCCACCAGGTAGAGCCGGAGGTTGCTGGTGATCGACTTCGAGGCGAGCAGCGACAGCGGGAAGAGCACGGCGGTGAGCGCCACCAGCAGCAGCGAGATCCCGTCGATCCCCACGTTCCAGGAGATGTCCCACGGCTGGTACCACAGCACCCGCTCGGTGAACTGGAACCCGGCGTCGCCGGTCTCGAAGACCACCAGCAGGTAGGCGGCGATGGCGACCGGGACCATGGAGACCAGCACGGCCACCGGGAGCAGCAGCTCGGGTCGGCGTCTGGGGAGGAGCAGCAGCACCAACGCCCCCAGCACCGGGACCACCACCAGCAGGGCGAGCACCGGCATCAGCCAGCCCCCCGCACCAGCAGCCACACCACCAGGCCCAGGGTGCCGGCGACGATGCCGAGCACGTAGCTGCGGGCAAACCCGGTCTGGAGGGGCCGGAGCAGGGTCGAGACCACCTGGACCAGGCGGCCGGTCCCGTTGACGGCGCCGTCGACCACCTTGGCGTCGGCGGTGAAGGCGAGCACCTCGGCTCCCCTACGTCCCGGGATCACCAGCGTCCCGCCGTAGAGATCGTCGACCCGGTAGCCCTGCTCGACCAACTCCCAGACGGGACCGGTCTCGTCTGGTCTGGTCTCCCCCAGGTAGCGCCGGGCGGCGTAGGCGATCCCGACGACGCCGGCGGCGACGGAGACGGCGGCAAGCACCCACGGGGTGACCCCCTCGGGTATGTGGGCCCGCTCGACCAGGTCGAACGACGGTTGGAGGATGTGCTCGAGCACCGGTTTGAAGGGGGTGTTGATCAGCCCGCCCACCAGCGAGAGGCCACCGAGCGCCACCAGCGGGAGGGTCATGGTCACCGGCGACTCGTGGGGGTGGACGCCATCGTCCCAGCGGGGCCGGCCGAAGAACGTGAGGTAGATCATCCGGCTCATGTAGAAGGCGGTGAGGGCGGCGGTGACCAGCCCGACCGCCCACAGCGCCAGCCACCAGCCACCCCGGCCGAAGAGGACGGCGAGTATCTCGTCCTTTGACCAGAACCCGGCGAAGATCGGGATGCCGGAGATGGCGAGCCAGGCCACCACCATGGTGACGAAGGTGACCGGCATCACCCTGCGCAGCCCGCCCATCTTCGCCATGTCCTGCTCGCCGGCCACGGCGTGGATCACCGAGCCGGCCCCGAGGAAGAGCAGCGCCTTGAAGAAGGCGTGGGTGAGCAGGTGGAACACCCCGGCCACGTAGGCGGCGGCGCCCACCGCCATGAACATGTAGCCGAGCTGGCTGATGGTGGAGTAGGCCAGGACCCGTTTGATGTCGCGCTGGGCGATGGCGATGGTGGCGGCGATCAGGGCGGTGGCGGCGCCGACCACGGCCACGGTGGCGGCGGACACCGGGGCCAGCTCGAACAGCACCCCGCTGCGGGCGGTCAGGTACACCCCGGCGGTGACCATGGTGGCGGCATGGATCAGGGCCGACACCGGGGTGGGGCCCTCCATGGCGTCGGGCAGCCACACGTGCAGCGGGATCTGCGCCGACTTGCCCGCCGCCCCCACCAGGAGGAGCAGGGTGATGGCGGTGGCCCCGCCCGTGGTGAGCACCTCGGGAGCCCGCTCGAACACCGGGGCGAAGGCGAGGGTGCCGAAGTTGGCGAAGATCAGCATCAGGGCGATGAGGAAGCCGAGGTCGCCGATCCGGTTGACCACGAACGCCTTCTTACCGGCCGCCGCCGCCACCGGCTTGACGAACCAGAACGAGATCAGCAGGTACGAGCTGAGCCCGACCAGCTCCCACCCCACGAACAGCAGCCCGAACCCGTCTGCCAGCACCAGGATCAGCATCGAGGCGATGAACAGGTTGAGGTAGGTGAAGAACCTCCCGAAGCGCTCCTCGCCGTGCATGTACCCCACCGAGTAGAGGTGGATGAGGAAGCCCACCCCGGTGACGATCAGGGTCATCATGGTCGACAGCGGATCCCACAGCAGCGAGGCATCGACCCCGATCGCCGGCATCCAGGTGAACAGGTGGATGGTGTGGTGGGGCGCCTCGCCGGTGAGCACGTCGATGGAGGCGAGGACGGCGACGGCGAAGGCGGCCCCGACCAGCAGGGTGGCGATCCACCCCGCCGCCGGCTCCCCGATCCGCTTCCCGAAGACCTGGAGCAGGGCGTAACCCGCCAGCGGCAGGGCGATCACCAGCCACACGAGGTCGACGGCGGGCGGCATCAGCCCTTCATCTCCGCCAGGGCGTCGACGCTGGCCGTGGATCGGAGCCGGAAGACGGCGACGATGATCGCCAGACCCACGGTGACCTCGGCCGCCGCCACCACCATCACGAACAGCACCGACACCTGGCCCTCGAGCAGGCCGAGGTGGCGCCCGGCGGCGACAAAGGTGAGGTTGACCGAGTTGAGCATCAGCTCGATCGCCATGAACATCACCAGGGCGTTGCGCCGCACCAGGACGCCGACGGCGCCGATGGTGAACAGCACCGCAGCCAGCGCCAGGTACCAGCCGGGGGTGACGATCATTCGTCGCCCTCCTCGACGGCGGGGCGGGGGCGGGTGGTGAACTGGGCGAGGGCGATGGTGCCGACGGCGGCGACGGTGAGCAGCAGGATCGTGGCCTGGAACGGGATCATCCAGGTGCCGAACAGCAGCTCGGAGATGGCCTCGATGGTGCCGTTGGTGTCGCCCCCGCTCTGCGGGCCGACCAGCCAGGCGGCCCTCGCCGCCAGGAGCACGACGACCAGCAGACCCCCGCCGAGGAGCAGCGCCAGCGGTCGCTGCAGGGGGATCCGCTCACCCGGATCCTCGTCGCGGTCGACCCCGATCAACATGATCACGAACAGGAACAGCGTCATCACCGCCCCGGCGTAGATGATCACCTGGACGGCGGCGACGAAGTGGGCGTCGTTGAGCACGTAGAACACCGCCATGGAGAACATGGCGGTGAGCAGCCCCATCGCCGAGTACACCGCGTTGCGGGCCAGCACCATCACCAGACCGCCGGCGACGGCGGCGATGGCGAACACGATGAACACGATGGTCTCGGCGTTCACGCCGCCGGTCCCTCCTCCGGCCCGGGCTCGGCCCGCTGCCCGCGCTCGGGGGGCCGCAGCCCCACCCCGGCGGTCGGGGTCCACGCCGGGATCCCCTCGTATGCGGCGCGCCCCGATGACGAGGTTGCCCGCATCCAGCCGTCGGCGAGACGCAGCTCGTTGAGGTCGATCAGGTTGCTCGCCGGCTCGGGGTGCGGCACCGTCCCGTCGGGGGTCATCAGCAGCTCGTCGCGGGTGTAGATGGCGTCGTCGCGGTTCTCCACCGACATCTCGAAGAGCTGGGTCATGGTGATCGCCTCGGTGGGGCACGCCTCGACACAGAGCCCGCAGAAGATACAGCGGAGCATGTTGATCTCGTAGATGTACCCGTAGCGCTCTCCGGGACTGGTCGGATTTTCCGGGTTGTTGTCGGCCCCCCTCACATGGATGCAGTCAGCGGGGCAGGCTCCGGCGCACAACTCACACCCGATGCATTTTTCCATGCCGTCGGGATAACGGTTGAGCACGTGACGGCCGTGAAAGCGCTGCGGCTTTTGCCGGGTCTCCTTCGGGAATTGGGTCGTCACCATCTCGGATCCGCCGAACATGGTCCGCAGCATCGTGCCCCCGGTGACCTTCAAACCCTTCCACAGTTCGTTCATGATTCCCATCGTCAGCTCCAGGGCAGTCCGAATTGGCGGAAGGCGATGACAAAGGTCGATAGGACGAGCCAGCCGAGGGCACCGGGGATCAGCCGCTTCCATCCCAGGGTCATCAGCTGGTCGTATCTCAGTCGGGGAAGAGTGGCACGGATCCAGAAGAACAGGAACACGATCGCGTACGTCTTGAGCAGGAAGTAGATGGTGGGCAGGATCGCCGAAACGAAGCCGGGGACAACGCCTTCGAAGGTCGGGCCGTTCCAGCCGCCGAGGAACAGGGTGGCGGCAATGGCCGACATGGAGAAGATGGTGACGTATTCGGCGAGGAAGAACATCGCGAACCGCATCCCCGAATACTCCGTGTGGAACCCGCCCACGATCTCCTGTTCGGCCTCGACAAGGTCGAAGGGAGCGCGGTTGGTCTCGGCGACGATGGCAATGAAGAAGATCACGAAGGCAACGATCTGGGGAAAGATGTTCCATCTCGGGACGAACTGGAGAATCGGCTCCAGCACCGGTATCACATCACCCCAGGTGCCCGCCTGGCGGTTGACGATCTCGGACAGCGAGAGGGTCCCGCCATCGCCCTGGGTGGCGGTGAACATGACGACCGCCACCATCGACAGCCCCAGGGCTGCTTCATAGGAGATGGCC
>JBPCMS010000078.1:0-70390 GCA_051002015.1 Acidimicrobiia bacterium
CGGTTGTTCTCCCCGCATCCCCCAGCACGTCCCTGACTCAACCACGCCCCAAAGGAATGTGAACCCGTAGTGGCCGTCGACATCACCACCGACCTGACCAAGGTCCGCAACACCGGCATCATGGCGCACATCGACGCCGGCAAGACGACGACCACTGAGCGCATCCTGTACTACACCGGACGCACCTACAAGATGGGTGAGGTCCACGAAGGCGCCGCCGTCATGGACTGGATGGAGCAGGAACAGGAGCGGGGGATCACCATCACCTCGGCGGCGACGTCGACCCGTTGGCTGGACCACACCATCAACATCATCGACACCCCCGGCCACGTCGACTTCACCGTCGAGGTGGAGCGGTCGCTGCGCATCCTCGACGGTGCGGTGGCGGTGTTCGACGCCGTGTCCGGTGTCGAGCCCCAGTCGGAGACGGTGTGGCATCAGGCAGACAAGTACGGGGTGCCCCGTATCGTGTTCATCAACAAGATGGACCGCATCGGGGCGGACTTCTTCCACTCCATCGACTCGATCGTCGACCGGCTGGGGGGCGACCCGGTCGCCCTCCAGGTGCCGATGGGCGCCGAGGCGAACTTCAACGGGATGATCGACCTGGTGGACATGAAGGCGATCATCTGGCACGACGAGGATGGCAAGCAGCGAGAGGTCGTCGACATCCCCGAGGACTTCACCGCGATGGCGGGCGAGTGGCATCACAAGATGCTCGACGTCGTCGCCTCAGAGGACGAGGAGCTGCTCGAGAAGTACCTCGAGGTTGGCGATCTCAGCCCGGACGAGATCCGCAAGGTGATCCGCAAGGGCACCATCAACCGCGACTTCGTCCCGGTGCTGTGCGGGTCCGCCTTCAAGAACAAGGGTGTCCAGCCGCTGCTCGACGCCATCGTCCACTACCTGCCAAGCCCGGCGGACCTTCCCCCGGTACAGGGTTTCCGGCCCGGCGCCGAGACCCAGCTGGTGGAGCGGGCCCCGTCCGACGACGACCCGTTCAGCGCCCTGGCGTTCAAGATCATGAGCGACCCGTACGTGGGCAAGCTGACCTACTTCCGGGTCTACTCGGGCACCGCCTCCAAGGGCGACGCCGTTGTCAACACCACCACCGGCAAGCGGGAGCGCTTCGGTCGGCTGCTGCGGATGCACGCCTCCTCCCAGGAGGACATCGACCAGGTGATGACCGGCGACATCGTGGCCGCGGTCGGGCTCAAGGACACCAAGACCGGCGACACCCTCGCCTCGCGGGAGCAGCCGATCCAGCTGGAGTCGATGAGCTTCCCCGAGCCCGTCATCGCCGTCGCCATCGAACCCAAGACCAAGACCGACCAGGACAAGCTGGGCGACGCCCTCTCCCGCCTGTCCGAGGAGGACCCGACCTTCCGGGTGCACTCGGACGAGGAGACCGGGCAGACGATCATCGAGGGGATGGGCGAGCTCCACCTCGAGATCATCGTCGACCGCCTGCTGCGCGAGTTCAAGGTCGACGCCAACGTGGGCCGCCCCCAGGTGGCCTATCGCGAGACGGTGAAGCGCCAGGTCCGCAAGATCGAGGGCAAGCTGAGACGCCAGACCGGCGGTTCGGGCATGTTCGGGCACGTGGTCATCGACCTCGAGCCGACCGAGTCCGGATCGGGGTTCACCTTCGTCGACGCCGTCAAGGGGGGCAACGTGCCCCGCGAGTTCATCCCGGCGGTGGAGAAGGGGATGCGCGAGGCGCTCGACGGCGGGGTGCTCGCCGGCTACCCGCTGGTCGACATCAGGGCCACGCTCGTCGACGGGTCCAGCCACAGCGTCGACTCCAACGAGATGGCGTTCCGGATCGCCGGCTCGATGGCGCTCCAAGCGGCGGCACGGGCGGCGGGGGTCAAGCTGCTCGAGCCGATCATGGAGGTCGAGGTGGTGACCCCCGACGAGTACATGGGCGACGTCATCGGCGACCTGTCGGCACGACGGGGCAAGATCGTGTCGATGGACACCCGGGGCAACGTCCGGGTGGTCAAGGCACTCACCCCGCTCGCCGAGATGTTCGGCTACGCCACCGACGTCCGGTCCCGCACCCAGGGCCGGGCCACCTACACCATGCAGTTCCACTCCTACCAGGAGGTGCCATCCAGCACCGCCCAGGAGATCGTGGCCAAGTCGCGGGGCGAGTAGAGAATCGCCGCCGGGGAGAAATCGGCCCGACTTGCCCGATGCCGGGGGCGGCGTCTACACTTCGCCGGCCCGCAGACCCTCGTCTGCGCGCCCGACGAATCTTCACCCGGTCGTCCGGTGCTTCCGCACGACCCCGACCAGACCCGTGATGTACCCATTGCGGTACCGCTCGCCCGGTGGTCAGCCGACGCTCCTTTCCCGGGACGTTCGCTGTCGCCGCTCGGCGTCGTACCTCGGATGGGTCCAGAGAGACAGGAACCCGTCGTGGCGAACGAGCCCCGGATCCGAATCCGCCTCAAGGCCTACGACCACTCGGTGGTCGACGAATCGGCGCGCAAGATCGCCGAGACCGTGGTCCGCACCCAGGCCAGGATCCGTGGGCCGCTGCCGCTGCCGACCAAGATCCACCGCTACACGGTCATCCGCGGCCCGCACATCGACAAGACGAGCCGAGAGCACTTCGAGATGCGGATCCACAAGCGTCTCATCGACATCCTCGACCCGACCCCGAAGACGGTCGACTCATTGATGCGGCTCGATCTGCCCGCCGGGGTCGAGGTGGAGATCAAGACATGAAGGCCATCCTCGGCGAGAAGTTGGGCATGACCCAGGTGTTCGACGATCAGGCCCGGGTGGTCCCGGTGACGGTCATCAAGGCGGGCCCCGTCCACATCACCCAGATCAAGAACGAGAAGCGCGACGGCTACTCGGCGATCCAGATCGCCTTCAAGGAGCTGCGCGCCAAGCAGGTCAACCGGCCCCAGGCGGGCCACTTCTCCCGGGCCAACGTCGTCCCCAGCAAGCACATCGTCGAGGTCAGGGTCGACGACGTCTCCGGCTACAAGATCGGCCAGAGGATCGGGGTCGCCGACCTCTTCTCGGCGGGCATGACGGCAGACGTCACCGGCGTGTCGAGGGGCAAGGGCTTCGCCGGGGTGATGAAGCGCCACAACTTCAAGGGCCAGGGCGCATCGCACGGCGCCCACAAGGTGCACCGGGCTCCCGGCTCGCTGGGAGCATGCGCCACCCCCGCCAGGGTGTTCAAGGGCAAGCGGATGCCGGGCCGCATGGGCAACGAGACCACGACGGTGCTCAACCTCGAGGTCGTCCAGGTGGACGCCGAGCACGACCTGCTGATGGTCAAGGGCGCCGTGCCCGGGCCCAAGGGGGCGGTCCTGGTGATCCGCGAGGCGGTGAAGTCACATGCCTGACAAGACGGCGCTCACCGCCGAGCTGTGGAGCGCCGACGGCACCCGCACCGGTGAGGTCGAACTCTCGGCGGAGATCTTCGGGATCGAGCCCAACATGGCGGTGATGCACCAGGTGGTGACGGCCCAGCTCGCCGCCGCCAGGGCCGGCACCCACTCCACCAAGACCCGGGGCGAGGTCCGCGGCGGTGGCAGAAAGCCGTGGCGGCAGAAGGGTCTGGGCCGTGCCCGTCATGGCTCGATCCGGTCACCGCAGTGGGTGGGCGGAGGGGTCGCCCACGGTCCCAGGCCGCGTGACTACTCGCAGCGCACCCCCAAGAAGATGCGGCGCCTCGCCCTGCGCAGCGCCCTCTCGGCCCGCGCCGCCGACGGCCAGATCAAGGTGGTGGAGTCGTTCGACGTGTGGGAGAAGCCCCGCACCAAGAACGCCGTCTCCCTGCTGGAGGCGATGGGGATCACCGGCAAGGTGCTCCTGATCGCCGAGGACCACGAGCGGGTGGCGATCAAGTCGTTCCGCAACCTGGCGGCGGTCATCGCCTCGAACCTTGGCCAGGCCAACACCTACGACGTGCTGTGGGCAGACACCATCGTGATGAGCCGGGGCACCCTGGAGCTCGGCCAGTCGGCCCCGAGGGGCACAGCCGAGCATGCCGAGTCGGTGCGGGCGACCACGACCCCCGGCGTCGCCGGTAACGGAGGGGCGGCATGAAGAACCCCCGCGACATCATCTTCGAGCCGGTCGTGTCCGAGAAGTCATATGACCTCATCGAGGCCTCCAACATCTACACCTTCGAGGTCGACCGGCGCACCAACAAGACCGAGATCCGCCAGGCGGTCGAGAAGATCTTCGGGGTCAAGGTGGTCGGGGTGAACACCATCAACCGCAAGGGCAAGCTGAAGCGGACGGGCTTCAAGGTGGGGAAGCGCTCGGACACCAAACGCGCCCTGGTCAAGCTCGCCGCCGGCGACTCCATCGACATCTTCGAGGTGTGACCCATGGCCGTGAGAAAGCTCAAGCCGACCTCGCCCGGCCGCCGGTTCCAGACCGTCTCCGATTTCGAGACGGTCACCACCGACAAGCCCGAGAAGTCGCTCATCGACAAGCAGAAGCGGTCGTCGGGTCGCAACACCTACGGACGCATCACCTCGCGCCACCGCGGCGGCGGTCACAAGAAGCGCTACCGGGTCATCGATTTCCGTCGCAACAAGGACGGGGTGCCGGCCAAGGTCGCCACCGTCGAGTACGACCCCAACCGCAACGCCCGCATCGCCCTGTTGCACTACCTCGACGGGGAGAAGCGCTACATCATCGCCCCGGTGGGTGTGACCGTCGGCGACATGCTCGAGTCGGGCTCGGGCGCCGACATCCGGCCGGGTAACGCCCTCCCGCTGCGCAACATCCCCACCGGCACCGTGGTCCACAACGTGGAGCTGCGTCCCGGTGGTGGGGCCAAGATGGGTCGCGCCGCCGGGACCGCCATCCAGCTGATGTCGAAGGAAGCCAACGTCGCCCTGCTCAGGCTGCCCTCGGGGGAGATGCGCCAGGTGGCGCTGGATTGTCGGGCCACCATCGGCCAGGTCGGCAACACCGAGGCCGAGCTGATCAAGATCGGCAAGGCGGGACGGAACCGCTGGCGGGGCAAGCGCCCGCAGAGCCGGGGGGTCGCCATGAACCCGGTCGATCACCCGCTGGGCGGTGGCGAGGGGCGCACGTCGGGGGGACGCCATCCGGTCAGCCCGTGGGGCAAGCCAGAGGGCAGGACCCGCCGCAAGAACAAGGCGAGCGACAAGTACATCGTCCGCCGCCGGACGAAGAAGGGTCGGAGGTAAGCCATGACGAGAAGCCTCAAGAAGGGCCCCTTCGTCGACGAGCATCTGCTGCGCAAGGTCGAGACCGCCAACGACAGGGGCGAGAAGCGGGTCATCCGCACCTGGAGCCGTCGCTCCACGATCATCCCCGAGATGGTCGGCCACACCATCGCCGTCCACGACGGGCGCAAGCATGTGCCGGTGTACGTCAGCGAGTCGATGGTCGGCCACAAGCTGGGTGAGTTCGCCCCTACCCGCACCTTCCGTGGCCACGGCGGCGAGAAGGCGGCGAGGCGGCGATGAAGACCCGGGCCCAGGCCAAGTACATCAGGCAGTCGCCGTACAAGGTGCGGCGGGTGCTCGACCTCGTGCGCGGGCTCCCCGTGTCCGAGGCTCGTGAGGTGCTCACCTTCACCAACCGCCGCGCTTCGGGCCCGGTGCTCAAGGTGCTCGACTCGGCCGTTGCCAACGCCGAGCACAACCTGGCGATGGACGCCGACGAGCTGATCGTCGCCGAGGCCTACGCAGACGAGGGACCCACCCTGAAGCGGTGGCGCCCCCGGGCCCGGGGCCGGGCCACCCGCATCCGCAAGCGCACCTGCCACATAACCGTCGTTGTCGGAGACGGAGAGGAGGACTGATGGGACAGAAGATCCACCCGTACGGCCTCCGTCTCGGCATCGTGACCGACTGGAAGTCGCGCTGGTATTCCGAGAAGGACTACGCCGCCAACGTCAACCAGGATCACCAGATCCGGGTGTACCTGCGCACCCAGCTCAAGCGTGGTGCCCTCTCCCGCATCGACATCGAGCGCATCGGCAACGCCAAGGTCCAGGTCGACGTGCACACCGCCCGGCCCGGCGTCGTGATCGGTCGCGGCGGCTCCGAGGCCGAGCGGCTCCGCACTGGGCTCGAGAAGCTGACCAAGCGGATCGTCAAGTTCAACGTGATCGAGGTCCAGAACGCCGAGCTCGACGCCACCCTGCTCGCCCGCAGCGTCGCCGACCAGCTGGAGGGCCGGGTCGCCTTCCGTCGCGCCATGAAGCGGGCGGTGGCCACCGCCCTCAAGGCCGGTGCCGAGGGCGTGCGGGTCCAGGCCGCCGGCAGGCTGGGCGGCGCCGACATGGGCCGGCGCGAGTGGTATCTCGAGGGCCGGGTCCCGCTGCACACGCTGCGGGCCGACATCGATTTCGGCCAGGCGACCGCAGCCACCAGCGTCGGCGCCATCGGCGTCCAGGTGTGGGTGTACAAGGGCGACGTGGTCCGCAGTGCTGCCGACAGCCGCGAGAAGATCGCCGCCGAGGCACGGCTGGCCGCCGGCGGTCCCTCCGAGCGTCGCCGCTCGGCCAAGTCTCGCGCCGAGGCCGCCGCCGGTGAGGGTGGGGGCCGTCGTCTCATCGAGGCCGGTGGGGGCAAGCGCGTGGTCGAGGCCGGCGGGGGCAAGCGCCCCGGTCGCCGGCTGATCGAGGCCGGTGGCGGGCGCAAGCTGACCACCAGTGACGCAGCCGCAGAGTTCGATCTGGCCCGCTCCGAGACCGACGAGGCTGCGGTCCCCGAAGTCCCCGCAGTTCCCGAGGACGCCCCCGAGGTTGTCGACGCCGCCGCCGCCTCGGAGCTCACCGATGTGGGCGGTCAGGGATCGGTCGATGCGTCCGCCGAGCCGCTCGACGAGATGGATGCCATCGCCGAGAGCCTCGAGGCCGAGACCGCCGCCGACGAGGTCCTCACCGGGACGGCCGGGGCGACCGAGATTGCCGATGTTGCCGATGTGGCCGAGACCGGACCGGCCGATGTGGCCGATGTGCCCGAGACCGGACCCGCCGAGGTTGCCGATGTGACCGATGTGGCCGAGACCGGACCGGCCGATGTGGCCGATGTGCCCGAGACCGGACCCGCCGAGGTTGCCGATGTCGCCGATGTGGCCGATGTGTCCGAGACCGGACCGGCCGATGTGGCCGAGACCGCGGTGGGCCCGGTCGACACCGAGGGCTCCGCCGACACCGAGGAATCTCCCGACGTCGCAGACGGCGAGGACTCCGAGGACTCCGAGGACCGGGGGGAGGTGACCTGACGTGTTGATGCCCAAGCGGACCAAGTACCGCAAGACCCACAAGGGTCGGATGACCGGCAAGGCAAAGGGCGGCACCAGGGTCACCTTCGGCGACTACGGGCTCCAGGCCCAGGAGTCGGGGTGGATCACCGCCCGCCAGATCGAGGCCGCCCGTATCGCCATGACCCGCGCCATCAAGCGTGGCGGCAAGGTTTGGATCAACATCTTCCCCGACAAGCCGATCACCGAGAAGCCGGCCGAGACCCGCATGGGCTCCGGTAAGGGCAACCCGGAGTACTGGGTGGCGGTGATCAAGCCGGGGCGGGTCATGTTCGAGATGGCGGGGGTGACCGAGGAGCTGGCCCGCGAGGCCATGCGGCTCGCCGCCCACAAGCTGCCGGTGAAGACCAAGTTCGTGGTGAGGGACGAGCTGTGAGAGCGATCGAACTCCGCAACCAGACATACCGGGAGCTGACCGCCAAGCTGGACGAGGCCAAGGAGGAGCTCTTCAACCTCCGCTTCCAGATGGCAACCAACCAGCTCGACAACACGGCGCGCCTCCGCCAGGTGCGCCGCCAGGTGGCCAAGATCAACACCGTCATGCGCGAGATGGAACTCGAGGCATGGCGCAATCAGCAGGAGGGCACGGCGTGACGGACGAACGTGGACGCCGCAAGGTGCGTACCGGGGTGGTGGTATCCGACTCCCGGGACAAGACGGTGACCGTCGAGGTGCCTTCCTCGAAGCGTCACCCCAAGTACGGCAAGACGATGCCGACCCGCAAGCGCTACCACGCCCACGACGAGACCAACGATGCCCGTCTGGGTGACACGGTCCGCATCGTCGAGACCCGGCCGCTCTCCAAGAGCAAGCGGTGGCGGGTGGCGGAGATCGTGGAGCGTGCCCGATGATCCAGACCGAGACCAGGCTCCGCGTCGCCGACAACAGCGGTGCCCGCGAGGTTCTCTGCATCCGGGTGCTGGGAGGCTCCCGTCGCCGCTATGCCCACGTCGGTGACGTCATCGTCGGTGCGGTCAAGGAAGCGACCCCGGGCGGCACCGTCAAGAAGGGCGAAGTGGTCAAGGCGGTCGTGGTGCGGACCCGCAAGGAGAGCCGACGTCAGGACGGCAGCTACATCCGGTTCGACGACAACGCCTGCGTCATCATCAACGACCAGCAGCAGCCCCGCGGGACCCGCATCTTCGGCCCGGTGGGCCGCGAGCTGCGCGACAAGAAGTTCATGCGGATCGTCTCGCTCGCCCCGGAGGTGTTGTGATGAAGCTCAAGGTTGGGGACACCGTGCGGGTGATCGCCGGCAAGGACAAGGGCACCGAGAGCCGGATCGCCAAGGTCATCAAGCAGCGCGGCAAGATCATCGTCGAGGGTGTGGCAACGGCCAAGCGCCACCAGCGCCCCACCGGGCAGACGATGCAGGGCGGGATCATCGACAAGGACATGCCGATCGACGCCTCCAACGTGATGATCGTGTGCCCCGACTGTGGTCCCACGAGGATCGGGGCCCGCATCGACGACGAGGGTGTCAAACACCGGGTGTGCCGCAAGTGCGGAGGTGACCTGTGACCCCCCGTTTCAAGCAGCGTTACCACGACGAGATCCGGGACCAGCTCCAGGAGCACCTCGCCCTGGCCAACGTCATGGAGGTGCCCAGACTGCTCAAGATCGTGGTCAACATGGGGCTGGGGGACGCCGCCGCCGACTCCAAGCTGGTCGACGCCGCCGTCACCGACATGCGGGCGATCACCGGCCAGCAACCGAGGATCAACCGGGCCCGCAAGTCCATCGCCAACTTCAAGTTGCGCGAGGGGATGCCGATCGGTGTCTCGGCCACGCTGCGGGGCGACCGGATGTGGGAGTTCTTCGATCGGCTGGTCACCCTGGCCATCCCCAGGATCCGGGACTTCCGCGGGCTGAGCCCGACAGGGTTCGACGGGGCGGGCAACTACAGCTTCGGGGTCACCGAGCAGCTGATCTTCCCCGAGATCGAGTATGACCAGGTTGGCAAGGTTCGGGGCATGGACATCACGTTCGTGACCACGGCGAAGAGCGACGAACAGGGCCGCGCCTTCCTCGAAGCGTTCGGTTTCCCGTTCCGGCGGCAACAGGCAGGTGTGTGATGGCGAAGAAGTCGATGATCAACAAGAACGAGCGCCGCAAGATGCTGGTGGAGCGCTACGCCGCCCGCCGCGCCGAGCTGGTCGCCGTCATCAAGGATCCCGAGAAGTCCTACGAGGAGAAGCGCGAGGCGTACCAGGCGCTGGCCAAGATGCCACGTGACGCCAGCGCCACCCGCTACCGCAACCGGTGCGGGGTCACCGGTCGTCCCCGTGGCTACTTCCGTACGTTCGGGATGTCACGCGTGGCACTGCGCCAGCTCGCCCACAACGGCGAGCTGCCCGGTGTCAGGAAGGCTTCCTGGTAGATGTACACCGATCCCATCGCCGACATGCTCACCCGCATCCGCAACGCCAACCAGGCGCTGCATGCCGAGGTCACCATGCCCGCCTCCAAGATCAAGGAGGGCATCGCCGAGATCCTGGCCGCCGAGGGGTATGTCGACAGCTTCAAGATCCAGGAGGCCGGTGTGGGCCGCGCCCTCACCATCCGGCTGCGCTATGGCGACGACCGGGGCCGAGTCCTCAAGGGGATCAAGCGGATCTCCTCGCCCGGGCACCGGGTGTACCGGCCGGCGGCCGCCATCAGCCGGGTCCAGGGCGGTCTCGGCGTCGCCATCCTGTCGACGTCACAGGGCCTGCTCACCGACCGTGAGGCGCGGCGCCGCAACGTGGGCGGCGAAGTCGTCTGCGAGGTCTGGTGAACCATGAGCCGAATCGGTAACAGCCCCATTCCGGTCCCTTCCGGGGTCGACGTCACTGTCGACGGCCGCACCGTGTCGGTGAAGGGCCCGAAGGGGGCCCTGAACCGGTGGGTCGACGGACGCATCCAGGTCTCGGTGGAAGACGGTGTGGTAACGCTGAAACGCGCCACCGACGAGCGCGCCGTGCGGTCGCTCCATGGCCTCTACCGGGCGCTGTTGGCCAACATGGTCACCGGTGTGTCCGACGGTTACCGCAAGGAACTGCAGGCGGTCGGGGTCGGCTACCGGGCCAACCTCCAGGGCCGCCGGCTCGAGCTCCAGGTGGGGTTCTCCCACCCGGTGGTGATCGAGGCGCCCGACGGCATCGACTTCGAGGTCCCCGAGCCGACCAGGATCATCGTCACCGGGATCGACAAGGAGCTGGTCGGCCAGACGGCGGCGAACATCCGGCGGGTCCGGCCCCCCGAGCCGTACAAGGGCAAGGGAATCCGGTACGTAGACGAGCACGTGCGCCGCAAGGCCGGCAAGGCGGGTGGATGATGAGAGGTTCACGGACAGACGCCAGGCGGAGACGCCACGTCCGGGTCCGCAAGGCGGTGCGGGGCACCGGGGCACGTCCCCGTCTCGCCGTCTACCGCAGCAACCGGTACATCTACGCCCAGGTGATCAACGACGAGAGCGGGATCACCCTCGCCGCCGCCTCGTCCCGGGAGAAGGGGCTGGCCGAGCGCACCCTCAACCTGGAGACGTCGGCCGAGGTCGGCAAGCTGATCGCCGCTCGAGCAACCGACGCCGGGGTGAGCACCGTTGTGTTCGACCGGGGCGGGTTCGCCTTTCACGGCCGGGTCAAGGCGCTCGCCGATGGGGCCCGCCAAGCCGGGCTCGAGTTCTGAGAGTTCTGAGAGTTCTGAGAGTTCTGAGAGAGTTGAGGAGCACGACATGACCAGCAGGAGATCGGACTCCCGAGTCAGGGATTCGGAGTTCGAAGAGCGGGTGATCGCCATCAACCGCGTGGCCAAGGTGGTCAAGGGCGGCCGGCGGTTCTCGTTCACCGCCCTGGTCACCGTTGGCAACGGCGCCGGCAAGGTGGGCGTCGGCTACGGGAAGGCCAAGGAGGTCCCCACCGCCATCCAGAAGGCGATCGAGATCGCCAAGAAGTCAATGGTGGACGTCCCCATGGCGGGCACCACGATCATACACGAGGTGATCGGCGTGCACGGCGCCTCGCGCGTCATGCTCAAGCCGGCATCGCCCGGTACCGGTGTCATCGCCGGTGGCGCGGTGCGCCAGATCCTCGAGGCGGCGGGCATCCGCGATGTCCTGGCCAAATCGCTCGGCTCGCCGACCCACATCAACGTCGCCCGGGCCACGATGGACGCCATCGCCAGACAGCGGCGTCCCGAAGAGGTGGCCAGGGCCAGGGGCAAGCGTCCCGAGGAGATCTTCCCACCTGCGCTGCTCGCCGCCTACCGGTCGGCCGAGCTGATGAAGACCCAGGTGGGTGAGTGAGATGGCAGCAACGTTGAGGATCACCCTGAAGAAGAGCGTCATCGGCGAGAAGCCGAAGACCCGCGCCACCGTGGAGAGCCTCGGGCTCCGCAAGATCCATCAGTCGGTGGACCGCCCCGACTCGCCCGACGTGCGCGGGATGATCTTCCGGGCCAAGCACCTGCTCGAGGTCGAGGAGTTGTCATGAAGCTGCATCATCTCAAGCCGGCACCGGGCTCGAGGTCGAAGAAGATCCGGGTCGGCCGGGGGGAGAGCGGGCGGCGGGGCAAGACCGCCGGCCGCGGCACCAAGGGCCAGAAGGCCCGCGGTCAGGTCCGTCCCGGGTTCGAAGGCGGCCAGATGCCGCTGCAGCGGCGGCTGCCCAAGCTCAAGGGGTTCAAGAACCGCAACAAGGAGTACTTCGCCCTGATCAACGTCGGGCGGCTCAACGACTTCGAGGCGGGCACCGAGGTGACCCCCGAGATCCTGCGTTCGGCCGGTCTGGTCAAACACCGGGGCAGGATCAAGGTGCTCGGCGAGGGCGAGATCGATCGCGCCGTCACCGTGCGTGCCCATGCCTTCAGCCTCGGCGCCGTCGAGAAGATCAAGGCGGCGGGTGGCTCGGCCGACGTCGTCGACTGACCGTCGACACCCACCCGACCACTAACCTCGCCGACATACCACAAGGGGCCCACCCGCTCTCATGCTGTCCGTTTTCCGCAACATGTTCAGGATCCCGGATCTCCGGAACAAGATCCTGTTCACGCTCTTCATCTTCGCCATCTACCGCTTCGGCGCCGCCATCCCGACGCCCGGTGTCGATCTGGAGCGGGTGCAGCAGTTCGCCGACCAGTCGACCAACAGCGGGTTCATCGGGCTGATCAACCTGTTCTCGGGTGGCGCGCTGGAGACGCTGTCCGTGTTCGCCCTCGGGATCATGCCGTACATCACGGCATCGATCATCATGCAGCTCCTCGCCGTGGTCATCCCACGCCTCCAGGCGCTGCGGGAGGAGGGTGACGCCGGCCAGAAGGTGATCACCCAGTGGACCCGCTACATCACGGTCGGTCTGGCTCTGATCCAGTCGACGTCGTTCACGTTCCTGTTCCACTCCGGGCAGTTCACCGGGGGCATCGACCTGATCCCCGACTACACGGTGCGCAACGTGCTGACCATCATCATCACGATGACCGCGGGTACCGCCCTCATCATGTGGCTCGGTGAGCTGATCACCCAGCGCGGCATCGGCAACGGCATGTCGTTGATCATCTTCGTCAGCATCGTCAGCCAGCTCCCCTCCCAGCTCGGGATCCTGAGGGCCAACTCCAACACGGGCCAGTTCGTCGCCGTGCTGCTGCTGATGCTGGTGCTGACGGTGGGGATCATCTTCATCGACCAGGGCCAGCGCCGGATACCCATCCAGTTCTCCCGGCGGGTCCGGGGTCGCAGGATGCTCGGTGGCCAGAGCACCTACATCCCGCTCAAGGTCAACATGGCGGGGGTGATCCCGGTGATCTTCGCCACCTCGATCATGTACTTCCCGGTGCTGGTGGGATCGATGCTTCCGGCCACCGGGTGGGGTCAGGCGGTGCGCAACTGGATCGACAGCAACCTGACCTCGGCCAGCGCCGGCGGGTTGTCGCCGACCCTGCCCTACATGCTGATGCTGGGTCTGCTGGTGGTGTTCTTCAGCTACTTCTACACCGCCATCCAGTTCGACCCGGAGCGCCAGGCGGACACCATCCAGCGCCAGGGCGGGTTCATCCCCGGTATCCGGCCCGGGCGGCAGACGGTGAACTACCTGCAGCACGTGCTCAGCCGGATCACCCTTCCCGGTTCGATGTACCTGATGGTGGTCGCCATCGCCCCCTCGTTCCTGGGGTGGCTGTGGAACATCCCGGTCGGGCTGTCCGGGGTCTCGGTCCTGATCGTGGCCGGGGTCGCCCTCGAGACCATGAAGCAGGTCGAGAGCCAGCTGATGATGCGCAACTACGAGGGGTTCCTCCGCTGATGGGGAGGAGGCTGCTGTTCCTCGGGCCCCCCGGTGCCGGCAAGGGCACCCAGGCGGTGATGCTGGCCCGGGCGCTCGGGGTCCCCCACCTGTCCACCGGTGACATGCTGCGCCGGGCGGTGTCGGAAGGCACCGAACTGGGCCGGCAGGCCGAGGCGATCATGACCGCCGGCGACCTGGTCCCGGATGATCTCGTGGTGGCGATGGTGGGGGAGCGGCTGGCCGAGCCGGACGCCGCCTGCGGCTACCTGCTCGACGGGTTCCCCCGCAACGTGGCCCAGGCCGAGGCGCTCCGCGCCGGGCTCGTCGACGACGGCATCGAGCTGGTCGTGCTGCTCGATGTCGACGAGGACGAGCTGGTCACCCGGTTGCTGGGCCGCGCCGCCGCGCTGGGACGCACCGACGACAACGAGGAGACGATCCGTCGTCGCCTGGCGGTTTACCGATCCGAGACTGCCCCGCTGGCGGAGCACTACCCGGGGACCGGCGTCGAGGTGGTCGCCGTCGAAGGGACCGGCACCATCGGCGAGGTGTTCGCCCGCATCGTGGGCGCCCTCGCCGCCGAGCGCTGAGACTCGCCCATGAAGGGTGCGACACGATGAGCGGCAAGGTGATGACGATGAAGACCTGGGCCGACTTCGAGAGGATGCAGGTGGCCGGGCGATGTGTCGCTGCGGTGCACGCCGCCGTCCGGGAGGCCGCCGCCCCCGGTGTCTCCACCAGCGAGCTCGACGCCATCGCCGAGGCGGTGGTCAGGGCGCACGGCTGCCGACCATCGTTCCTCGGCTACCACGGCTATCCGGCCACGATCTGCGCCTCGCCCAACGCCACCATCGTCCACGGCATCCCCGACGGCTACCGCCTGGTGGAGGGCGATGTCCTGTCCGTCGACGCCGGCGCCATCTTCGAGGGTTGGCACGGCGACGCCGCCTTCACCATGGCCATCGGTGAGGTGCCTCGCGCCGTCGCCCGACTGATCGAGGTGACCGAGGAGGCGTTGTGGAACGGGATCGCCCAGGCGCAGGCGGGCAGGAGGCTGGGCGACATCGGTCATGCCGTCGAGCAGACCGCCTCGCCGCACGGCTACGGCGTGGTGCGGGAGTACGTCGGACACGGGATCGGTCGTTCGATGCACGAGGCGCCCGACGTCCACAACTTCGGTGACACCGGCAAGGGGCTCAAGCTGAAGACGGGGATGGCGCTGGCCATCGAGCCGATGTTCAACCTGGGCGGCGCGGAGACGTTGACCCTCGAGGACGGCTGGACCGTGGTCACCGCAGACGGCTCGATCTCCGCCCACTTCGAGCACACCGTGCTGCTCACCGAGAAGGGCTCGATGGTGTCGACCCTGCCCGAACCGGTCCTGGTCGGCGCCTGAGGGGACCGCGGAACGGCGCTCAGCGTCCCACCAGCTCCCGTCGTCGAGAACCACCTGCTCCAGCGGGTGGGTGGCCGGACCCTGGAGGACCGCCCCGTCGAGTCCGTAGCCCGAGCCGTGACATGACAACCCGCCTCGGCACCGGCCGCCGTCATGGCAGGGAGAACCCGCCCACACGCACCACGAGGTCGCCGTCCGCCGGGTCGTCCTCGAAGACGAACACCAGGTCATCCGAGGCGCCCCCGGCGAGGAAGTCGATCGTCTGGTCTGCGGTCACCGTCTCGTCTCCGATGGTCAGCTCGGCGACGACCTGGACATCGGCGGCGGTGGTGTCACCGTCATTCACGACCAGGACCGGGACGTGGAAGCGTGGACCCCTGGCCTCGACCTCCCCATTGACGGAGGCGTTCGGTGCCGCCGGCTCCTGGTCGCCGATGATCTGCCCGGCGATGAGCCCGACCACGCCGAGCAGCACGAGGCAAGCCACGAAGAACGTGACCCATTCGGCTCCGGTACGGGAGCGGGAAGCAGTCATATCGCCAACCGTCCCGCCGCTCCCCCGATGGCCGCCGGCAACCCGAGCACCACCACCTGGCTCAGGGTCGCCGGCCATGGTCCCTCCACGTTCTGGAAGATGACCAGCATCGACCACGACGCACCGAGCGCCACCAGGTAGGCGGCCACGGTTTCGCTCACCGGCCGTTGGAAGATGCCTCGCTGGGCGTGGCGTTGCTCTTCCTTGGCGAACCCGGCGACGAACACGATGCCATAACAGGCCAGCAGCGACAGCCCCATCAACCCCAGCAACCACGGTGGGTCGAGTGCGGACGCCAGCATCGGTACCTCGTCTGTGGGGGCGATGCTGAGCGACAGGAAGACGGCCCCGATGAGGGTGGCGCCGAGATCGGCGAGGGTGCCGTTCATGCGCTCCGACCCCTTGGTGCCGGTATCACCGCCGCCGGCATCGTCTTCGTCGGATTCATCGCGACCACGTTGCAGGAAGTGGGCGGCTACCCCGATTCCGATGCAGAACGGGACGGACCCGTAGACGACCTGGCCAAGCCCTTCCTGCAGCGGCGTTCGACCGTTCAGCTCGCCCAGGAGGATGAGGATGACGGTGACGCTGAGGAGACCGATCGCCATCGCCTCGACGGTGTCCATCAGGGCGTCTCCCCACCGGATGTCACGGGTGGAGCGGAACCCGGACGTGCGGTTGAGGAGGAGCACGGGCACCGTGGTGAGACCGAGGACGACCAGCGTTTGACCCGGTCGGGTGCTGCTGCCCGTCGACCACACCTCCGTCGTGTAGAGCAAGGGGATGCCAAAGAGAAGGCCCCCGGACACGGCCCGGACGACATCGACCAACTCCTCCCGCCAAGGACCCCGACCGCCATCACCCTTCGACGGGCGGCGGCTCATGGCGCGCCGCCACGTTTCGCCGAAGGCGATACGACCGGGAGGGGCTTTCGGAAGCGCGGCATCAGGGTCGCTTA
This sequence comes from Acidimicrobiia bacterium, assembly GCA_051002015.1. Taxonomy (GTDB): domain Bacteria; phylum Actinomycetota; class Acidimicrobiia; order Spongiisociales; family UBA5794; genus JACDBE01. The sequence continues at coordinate 16,434 of JBPCMS010000078.1, forward strand.
CCCGAGTCGGTGGCCGTTGAATCCTTGGAGATGAGGCCGGGCCATGCACGAGGCGCCCGACGTCCACAACTTCGGTGACACCGGCAAGGGGCTCAAGCTGAAGACGGGGATGGCGCTGGCCATCGAGCCGATGTTCAACCTGGGCGGCGAGGAGACGTTGACCCTCGAGGACGGCTGGACCGTGGTCACCGCCGACGGCTCGATCTCCGCCCACTTCGAGCACACCGTGCTGCTCACCGAGAAGGGGTCGTTGGTGTCGACCCTGCCCGAACCGGTCCTGGTCGAGGCCCGTCGCTGAACCCGTCGACAAGTGGGACGTCGGTATGGACAGACCACGAGCCGGCCGGGGGAAGCGGCCCGACGAGAGAGGGGCGATCAGGAGGTTCGTCCGGCGGCCACCCGCCACTCGTGATCGGTGGAAGCGCCGGCCTTTGTTGCCTCGAGAACTGCGTCGATCTCTTCCTGGGTGAGCTCACTGACCAGGCAGAACTCGTTGCCGAACGGGTCTTGCATGACGGCCCAGTCGAGCACCGGTGGTTGGTCGCCGTGGGAACCGGGTCGCGGGTAGAGAGTGGGTGGCTTCTTGACCGATCCGCCAAGAGCAACGATCTGTTCGATGGCGCGGTCGGTCCCCTCGTTCGGAGTGAGGTCGATGTGTACTCGGTTGGTCCACCGACCTTTGGGCGCATCGACCACGTGAAGGATGAACTCGTGTTTCCATGGATCCTTCTGGCCCAGATAGCCGAAGCGACCATGCCAACCACTACGGGTTCCTATTATCTCCAGGCCGGTCAGTTCCGACCAGAACTCATAGCCAACAGTGAGATCACCGACATCGATGACCGTGCAGCGGTATGTCCCTATCCCCATCTACGGAACCTAGCCGCCCATTTGCTGCCTTGCGTGCTCGCCGAACTGACGCATCGGTCCCACCGGGCCGACCTCGAGGAACACGACGACCTCATCGGTCCAGGCGGTGTGGCCGGCCGGCCAATAGTAGAGCTGGCCCGCTTGCGTGGTCTCTTCGGTGCCGTCCGCATGACGAAGGTGGATCGATCCTTCGAGGACTAGCCCCCAGTGGGGGCTGGGGCACCGGTCGCCGGGCAATCCTTTGAGCACGGGTGACAGGTCGGTGCCCGCAGGCACCCGTGCATATCGGACGGCCATCTCGCCCCATTCTGCATAGCGAGTGCTGAGCTCACCCTGCTCCAGCTCGATGGGGACCTCGTCGATCGTCTGTCTCATTGTTGCTCCTAGTCCTCAGGCGGCTTTCCACGGGCTCGACGCAGCGGTCCGGTTTCCGGCGGCGACCCTTCCGAGTCCACCACCCCTCCTCTGCTATCGTTGCGAGTAGAATCTACTCGCCTTGCGAGTAGATGTCAACAGGAAGATTATGCTACGGCACCCGCGCTACCGGCGTGCGGTAGTACCCGTTCGGTTCGACTTCGGTCCAGACGAGGATCTCGAGGGCGCGCAGCGGTGTGACCGTGTATCCGCGGACCGCCAGGTCGCCACAGACGGCTTCGAGGACGGGCGGCGCTTGGCGGCAGCTCAACCGGAGGTCTTGCCTCTGCCGCGATCCCGTATGCGCTCGAGCCGTTCCCTGGTCGCCGGCGTGATCGACGAATCGGTCGTCGACGGCCACTCGCTGACTTCGGCGGCGGCCGTGGTCAGGGATGCCTCGATGTCGACCAGGAGGGTGGTGGTGACATCGATGACGCGGGTGACGACGTGGAGCCGTTCCGGGAACTGGGGACGATCGTGAACCACGAGGCGCTCATGGTCCGAGCCACCAACGCCCTCTTCGAGCATCCACAGCGGACCGCCCTCTTCGAGGTACTCGTCGACAAACCCGAGCAGGGTATCGAGCATCGACCGCGCCATCCGGGCCGTCGCCTCCATGGATCCGACCATGTCCTCGACGCTGCCCTGATCGCCGTAGAACATCCGGACGAGCCCCTCGATCTCGAGGCGAGGCTCTTCAGGTTCGGTGCTCAGCCACTCCTCCATGGCCCTCCTCCCCTCGGGAGTGATCGTGTACCGGTTTCTGTGCCGCTTGCCTACCGGCTCACGTTCCACGCTCGCCCAACCCAGATCGATCAGACGTTTCTGTTCCCGGTACAGGTGACCCTCCGAGGATGGCCACACGAACCGCAAACTGCGACGAAGCTGGTTGGTGAGCTCGTAACCGGTCCATGATCTGGCAGCAAGAAGCCCTAACAGCGCATAAGTAGTGGGAGAAGGCTGTTTCACCAGACCCATATTACTCGCAATGCGAGCATTTGTGACCTGGAGGCGCCTCGGGTTCGCCGTTCCGGTGCGCCGCGGTCGGCTCAGCGGTCGACGGGGACCAGGCGCTCGGCGACGGCAAGCGCCTCGGCCAGCGTGGTGTCCGCCTCGATCCTGACCAGCACCCCGTGTCTGGTCGTCACCAGGGTGCTTCCCGCCAGCCGGGCCCGGTCTCGTAAGGGGTTTCCCTCGGTGTCGAGCACGACCAGGGTGTGGGGGGCGCCCTCGATCCACAGCCCCGGAGCACCGCCGACCGTCACCTGCTGGATCTCCGTCCCGGAGCCGATCTCCTTGCCGATCAGGCCCTCGGTGGCGGTCCCGTCGAGCTGGGTGATCAGCAGCCGCCACCCATCGGTGGGCGACCCGTAGGCAAGGGTGACCATCCCACCGGGGACGGTGAAGTCGACGAACACCGCGTCCGGCTCGACCTGGTTGAGCCCGACCAGGTTGAACGAGGCCGCCTCGGCGGCGTCGTCGAGCGTGGTGAGCTGGCCGAGGCTGCGTACGGTCGATGCCGGGGTGAGATCGGCGACCTGGGTTATCTCCAGTGGGCCGATCCCGATGAGGTCGGCAACGGCCCTTCTGGTGGTGGGGATGACCGCGGTGAGGATGACGGCGATGGCGGCCGCCGCCGCCACCATCCGCCACGGGGAGCGGCGGGGCACCGGCGGCGCCGCGATCCGATCGGTCACCGCCTCGACCAGCGGCGGGGTGGTCGGGAACACGATCTCGGACCGCAGCGAGTCGAGCATCGACCCGAGGGCATCGTGGGCGGTCATGGCATCCTTCCCCCCAGATCGGTGCGGAGGTGCTCCATCGCCCTCCACAGCCGCGACTTCACCGTTCCCTTGGGGATCCCGGCGGCCGCCGCCGTCTCCGCCTCGCTGAGCTGGAGGTAGTAGCGGAGCCCGACCACGAGCCGCTCACCATCGGGGAGGCGGTTGACGGCATCGAGCAGGGCTCGTCTGGTTTCCGCCGCCTCGGCCTCCTGCTCCGGGGTCAGGTCGGGGACGTCGGGGGCCAGTCGGATCGACCGCGCCTCGTATGCCAGCCTGCGACCAGACGACCGGCGTCGATTGCGGGCCTCGTTGGCGACGATGGTGAGCAGCCACGGCCGGAACGGGCGGCGCGGGTCGAACCGGTGGAGCGACACGTATGCCTTCACAAAGCCCTCCTGGGCGGCGTCCTCGGCGTCCGTTGCCGACCCGGTGACCAGGTAGGCCACCCGGAAGGCGAGCTGCTGGTGGATGGCCACCAGCCGGGCGTAGGCCGCCTGGTCGCCGTCCCGCGCCCTGGTCGCCAGCTCGACCTGGTCGGGTGGCGGGGCGTCATCGGCCGGGTCGAGCTCAGGGGGCACCGGAACGCCGTCGGCCGGTTGCCGCCGCCGATGCGACCCAGACTACGAGCGCCCCACCCTTCACGACGGATCCTCCTTGTGATCGTCCGTCGCCGTTGGTACTCCGCCGCGGTCGATCCGGTTCGCGGCGGCGGCGGTCAGGACAACTCGTCGAGGTATCTGGGGAGCATCGCCCGCCACGTCGGCCAGTCGTGGGGCCAGGTCTCGTCCCACTGGTCGACCCGGTTGGGGATGTCCTTGGCGCCGAGGGCGTTGGCCATCTGCCAGGTTCGCTCCGGAAACTCCCAGGCTCCGCTCCCCGTGGCGAACAGGACAAACCGGGTGCGGAGCAGGTCGAGCTGCCATCCATTGAGGTCTGGGAGGAAATGCAGCGGCGACGAGTAGTAGAAGTCGTCGCTCCAATGCCCGTGGAGCCGGTCGGACAGGTCGTAGGTGCCGCTCATGCACAGCGCCGCCCGGAACAGATCGGGGTGTCTGGTCAGCAGCTCGACGGCCCAGAAGGCGCCAACGGACGCTCCGGCCGAGATCACGGTGATGCCTTCGTCGTTGCAGTCGGAGCGGATGGCAGGGACCACCTCCTCGGCGATGAAGCGGTCGAACTGGTTCTGCAGCCACATCGAGTGGCGGGGGTCGTCGCCCATCATCCACGACCGGCCCGAGATCGAGTCGACCGAGTACACCTTGATCCGCCTGGCGGCGAGCAGGTCGGCCACCGAGCTGATGGCGTGGAACCGCTCCGCTTCCTCGGCGTCCCCCCCAGCGGTGGGAAAGAGCAGCACCGGGGTGCCGACGGTGCCCCACCGGGCCAGGGTGGCGTTCTGCTGGACCCGATCCGAATACCAGTACTCCACCGCCTTCATGCCGTCCCCCCTTCGCCTTCCGCCGTCGACGACGCACCGGCGAGACGATCGGTCTCGGTGTGGCGCCAGAACTGGACGAGCCCGTAGAAGTGGTCGGTGAACTGGTCGACCTCGTGGGCGGGGAACAGCGTCGCCACCTTGCGCCTGATGATCTCCCTGACCCGCTCGGTCCCGAAGTAGTCGAGGGCGACTTGGTCGAGATCGTCCAGGTTCTCGGCGCAGAAGCTCTCGAAGCGGTCGGCGTCGAGGCGTTCCCTGGAGAGGCGGCCCATCGCCGCCAGCCGCTCCTCCGGATCCTCGATGGCTTCGGCGATGTCGAAGTAGTCCCTCCAACCCAGGTCGTGGCGCATCTTGCGCTTGGTGGCGGCGCAGAACAGCGACCAGCGCAGCAGCGCCTTCACCAGCCAGGGCAGGTGGTAGTGCAGCGAGGTCACCTGCGAGTCGGGGTTGGCGTTGGCGAAGTCGATCGGATAGAACACCCCGTCCTTTCGCAGCGCCTCGCACGAGTTGAAGTCCCACCCGAAGAAGGTGTTGATGGTCAGGGTCAGGTTGGTCAGGTGGTCCCACTCGGCGCCGTCGACGAAGTTGAAGCCCACCTTGTAGCGGTCGTGGAGCGGGGCGTCAGGGTCGTAGCGGATGATGTTGATCTGGGGTCCGACGCCGAGGCAGCGCACGAACAGGTCGAAGGGGTGGACCGCCTTCTGGATGTGCATGATGCGCGAACCGGACGACTCGTAGGCGGCGACCAGGGCGTCCCCGTCGTCGATCTTGCTCACCCCGACCCAGGCGCCGCCGTCGTACGGCTTCATGAACAGCGGGTAGCCCATCCGGTCCCCGAGCGCCTTCAGGTCGAACATCTGGGCGTAGCGGTGGAGGGTGACGTCGAGATCGGCCTCGAGCGGGTCGGTGCGGCGGTACTCCTTCGGGGGCAGCAGCCAGGTCTCGGGGACGTTCGCCCCCAGCCGCATCAGGGCGGCGTACGAGGTGTGCTTCTGCATCGCCTGCAGCGTGAATGGATTGTTGAGGACGTACAGGTCGTCCTTCACCACCGCCTTCTTGATCCATTCCCGGCTGGTGTGGTACCAGGGGGTGAGCCGGTCGAGCACCACGTCGTAGCTGACGGGCTGATCGAGGTCGAAGGGCTCGATGGTGATGCGATCGGTCTCGAAGTCGACGGTGTCGCCGTCGACGGTCACGACCGGGGCGAGCTGGGCGAGGATGTCCTCGTAGAACTGGGGCCAGCAGAGATCGGCGCCCAGGGAGAGGCCGATGCGTCGGGTGTGGTGGCTCATAGCCCCAAGTTACTGCGCGGCCGCACCGGCCGGCAGCCGGCAAACGACCGACCATTGCTCATGGCAGCCCGGCGGGCAGCAGGTCCAGGAGCGCACCGCCCAGCAGGTTGCGCCAGCTCTGCCAATGGTGGCCGTCCGCCACCTCCTCGTATTGCACCGCCATCCCGGTGGCCTCGAGCACGATGCGGAAGGCCCGATTGTCGGCCACCAGCCCCTCGAAGGTCCCAACCGCCATCCACACCTGGTCGGATGGCTGTCCCGGGTTCTCGGTGAATGCCTTCATGAAGGCGATGACCGGCTCGAACAGCGGCCCACGGCGCATCGGTCCCCCGGTGGCGGTGACGAACGAGCCCGACAGCAGGATGGTCGAGGCGAAGGTTCCCGGGTGGTACCACGCCGTGGCCAGGCTGGCCACCGCCCCCAGGCTGCTGCCGCCGATGACCCGGAGTGCCGGGTCGTCGGTGGTGTGGAACCCGGTGGCGAGCCGGGGGAGCACGTCTTCCACCACGAAGTCGGCGTGGGTCTCCGAGGCGGTGTACTCCTCGCTGCGGTGGACCGGGTCGAGCAGGGCGACCACGGCGGGCCGCACCGCCCCGGCCCCGAACAGGTTGTCGAGCACCGTGGCCAGCGAGGCGTACTCCACCATGTCGCTGCCGTCGTGGAGCACCACCAGCGGGTAGGGGCCGTCATCGGGGAAGCAGGGTGGCAGGTACACCGACACCAGACGGCGGTCGCCGAAGGCGCTCTTCTCGATCTCGAATGCCTCGAGCGTCCCGGGGGCGCCGCCGTTCGGGTTCACCCAGCTCGGCTCGACGTAGCCGGGGGCGTGAGCGACCGAGTTCGACCCGAACGGGTCCGATGCGGTGCGGCGGTTGAGGGGGTCGAGGATGCGGTCGGTGCGGTCGATGCCCACCACCTCGAGCTTGTACTCGACCCGGCTCCCGGGGGGCAGCGCGACCGTGACGTGCCACAGATCGCTGTCTTCGACTCGCTCCATCGGGGGGAACTCGGGGAACCGCGCCATGAAATGGACGACATCCACCGACTCGGCGTCCCCGACGTAGGCAAAGGTGGTGGCGCCGTCGACGGTGTAGGGGGCTCCGGCCCTGGCGATGCGGCGCCGCAGGTAGGCGGGCGCCATGTTGCGGGCGGCGATGGCGAGCATGTCGGGAAGGGGAAGCGGGGTGAGGGCTGCCATTGCCGGCGGGAGGCTAGCGGCGCCGTTTCCCCTCGCCATCGATCCAATGCGGGCTACCATCAGGGCGTCTCGACCCGTCGAGCCGACGTTCCGAGGGAGCGCTGGTTCAATTCGTGCGCGATTTGCCCGGATATCCGAGCGGGGCCTATCATCATGGCCTGGTTCCCTTCGGGTGCCAGGCTTTTCCATGGGAGCGACCGCTGGCGCCCAACGTCGCCTCCGAGGCCGCGATGAGGGGTCGGACCGCTTCCGGACCGCAGTTCCGGAGGTCGAAACGCGACAGGTTCAGGGGTATGAAGGTCTCAGCGTCCGCCAAGAAGATGTGTGAGAAGTGCCGGATCATCCGGAGACACGGTCGTGTCTGGGTGATCTGCTCCAACCCACGTCACAAGCAGCGTCAGGGGTAATCGATGGCTCGTATCGCCGGAACCGATCTTCCCAGGGACAAGCGGGTCGAGATCGGGCTCACCTACATCTTCGGGGTGGGCAGGACCACATCGCAGCGGATGCTCACCGATCTCGACATCGACGTCGACACCAAGGTGCGCGATCTCACCGACGCCGAGGTGGTCAAGATCCGCCAGTACGTCGACTCGAACCTCACCGTCGAGGGCGACCTGCGACGGGACGTCGCCCAGAACATCAAGCGCAAGATCGAGATCGGCAGCTACCAGGGGCTGCGCCACCGGCGCGGCCTCCCGGTGCGCGGGCAGCGCACCCACACCAACGCCCGTACCCGCAAGGGTAAGGCGGCCCCGGTTGCGGGGAAGAAGAAGGTCGGCAAGTAGGTCTAGAGGTAACACGTGGCCAAGCAGCAGCGCACCCCGGGCAGGAGGCGGATCAAGCGGACCATTCCGCATGGTCAGGCGCACATCCGCGCCACCTTCAACAACACCATCATCTCCATCTCCGACCAGGACGGTGGCGTGGTGGCGTGGACGTCCGGCGGATCGGTCGGGTTCAAGGGATCGAGGAAGTCGACCCCGTACGCCGCCCAGGTCGCCGCCGAGCAGGCCGCCCGCCGCGCCGGCGAGATGGGGATCCGCAAGCTGGACGTCATCGTGCGTGGCTCGGGCTCGGGTCGCGACACCGCCATCCGCACCCTGCAGAACATGGGTATCGAGGTGACCGGGGTCAAGGACGTCACCCCCAACCCGCACAATGGCTGCCGGCCCAAGAAGCGCAAGGGCCGCTGATGGCTCGCTACACCGGACCCAGGACCAAGGTCAGCCGCCGCGCCCGCCAGCTCCTCGACGAGAACAAGGCCAAGTACTTCGACAAGCGGCCCTATCCGCCCGGCCAGCACGGCCGGGGCAGGATCCGCGAGTCCCAGTACCAGATCCAGCTGCGCGAGAAGCAGAAGCTGCGCTTCATGTACGGCGTGCTCGAGCGTCAGTTCCGGCGCTACTACGAGCTCGCCGCCCGCCAGAAGGGCATCACCGGCGAGAACCTGCTCCGCCTGCTCGAGACCAGGCTCGACAACGTCGTGTACCGGGCGGGCTTCGCCCACACCCGCCCCCAGGCCAGGCAGCTGGTCAACCACAGCCACTTCCTGGTGAACGGCAGGAAGGTCGACATCCCCTCGTACCGGGTCGGCCAGGGCGACATCATCACCATGAGGGAGCGCAGCCGGAACATCCTCCCCATCCAGCACGCCGTCGACATGGTCGACCGCCAGGTGCCGGAATGGCTGGTGGTCGACAAGGCCGATCGCAGGGCCACCGTCACGGTGCTGCCCAGCCGCCAGCAGATCGACACCCAGATCCTAGAGCAGCTCATCGTCGAGCTCTACTCCAAGTAACCGTCAGCTCTCCCTCTCCCTTTCCCTTTCCCGAGACCCGAGGAGCGTCCGTGCTCATCGTCCAGCGCCCCACCATCGAATCCGAAACGATCACCGAGGATCGTGCTCGGTTCATCGTCCAGCCGCTCGAGCCCGGCTTCGGCTACACGCTCGGCAACACGCTGCGGCGGACGTTGCTGGCGCGCATCCCCGGCGCCGCCATCACCTCGGTACGGATCGAGGGGGTCCAGCACGAGTTCTCCACCATGGATGGCGTGGTCGAGGACGTGGTCGACTTCATCCTCAACCTCAAGCAGGTCGTGCTGCGGATGGAGACCGATTCGGCAACCCTGTACCTGTCGGCCCGGGGCAAGACCGATGTGTCCGCCGCCGATCTGAAGGTCCCGGCCGGGGTCGAGGTGGTCAACGGTGACCTCCACCTCGCCAGCCTCTCCTCGTCCGGCCGCCTCGAGGTCGAGCTGACCGCCGACCGCGGCGTCGGCTACCGCAGCGCCGACCGCGGCCGCTCCGGCGAGAAGATCGGCGTGATCCCGATCGACGCCATCTACTCGCCGGTGCGCAAGGTCGCCTACAAGGTGGAGAGCACCCAGGTGGGCATGATGACCGATTTCGACCGGCTGGTGCTCGACGTCGAGAGCGACGGCTCGGTGACCCCGAGCGAGGCGATCTCGTCGGCAGGCAAGACGCTCCGTGAGCTGTTCGGGCTGTTCGCAGACGTCGACGATTACAGCGGGCTCCCCCTGGGTGACGTCGTCATCGCCGACATGGGCTCTCCCGATCTCGAGCTGCCCATCGAGGCGCTCGATCTCACCGAGCGGCCCCGCAACTGTCTGCGCCGGGCCCAGATCCATTCCGTCGGCGAGCTGGTGGAGAAGACCGAGGACGATCTCCTCAATATCACCAACTTCGGGCAGAAGAGCCTCGAGGAGGTCGTGGCCAAGCTCGACGAGCTCGGGCTGTCGCTGCGCACCGGTACCGACAGCGAAGGCGGGGTCATCTGATGCCCACCCCCAAGAAGGGCCCCCGCCTCGGGGGCAGCCCCTCCCATCAGCGGAAGATCCTGGCCAACCTGGCCGCCTCGCTGATCGTGGAGGAGCGGATCACCACCACCGAGGCCAAAGCCAAGATGCTCCGCCCCTACGTGGAGAAGATCATCACCAAGGCCCGACGCGGCGATCTGCACGCCAGGCGCACCGTGATGCGCCGGATCACCGATCAAGAGGTGGTCACCAAGCTGTTCGACGACGTCGCTCCCCGCTACGCCAACCGCCCCGGTGGCTACACCCGGGTGGTCAAGCTGGGCCCCCGTCGCGGCGACGGCGCCGAGATGGCGGTCATCGAGCTGGTCTGACGGTCCCGGCGCATCCCCCCCACCCGTCGGCGACTCGCCAGGCCCGGTCGAGCGGGAGCGAACCAGGGGCTAACCCGGAGTGGTCGATGCTTCGCCCGCCTCAAGCTGCTCCGGGGTGGCCGGTATGCTCGCCGTCCGATCGAGAGGTGGGCGCTTGGGCGAGACGATGAGACGGCTGGGTGAGGCACTGTCGCTGAGGCGCGAGGCGTTCGTGTGGATGGACCTGAACGACCGGGCAACCGGGGACGCCCTCATCCTCGTCGTCCTCACCCGGCTGCTCATCATGCTCGGGCTCGGATTCGGGTTGCTCGGGCTGGCCACCAGCGCCTCGGGGCTCGACGTGCTGTTCAGGTCGCTGCTCAATGCCGCCGTCTTCTGGCTCGTCTACAGCGGCATCACCTATGCCGTCTCCCGGTACCTGCTCGAAGGGGACGGCAGCTTCGCCACCATCCTGCGCATCACCGGGTTCGCCTACCCCACGCTGCTGCTCACCCTGGTCACCATCCGGATCTTCGACAACGGGATCATCGCCTTCGTCGTCGCCTCCATCTGGTTCCTCCTGGTGGTGGCCCACGGGGTGCGCTACGAGAGCGATCTGCCGATCGAGCGCGCCGCCCTGGCCGCCGGGCTCGGGCTGGTGGGGTGGATGGTGGTCGCCTCGATCCTCGGCTACGGGCTGGTCTGACCGGTGGCGGCCGGGTGACGGGGGCCGGCATGACCACCTGGCGGATCGACCTCGCCTACGACGGGACCGGCTTCCACGGCTACGCCCGCCAGCAGGCGGTGCGCACCGTCCAGGGTGAGCTGGAGACGGCGCTCGAGCCGTTCACCGGGCCGGTGCCGACCTTTGTCGCCGGGCGCACCGACCGCGGGGTCCACGCCACCGGGCAGGTGGTCAGCTTCGCCACCGAGACACCCATCGACCCGGTCAGGGTGGTGCGGTCGCTCAACCGCCGGCTGGGCCCCGAGATCGCGGTCAAGCGGCTGGTGGCGGCTGCCGACGGCTTCCATGCCCGGTTCTCGGCGGTGGGTAGGGCCTATGAGTACCTGATCCTCGACGGCGAGGTTCCCGACCCGTTCCTGTCCAGCATCTCGTGGCACCTCGGCCATGCGCTCGACGTCGACGCCATGGACGAGGCCGCCGCCGCCCTGATCGGCGAGCACGATTTCGCCGCCTTCTGTCGCCGTGCCGAGCAGCGGAGCACGATCCGTCTGGTGCGCACCGCCCGCTGGGAGCGGCGGCGCCCCGATCTGGTGGTGTTCACCATCGAGGCATCCTCGTTCTGCCACCAGATGGTCCGCTCGGTGGTGGCCAGCTGCGCCCGGATCGGTCGTGGGGCGGCATCACCGGGCTCGATGGCCGACGTGATCGCCTCCCGGGACCGGTCCCTCACCGCGGGGCCGGCCCCACCTCACGGGCTCACCCTGGTCAGGATCGACTACCCCGCAGACCTTCCCGAACCTTAGGTTCTGCGTACCCCTGGCGAGTACCAATCCGCTGAAGTTCGGGGGGTGGCGGCTGCGGACGGATGCCGACGGTCCGAAGGATTGGCGGGAGAAGGCCCGTGGGGGGTAGCATGCGCCCGCTTCCGGTCCCTCCGGGAGCTCTCCCTTGTCCGAGGACCGGTCAGACTCGCCATGAAGCCAAAGCTGCAGAGGACGTATTCGCCCAAGGCGGCGGAGCTCGAGCACCGTTGGTACGTCGTCGACGCCACCGACGTCCCCCTGGGGCGGCTCGCCTCCGGCGTCGCCACCATCATCCGGGGCAAGCACAAGCCGACGTATGCCCCGCACATGGACGGGGGCGACTACGTGGTGGTGATCAACGCCGAGAAGGTGGCCGCCACCGGCAGCAAGGAGACCCAGAAGATGTACTACCGCCACTCGGGCTACCCGGGCGGTCTGCGCCAGATGACGCTCGGGCAGATGCGAGAGCGGTACCCGGAACGGATCATCGAATCGGCGGTGCGGGGCATGCTCCCCAAGAACAAGCTGGGCCGCGCCATGTTCACCAAGCTCAAGGTCTACGCAGGCGGCGAGCACCCCCACGCCGCTCAGGCACCCGAAGCACTCACGATAGGAAAGGAACGGGTCCGATGACGCAGCCATTGGCGCAGGGCACGGGTCGCCGCAAGAGCTCGGTCGCCCGCGTCAGGCTCTACGACGGGACCGGGGTGTTCGAGCTCAACGGGCGCACCCTCGAGGATTACTTCCCCCAGGCGGCGCTGCGTCTGCGTGCCCTCGAGCCGCTGCGAACCGTCGACATGGAGGGGCGTTTCGACGTCAAGGCCACGATCGAGGGTGGCGGTTTCACCGGCCAGACCGACGCCCTGCGTCTCGGCATCGCCCGGGCGCTGATCGTCGTCGATCCCGAGCTTCGCCCCGCCCTGAAGAGCGAGGGTCTGCTCACCCGCGATGCACGGCGGGTGGAGCGCAAGAAGTACGGGCTGCGCAAGGCCCGCAGGGCCCCGCAGTTCACCAAGCGCTGAACCTGCCGCGCCACGACCGCCCGCCGACCGTGACCTCCGACCGCCTGTTCGGAACCGACGGGGTCAGAGGTGTCGCCAACACCGAGCTCAACCCGCAGCTCGCCTTCGATCTGGCGCGGGCGACGGCGGGCTCGGTCGCCGGGGTGGTCCTCATCGGAAGGGACACCCGCCGCTCGGGGCCGATGCTCACCGCCGCCCTCCACGCCGGGTTCACCTCGGTGGGCCTCGACACCGTCGACCTCGGGGTGCTCCCCGTGGGCGGCGTCGCCCGGCTCACCATGACCGAGGGGGCGGCGCTCGGGGTGATGGTCAGCGCCTCGCACAACCCCGCCGCCGACAACGGGGTCAAGCTCATCGGCCCCAACGGGAACAAGCTCCCCGACGCCGAGGAGGATGCGATCACCGCCCGGTTCATGGCGGGCGGGCCGTACCCTCAGCCGACCGGCGCCGGTGTGGGTTCGATCACCATCATGGACGACGCCCTCTCCCGCTACGTGGACCAGCTCGCCACCGAGCACGGGGTCGCCCTCGACGGGATGGAGATCGTGCTCGACTGCGCCAACGGGGCGGCCTCGGTGGCCGCCCCCGAGCTGTTCGGCAGGCTCGGTGCCAGGGTCCAGGTCCACGCCGCCCATCCGGACGGCCTCAACATCAACGACGGGGTGGGGGCCACCCATCCCGAGACCCTCGCCGGCCTGGTCGACGGGCGGGTCGGCTTCTGCTTCGACGGCGACGCCGACCGCTTCATCGCCATCGACGAGGACGGGGCGGTGGCCAACGGTGACGTGGTCATCGCCGTGCTCGCCAACCACCTCAAGTCCACAGGGCAGCTCGCCGGCAACCGGGTGGTCACCACCGTGATGGCCAACCTCGGCTTCATCCATGCCATGCAGGCCATGGGCATCGAGGTGACGCAGACCAAGGTGGGCGACCGCTACGTCCTCGAGCAGATGCAGCGGGTCGGCGCCGTGCTCGGCGGCGAGCAGTCCGGCCACGTCATCCTCGAGGACAGGGTGAGCGGCGACGGTCTCCGCACCGCCCTCCGTCTCACCGAGGTGATGGCGGGGACCGGGCAGGAGCTTCGCCGGCTGCGCCGCGTCATCACCGAGTTCCCCCAGGTGCTGATCAATGTCAGGGTGGCCGACCGCAACGGGCTGGCGGGCGCCGCCGAGGTGTGGGCTGCGGTCAAGGACGCCGAAACCACGCTGGGCGACGACGGACGGGTGCTGGTTCGCGCCTCGGGGACCGAGCCGCTGGTTCGGGTGATGGTCGAGGCGCCCACCATCGACGGCGCCGACCGGCTGGCCCGGTCGCTGGTCGAGGTCGTTGCCGCAACGCTGGGGTGACGGGCCATATCGGCCGCCAGACCCATGGCGAACCCGCCAGGCTGCCCTAAGCTCCTCGACATCAATCGAAACCGACCGGGCTCTCGCGTCTTCCAGCGCCAGCCCTCGCCCCCGTGGTGAGGTGACGAGGAAGAGGGATCATCGAGCAGTCGGCGGGTGCCCTCTCGGCCGCCCACGGCCGTAGGGACGGAGCAAACCCCGGGGGCGACCCCGGGAACAGAGGCCGTCCCGTGTGGGGAGCGGAGCGATCTCCGCTCGAGTGCCTCCGGTCGCACGACACAGGAGGTCGATGCGCGCATGTGCGGCATCCTTGGCTACGTCGGTCCTCGCCAGGCCGCCCCATTGATCCTCGACGGTCTCCGCCGTCTCGAGTACCGCGGGTACGACTCGGCAGGCATCGCCGTGGTCGATGACGGCGCAATCGACATCCGCAAGGCCCAGGGCAAGATCGAGCGGCTGTCCGGCATCCTCGAGCAGAAGCCGCTGGCGGGCATGGTGGGGATCGGGCACACCCGCTGGGCCACCCACGGCGAGCCCAGCGACGCCAACGCCCACCCCCACACCGATCCGTCTGGCCGGTTCGTCGTGGTCCACAACGGGATCATCGAGAACTTCCACGAGCTGAAGAACGCCCTCACCGCCCAGGGGCACGGCTTCACGTCCGACACGGACACCGAGATCCTCGCCCATCTGGTCGCCGACGAGTATGAGGGCGACCTGGTCGAGGCGGTGCGGCGCGCCGTTGGTCACGCCGCAGGCGCATACGCCCTGGTGGTGATGTGCGTCGACGAGCCGGAGCGGATCGTCGCCGTCCGCAAGGTGAGCCCGCTGGTGGTGGGGCTCGGTGACGGGGAGACGTTCCTCGCCTCCGACATCCCGGCAGTGCTCCAGCACACCCGTGACTTCCTCGTGGTCGAGGACGGGGAGATGGTGGTGGTCGACGCAGACGGCGCCACCATCGAGCACATCGAGGGCGGGGTGATCGACCGCCCGGTGCTCCACGTCGACTGGAACGCCGACCAGGCCGAGAAGGGCGGCTTCGAGCACTTCATGCTCAAGGAGATCCACGAGCAGCCCGCCGTCGTGACCGAGACCGTCTCCGGGCGTCTCGACGCCTCGGGCGAGGTGTGGCTCGAGGGGGTCGGATTCGACGACGCCTTCGCCCGAGACATGGAGCACCTGTGGGTGACCGCCTGTGGCACCGCCTACCACGCCGGGCTGGTCGGCAGGGAGATCTTCCAGCGGGTGCTCCGCATCCCCACCTCGGTGGAGTACGCCCACGAGATGCGGTACGGCGACCCGCTGGTGACATCGCCGAGCCTCACCATCGCCATCAGCCAGTCGGGGGAGACCGCCGACACCCTGGCCGCCGCCAGGCTCGCCCGGAGCAGGGGCTCGCGGCTGCTCGCCCTGACCAATGTGGTGGGCTCGACGCTGAGCCGCGAGGCGGACGACATCCTGTACACCAGGGCGGGTCCCGAGATCTCGGTGGCGTCAACCAAGGCGTACTCGGCGATGCTGGTGGCCCAGTACCTGCTGGCGCTGCGCATCGGCCGGGTGCGCGGGGTGGTCGACGCCGACCTCTCGGAGCGGATCGGTCGGGGGCTGCATGCCCTGCCGGGCCAGGTCGAGGCGGTGCTCGGCGACGAGGAGTCGGTGGCCAAGGCCGCAATCCAGATCGCCGACGCCCAGGACGTGTACTTCATCGGGCGCGGCCTCGACTACGCCGTTGCCATGGAGGGGTCGCTCAAGCTGAAGGAGATCAGCTACCTGCACTCCGAGGCGATGCCGGCGGGCGAACTCAAGCACGGCACCCTGGCCCTGGTCACCAAGGGCACACCGGTGATCGTGGTGCTCACCCAGGGCGCGGTGTACGACAAGACCATGTCGGCGGTGCAGGAGGTGAAGGCGCGGGGGGCGACCGTGCTCGCCGTCGGCTACGAGGACGACTCGTCGATCGGCAGCTTCGCCGACGACGTGCTCAGGATCCCCCGCACCGACGACCTGCTCAGCCCGGTGACCGCCATCGTGCCGCTGCAGCTGCTGGCGTACCACGTCGCCCGGTTGCGGGGCCACGACATCGACCAGCCGAGGAACCTGGCCAAGTCCGTCACCGTGGAATAGCTGGCGGTGACGCCGGTAGCGGCTATCCTGGGGCAACGAACACGAGCATTCCGGGCCGGGAAGGGTCGTGGCGCCGTTGCGCCGCCCTCCCTCTCCTCCGCCCCAGCTTCGTCCCCTTTCGGAGGTTGTCCCATGGACCACAAGCACGCCATCGTCGTCGTCGACCCCTCTTCACATCATGGCGAGGCCGCCATCGACTTCGCCGTCGCCGCGGGGCATCGTCACCTGACCGCCGTCGTCTCGCGCTCCGGGCGGGCGGCCATCGCGCTGGAGCAGTACGCCGCATCCGAGGAGATCTCGGTGCGGGAGGCGGCCGACGTCTACCTGGAGCAGCTGGTCCACCGGCTCGCCGCCAGGGACATCACCGCCACCGGCATGGCGACCGATGCCCTCGACACCGCCGTCGACCTCGCCTCCTGTGTGGTCGGCGCCAGCGCCACCCTGGTGGCGCTGCCCGCCGTCACCGGCCACCTCAACCACGATGAGGTGGAGCGGGCATCGCAGATCACCGGCATCCCCGTCGTCCTCGTCCCCATCCCCGTCTCGGTCTGAGCCCCCGCCCTCCGGTCGCCCGGCCGAGCGTTGGTGCCCGGTGCGGCGGGCCGATAGCGTTGCGGGCGTGAACGTCGTCGGGCTCGGTGTCGATCTGGCCGAGGTGCCGCGGGTGCGGCACCTGGTCCGCACCTATGGGGACCGCTTCCACGAGCGGTGCTTCACCGATCACGAGTGGGAGTACGCCCACCGCTACGCCGATCCCTCCGCCCGCCTCGCCGCCCGGTTCGCCGGGAAGGAGGCGGTGATGAAGAGTCTCGGGGCGGGGTGGCGCCGCCTCCACTGGCGCGACATCGAGATCACCGGCGGGGGGATGCCCCTGGTCAACCTGAGCGGGACGGCTGCGGAGCGGGCCAGGGTCATCGGGGTGACCCGGGTCCTGGTCACCATCACCCACACCGACGACCGGGCCCTGGTGTTCGCCATCTCGGTGAACGACTGAGCGATGCGGCCGGTCCTCACCCCGGACGAGACGGCCCGGCTCGACGCCGCCGCCGGAGACCAGGTCGACGTGCTGATGGAGCGTGCCGGTTACGCGGTGGCTCTGGCCGGGGTGCGGATGGGGGCAGGGTACGGCCGACGGGTCACGGTCCTCGCCGGTCGGGGCAACAACGGCGGCGACGGCTACGTGGCGGCCAGGCATCTCATGCGCCGCGGCGCCGCCGTCACCGCCCGTCCCTTCGGCCGGCCTGTCGGCGGCGGCGCCGCCGAGCGGGCGTTGCTCGCCGCCCGCGCCGCCGGCGTGCCGTTCTCGGATCAGCCTCCACCGGCCGATCTCGTCATCGATGCCGTGTTCGGGAGCGGGTTCCGGGGAACGATGAGCGCCGAGGTGGTCGACGCCGTCGACCAGGGGGCGGTGGTGCTCGCCGTCGACATCCCCAGCGGGGTCGACGCCGCCACCGGGCGGGTCACCGGCCCCGCCGTCACCGCCCACCGCACCGTCGCCCTGCACGCCCTCAAACCGGGTCACCTGCTCGGCGAGGGGCCGGAGCGGTGCGGGACCGTCGAGGTGGCCGACATCGGTCTCATCGGTGGAGACCCGGTATTCAAGGTATGCGAAGAGGTCGACGCCCCCCGACCCGCCCGACGGCGCACCGTCCACAAGTGGTCGGCCGGATCGGTGCTGGTCGTCGGCGGATCGCCCGGGTTCACCGGCGCCCCGCTGCTGGCCGCCACCGGAGCGCAGCGGTTCGGCGCCGGGCTGGTCGCCATCGTGAGCCCCGGTCGGCTGCAGCCGACCATCTCGGGCCGCACCAGGGGGGTGATCAGCCGCGGCATCGGGGACGCTGACCGGTTCGGCGCCGCCGATCTCGACGAGGTTCTGGCGGTGGCGACCCGCTTCGACCTGATGGTGCTCGGGCCCGGGCTCGGGGTCGGCGTCGACGAGTTCGTGCAGCGGCTCACCGTTGCCTGGGACAAGCCGCTGGTGCTCGACGCCGACGGCCTCAACAGCCTGGGCAGCCCGGACACGGTGACCGGCAGGGTGGCCCCGACCGTGCTCACCCCGCACGCCGGCGAGTTCACCAGGCTCACCGACGACCCACCCACGTTCACCGCAGCCTGCGAGCTGGCCGAGGCGACGGGCACGGTGGTGCTGCTCAAGGGTTCGCCCACCTTCGTGGTCGGCGAGCAGCAGTGGGCGGTCACCAGCGGTGGGCCCGAGCTGGCCTCGGCGGGAAGCGGCGATGTGCTCTCCGGGATGATCGGGGCGATGTGGTGCCGGGGGCTCGACGCCGAGACCGCCGCCCGGTCCGCCGCCTACTGGCACGGTCGGGCCGGCGCCGATCTGGCCGCCACCACTGCGCTCACCGCCGACGATCTCGCCGTCCACATCGGGCGGTTCGCCTGATGAGACCGACCTGGGTGGAGATCGACCTTGACGCCATCGCCCACAACGTCGCCCTGATCGCCGCCGAGGTGGCCCCCGCCTTCCTGTGCGCCGTGGTCAAGGCGGATGCTTACGGCCACGGCGACGTCCCCGTTGCCGAGACCGCCCTCGCCTCCGGCGCCTCCCGGCTGGCGGTGGCGTTGGTGGAGGAGGGCGTCCGGTTGCGCGAGGCCGGCATCGAGGCGCCGATCCTGGTGCTGTCCGAGCCGGACCCGGGCGACGCAGGCGAGCTGTCGGCCTGGGGGCTCACCCCTTCGGTCTACACCACCCGGTTCGTGCATGCGCTGGCCGCCACCGGGGCGCTCCACAACGTCCATCTCAAGGTCGACACCGGGATGCACCGGGTGGGCGCCGACCCCGGCCACGTCGGGGGACTGGCGGACGCCATCGCCGCCTCCCCGAACCTGACCCTCGAGGCGGTGTGGACCCATTTCGCCGTCTCCGAGGAGGACGCCGACTACACCGCGGCGCAGATCGGCCGGCTGGGCGCCACCCTCGAGATGCTCGCCGCCGCCGGCCACCATCCTCGGCTGGTCCACGCCGCCAACACGGCGGGGGCCATCGGCCGCACCGACGCCCGGTTCGACATGGTGCGTGCCGGGCTCGGCATCTACGGGATGCGGCCCGCCCCGGCCACCGCACCCCACCTCGACCTGAGGCCGGCGATGCGGGTGGTGTCCCACATCACTTTGCTCAGGCGTCTCGGGGCGGGCAGACGTCCCTCCTACGGCAGGCGCCGTCCGCTGCCGGCCGACGCCTGGGTGGCCACGGTCCCCATCGGGTACGCCGACGGTGTCTCCAGGAGGTTGTCGGCGATCGGTGGCGAGGTCCTGATCGGCGGTCGCCGTCATCCATTCGCCGGCAGGGTGACCATGGATCAGGTGGTCGTGGACGTCGGCGACGCCACGTTCGACATCGGGGACGAGGTGGTGCTGCTGGGGGCGCAAGGGAGCGAGCGGATCAGCGCCGAGGAATGGGCGGGCGCCCTGGACACGGTCAACTACGAGATCGTGTGCCGGTTCGGGCCCAGGCTTCCCCGGCGCTACCTACCGTTTCTTAGGACCGAAACGCATCACACATGACGCGTTTCGGTCCTAAGAAAAGGGGGGTGGCCACCCGGTACCCTCCTTCCGTGACGTCCACCGAGCCGGCTTGGAGCGCAGGGTTGGAGATGCGGTCGTGATCGAGGGCGGCACCCTCACTTCGGTGCCGGGGGTGGAGGTGGGGCATTGGACCGACCTGGTCGCCCGCACCGGGGTAACCGTGATCACCTTCCCCGAGCCCAACCATGCCGCCGTCGAGGTGAGGGGCGGCGCCCCGGGGAGCAGGGAGACCGCGGTGCTCGGCCACGGCATGCGGGTGGAGACCATCCAGGCACTGGTGTTCTCCGGCGGATCGGCCTTCGGGCTGGCATCGGTCGACGGGGTGATGCGCCGTCTCGAGGCCGACGGCAGGGGTCATCCCACCCTGGTGGGGAGGGTTCCGATCGTCCCCGCCGCCGTGATCTACGACCTGGCGGTTGGCGACCCGACGGTGCGGCCCGGCCCGGACGAGGGGGCCGCCGCCTACGACGCCCGCCGCCGTCATCCGGTGGCGATGGGACGGGTGGGGGCCGGTGCGGGCGCCTCGGTGGCCGGATGGCGCGGTCCGGAGGCCCGCGGCGACGGCGGCATCGGATCGGCGGCGGTCGTCTGTGGTGACGTCACCGTCGGCGCCCTGGTGGTGGTCAACGCCGTCGGCGACGCCTTCACCCTCGAAGGCGAGCCGCTCACCGGCGGGCCCCACGTGCCCGGCCCGAGCCCGGTGCGCCCTGCCGCCATCGAGCAGACCACCCTGGTGGCGGTGGCGGTTGACGGCCTGCTCTCCAGGGCGGAGCTGTCGAGGACGATCGTGCGCAGCCACGATGCCCTCGGGGCGTGCTTCCGTCCCGCCCACACCCGCTTCGACGGGGACGCCGTGTTCGCGGTGGCTTGTGGCGGGACCGCCTGCGACGTCGACGCCGTCGCCGAGGCCGCGTTCGAGGCGACCGGGCGGGCCATCGAGGCGGCGGTCAGGGCGGGGAAGGGGGCTTGGTGACCCCCGAGGAGCGGGCGCAGGCACTGGCCATCCTCGGCGCCGAAGCCTCGGTGTGCGTCGCCTGCCGGCTTGCTGCCGGCCGTACCAACGTGGTGTTCGGGTCGGGCGATCCGGACGCAGACCTGATGATCGTCGGCGAAGGCCCCGGAAAGCGCGAGGACGAGCAGGGTCTTCCCTTTGTCGGGCCCTCGGGCAAGCTGCTCGACGAGCTGCTCGACGAGATCGGGCTCACCAGGACCGAGGGGGTCTACATCGCCAACGTGGTGAAGTGCCGGCCCCCCGGGAACCGGGACCCGTTGACGGACGAGATCGACGCCTGCAAGGGCTACCTGCGCCGCCAGATCGAGCTGGTCGACCCCAAGGTGGTGCTCACCCTGGGCAACGCCTCCACCAAGCTGCTGCTCCGCACCGAGCTGGGGATCACCCGGCTCAGGGGACGCCCCTACCAATGGTGGGGGGGCCGCCAGCTGGTCCCGACGTTCCATCCCGCCGCCGCCCTCAGGGGGAGTGCGCGGGTGCTCGAGGAGATGCGGTTCGACCTCGCCATCGTCCGCCAGGTGATCGACGGGACCTATCCGGGGCTGCGTCCTACCGATCCCGAGCGTGCGGCCGATCCGGATCCAACCCAGCTCGACCTGTTCGGATGACCGGCCGGGATGACGCAGCGTCCGGGGGGCGGGCCGGGCGGTAGTCTGACACCCACCGGCCAGGCAGCAGGACCGCAGCATGACCTCGATCCCATCATCCGACCCGGCCGGCGTGGTCTTGACCACCGCCCTACCCTCCGAGACCGTCGCCGTCGGCAGGCGCCTCGCCGGGCTGCTCCGACCGGGCGACGTGGTGCTGTTGGTCGGCCCATTGGGAGCAGGCAAGACGCAGGTGGCGGCCGGGGTAGCAGACGGGCTCGGGATCGACGATCCGGTCAGCAGCCCCAGCTTCGTCATCGTCCGCAGCTATGTCGGCTTCCTGCCCCTCCACCACGCCGACGTCTACCGACTCGGCTCCACGGCGGAGTGGGATGACCTGGACCTGCTCACCATGGCCGCCGACGGGGTGCTGCTGGTCGAGTGGGGCAACGCCGTCGCCGGTGCCGTCCCCGACGACCACCTCGTCGTCGACATCGCCATGGTCGGCGACCATGAGCGCAGCATCGCCTTCATCCCGCACGGGGGATGGTCCTCGCGGCCGCTGTGGGAGCTGAGCGTATGAGGATCCTCGCCATCGAGACGTCGACGGCCGCCAGTTCGGTAGCCATCGGTCGGCACGGCAAGCTGGCCTCGATGGCGCTCGAGGTCGACGCCCGTGGCCATCTCGGGTTCCTGGCCGGCGCCATCGACTTCTGCTTCGCTCAGGCCGGATGGTCGCCCCCCGACATCGACGCCGTCACCGTCGACATCGGCCCGGGCCGCTACACCGGGCTGCGCGCCGGCATCTCGTCGGCGCAGGGGATCGCCGCCGCCATCGGGGCGCCGCTGATCACGGTGAGCTCGCTGACGGTGCTGGCGCTGCGGGCCGCAACCGGAAGACGCCGCATCTGGCCCGTCGTCGACGTGCGCCGGGGGCAGATCGCCACCCAGCCGTTCCAGCCGGTGCCGGGGGGCGTGGTGTCGGCCGGCAGCCCCGAGGTGGTGAGCCCCGACGACCTGCGCGGCCTCCTCGACGCCGACCCCGAGGACACCCTGGTGGTGGGCGACTGGGAGTCGATTCCGGAGGCGACCTTCCTCGGGCTGCACCGTGCCAAGAAGGGCCGTCCCCGCTATCCCTCCGCAGACGTGCTGCTCGAGATCGGCGAGATCAAGGCCTGCCGCGACGATTTCACCCCACCGGAGCGGGTCAGGCCGATGTACCTGCGCGAGCCCGACGCCACGATCAACTGGGCCGAGATCAGGGACGAGGGCTTCTGGCCGGAGGCGGCGTCGTGAACGCCGCCGACCCGGTCGAGCTGACCGATGCCGTCCCGGTCCCTGTGATCCGACCCATGGCGCTCACCGACCTCGACCGGGTGCTCGCCCTGGAGCGGGCGATCTACCCCAACCCGTGGACCGAGGGCATCTTCCGTGACGAGCTGGCGGCCTCGGGGCGGGTGTACCTCGTCGCCGAGGCCGAGGGCAAGGTGGCCGGATTCGCCGGGATGATGGTCATCGGCGATGACGGCCACATCACCACCGTGGCGGTGGACCCGGTGCGCCGCCGCCACCGGCTGGCCACCAGGCTGATCTACGAGTTGGTCGGCCACACCCTGGCGGCGGGGGCCCGCCACCTCACCCTCGAGGTGCGGATGTCGAACCGCTCGGCGCAACGGCTCTACTCCCGCTTCGGCATGGCTCCCGTGGGGGTGCGCAAGGACTACTACGTCGAGGAGGACGCCCTGATCATGTGGGTGTCCGACATCGACCAGCCCGAGTACCTCGACCGCCTCGCCGCCATCCGGTCCGACCTGGGAATGCCCCTTGGCTGATCCCGCCGGCGGTCCGATCATCCTCGGGATCGAGACCAGCTGCGACGAGACCGCGGTCGGGGTGGTCTCGGGAATGCGGATGCTCTCGTCGGTGCTGTCCAGCCAGGTCGACGCCCACGCCCGCTTCGGCGGGGTGGTCCCCGAGGTGGCGGCACGGGCCCACATCGAGGCGATCCGTCCCCTGGTCCACGACGCCCTGCGCCAGGCGGGGATCCACCAGGCCCAGCTGGATGCCATCGCCGCCACCCAGGGCCCGGGTCTGGTCGGCTCGCTCGTGGTCGGGTTCGGGTTCGCCAAGGCCTTCGCCTGGAGCCTGGGCAAACCCTTCCTGGCGATCGACCACATGGAGGGTCATCTCTTTGCCCCCCGGCTCGAGCACGCCGGGTACCAGCCTCCCGCCGTCGTCCTCCTCGCCTCGGGTGGGCACAGCCAGATCATCCACGTTCCCGAGTGGGGAAGCTACGAGGAGATGGGCAGGACCATCGACGACGCCGCCGGCGAGGCGTTCGACAAGCTGGCGCGGTTCATGGGTCTGGGCTATCCCGGGGGACCGGTCATCGACCGCATCTCCGCCGCCGGGGACCCGACCGCCATCGCCTTCCCCAGGGCGCTGCGGGACCGGCCCTTCGACCTGTCGTTCTCCGGGCTGAAGACGTCGGTGACCACCTACCTGACCAGGGCCAAGCAGGCGGGCGAGCTGCCTGCGGTCGAGGACGTCGCCGCCTCGATCCAGGAGGCGATCGTCGATGTGCTGGTCGAGAAGACCTTCAACGCGGTCGAGGCCATCGGGGCCGGGACGGTGGCCGGTGGGGGAGGGGTGCTGGCCAACACCAGGCTGCGGCAACGACTCGCCGAGGAGGCCGCAGACCGTGGGGTCGAGCTGTACCTGCCGGCACCGTCGCTGTGCACCGACAACGGGGCGATGATCGCCGCCGCCGCCTCCTTCCGGCTGGGCCGGGGGGCCCGGTCGGGATGGGGAGCGGACGTCGACCCAGGGCTCCGTCTCGGCTGAGCGGCGGCCGGCAGACAAGGGCAGGATCCGTTAGCAGTCTGGCTCGACGAGTGCTACACTCTGGCATTCGCAGGCGCCGACTGCTAACTCATCGGCGCTTACTGTCAGGAGGAGTCAACATGAAGCTGAATCCCCTGGGCGACCGCATCGTGGTCAAGCCCAAGGACGAGGACGAGAGCCGCACCCCGAGTGGGCTCGTCATCCCGGACACCGCCAAGGAAAAGCCGCAACTCGGTGAGGTTCTTGCGGTTGGACCCGGGTCCTGGAACGAGGCCGGCACCGACCGTGTCGCCCTCGACGTATCGGTCGGCGATCTCGTCTTCTACTCCAAGTACGGAGGCACCGAGGTCAAGGTCGACGGTGAGGAATACCTGATCCTGTCGGCGCGCGACGTGCTCGCCGTGCTGGCCTGAGAGGAGATCGACAACATATGGCTGCCAAGCAACTGCGATTCAACGAGGAGGCTCGACGGGGCCTCCAGGCCGGTGTCGACAAGCTCGCCGACACCATCAAGGTCACCCTCGGCCCCAAGGGCCGCAACGTCGTCCTCGAGAAGAAGTGGGGCGCCCCCACCATCACCAACGACGGCTACACCATCGCCAAGGAGATCGAGCTCGACGACCCGTGGGAGAACATGGGCGCCAAGCTGGCCTACGAGGCGACCAACAAGACCAACGACGTCGCCGGTGACGGCACCACCACCTCGGCGGTGCTCACCCAGGCCATGGTGCGTGACGGGCTCCGCCTCGTCGCCGCCGGCTCCAACCCGCTCGAGCTGAAGCGCGGCATCGAGGAGGCGGTTGCCAAGGTGGTCGAGGCCATCGGCGAGTTGGCCAGCCCGGTCGACTCCAACGCCCACGGCGAGATCGCCTATGTCGCCGCCAACTCGGCGGCGGACTCCATCATCGGCAAGAGCATCGCCGACGCCATGCAGAAGGTGGGCAACGAGGGTGTGATCACCGTCGAGGACAGCCAGACCTTCGGGATCGAGCTGGAGTTCACCGAGGGCATGCAGTTCGACAAGGGCTACATCTCCCCGTACTTCATCACCGATCCCGATCGCCAGGAGGCCGTCCTGGTCGACCCCTACCTGCTGATCGTCAACTCCAAGATCTCGTCGGTGCAGGATCTGCTCCCCGTCCTCGAGAAGGTGCAGCAGACCGGCAAGCCGCTGATGGTGATCGCCGAGGATGTCGACGGCGAGGCCCTGGCCACCCTGGTGGTCAACAAGATCCGGGGCACCTTCGCCTCGGTTGCGGCCAAGGCCCCGGGGTTCGGCGAGCGTCGCAAGGCCATGCTCCAGGACGTCGCCATCCTCACCGGTGCCACCGTGATCTCCGAGGAGGTCGGGCTCAAGCTCGACGGCGTGACCATCGACCTGATGGGCTCGGCCCGTAAGGTCGTGGTCTCCAAGGACAACACGACCGTGGTGGAGGGCGCAGGCTCCAAGGCCGAGGTCGATGCCAGGATCGCCCAGATCCGTCGTGAGATCGAGAACTCGGATTCCGACTGGGACCGCGAGAAGCTGTCCGAGCGGCTGGCCAAGCTGGCCGGCGGTGTCGCCGTGCTCAAGGTCGGCGCCGCCACCGAGGTGGAGCTGAAGGAGAAGAAGCACCGCATCGAGGACGCCATCCAGGCGACCCGTGCCGCCGTCGAGGAGGGCATCGTCCCCGGTGGCGGTGTCGCTCTGCTCCGCGCCCGCGACGCCATCGACAAGCTCCGCGGCGGTTCCGACGACGTCAAGGCCGGGCGCGGCCTGGTCCGCAAGGCCCTCGAGGCCCCGTTGCGGCAGATCGCCCACAACGCAGGCTACGAGGCCGGTGTCGTTGTCGCCCGGGTCGCCGCCGAGGACAAGGCCATGGGGTTCAACGCCGCCACCGGCGAGTACGAGGACCTGGTGGCTTCCGGGATCATCGATCCCGCCAAGGTGACCCGTTCCACGCTGCAGAACGCGGCGTCGATCGCGGCCCTGCTCATCACCACCGAGGCACTCGTCGCCGAGCAGAAGGAAGACGCCCCTGCGGGTGGCCACGACCACGGCGGCGGTGGGATGGACATGATGTGAGGTCGCCCCGGCGGCGGGCAGAAGCCGGCCGACGATATCTCGTTGACGATGAGGGGGCTCCCCGGAGAGCCCCCTCATCGCGTCCCGGGTAGGAAGGGCGCTCAGCCTTCGGCGGCCCAGGCGGCGACCTGACGCTCCCACTCCCCGCGGGTGATCGTGACACAGTCGGTTCCCATCAGCGCCCAAAACGACTGGCAGCTTCCCCCCAACCGGTACTCGACCGCGGTCACCGAGCCGAACTGGAACGCGGTGGCGTTGAGGCTGGCGACCAAGGCGTTGGCAACGGTCGGCTGGTCGAGGCCTTCGAGGGCTTCGAGCCCGACGAAGTCGATGAAGGCGGTGCCGTCCGAGTCGATGGTGGCACCGCCGAACACTCCGCTGGAGGCCTCGGAGAACACCGAGGTGAACCCGATCTCCCGCTCTCGCTGGTCTGGCCCCTTCACCATCTCGGTCAGGGTGGCATTCATCACCAGCTGTGTGGCGGGGACGGTGCGGAACACGTTCCCGGTGACGTCTGGTATCGGACCGGAGCCGCAGGTGTAGAACACCATGACCACCGTGCCCTGCGGGTTGCGGGGGCCGGGCTCCTGGCAGCCGCCCGGGATGACACCGTCGACCGCCTCGGCCGGTGGGACCGCGGTGTCGGTAACCGGGGGAGCGACCGAGGTGTCGGACGGGGTGGTGGTTCCCGTCGGTCCGAGGGTCGTGGTGGTGGCGAACTCGTGGGCGCGGGCGGCGATCCGTTCCGGGTCCGGAGGGCGCAGGACCCGGAGGAAGCTGGTGAGGACCACGAGGGCGAGCACCATCGTCACCGCGGTGATCAGCAGGCCTTGGAGGATCTGGAGGGTTCGCGGGCTCATGGGCGTTTCGGATGAGGAACGCTCCGGATCCCGTCAAGGGTTCCGGAGCCTGGCCGCCGGGAACGTTAGCGGCGACCGCGGCGACGCCACTCACCTTCGAGCATCCCCCACACCGTGTGGTCGAGCCAGGTGGATCCGACCTTCACCTCGTCGCGCAGGGTGCCCTCCAGCAGGAACCCGAGCTTCTCGGCCACCCGCTCGGAGGCGTGGTTGCCGACGGCGATGCGCAGGGCGATGCGGTGCAGATCGAGCTCGTCGAACCCGTAGCGCAGCACCCTGCCCGCCGCCTCGGTGCACACCCCGCGTCCGGTCAGATCGCTGCGCACCCAGTACCCGATCTCGCCCACCATGTTGGCCCGGGAGGTGTACCAGATCGAGATGCCACCAAGATGCCGACCCGGGTCGGCCGGACCCATCCCGTCGTCCGAGCCGGGGCGGTCCAGCTGCCTGATGGTGAAGTCGTATGCCCTGCCTTCCTGCCACGCAGTCTGGGACTCGCGCACGAAGTGGACGGCCGACCCACGGTTGTAACCGGTGGCCCAGGGGAGCCAGGGGACCAGATCGGGCAACGAGGCGAGGACCGCGTCGTGGATCGACATCACATCGCGGCGCCGGTAGGGGCGGAGCAGGAGGCGGGCGGTCTCCAGCACGAGACTCGACGGTACTGCCATGGCTGAGCAGATTATCGGCGCCACCGCTCCCGTATCCTCGGTTTCGATGCTCGATGTCTGGACCCGCCTGTCGGCGCTGCCACCGGTCTCCGATACCGACAGCGCCGTGTCGGCGGTGTTGGTGCCGCTCTACGCCGACGGGCACGGCGACACCAGGGTGATCCTCACCAAGCGGCCCGATGCCATGCGGACCCATCCCGGCGACGTCGTCTTCCCCGGGGGCCGGATCGAATCGGGGGAGAGCCCGGTTGAGACGGCGGCGCGGGAGGCGTGGGAGGAGATAGCCCTACCCGCCGAAACGGTCCGGGTCCTCGGCGGGCTGTCGCCCGTCACCACCAGGGACCTCACCAACTGGATCGTCCCCGTGGTGGCGAGGATCGATTGGCCCGTCGTGCTCCGCCCCGACCCGGCCGAGGTCGAGGCCATTCTCAAGCCGACCCTGACCGATCTGCTCGACGAGAGCCGGTGGCACACCTCGGACTGGATGGGTGCCCAACTCTGGTTCTACCAGTTCGCCGAGGGCACCCTGTGGGGAGCGACCGCCTTCATCGTCCGCCAGCTCCTCGGTTTCCTGCGGCATGGCGAGGGGCGGGGAGCCTGAGCCCCTCAGGAGGACCGGTCGATCAACTCCCATAGGGCGTCGGTGTGGCGCTGCTCGGTGGTGGTCGAGCCGATGGCGACCCGGATGAAGGTGCGCTCGCCGAGCCGTGACGGGGTGACGTGGAACCGGCCGGAGCCGTTGATGGCGGCGACCACGGCGTCGGTGGCGGCGTCGCCGGCAACATGGCGGAAGCTCACCAAGCCGAAGGTGGTCGGAGCCACCAGTTCGAGCCGCCGGTCGGCCTCGACCCGTCCGGTCAGCCGCTGCGCCATCTCGATGTGCCGCTGCACGTGGTGTCTGATCCCCTCGGCGCCGTAGCTGCGCAGCACGAACCACAGCTTGAGCGCCCGGAACCTGCGGCCGAGGGGGACATGCCAGTTGCGGTAGTCGATCACCTTGGCGGTGTCCGTCGCCTTGTTGCGCAGGTACGGCGGGGTGATCGACAACGTGTCGAGCAGGGGGCGCCGATCGGCCACCCAGAACACCGAGCAGTCGAAGTTGGTGAACATCCACTTGTGCGGGTTGAAGACGTAGCTGTCGACCAGCTCGAGCCCGTCCTGGTGGTGGCGGAACTCGGGGAGGATCATGGCGGTCCCGGCGTAGGCGGCGTCGACGTGATGCCACATGCCGTGTTGCCTGGCGATGCCGGCGATGGCGCCCACCGGGTCGACCGCCGTGGTCCCGGTGGTCCCCACCGTCGAGCACACGAACCCAGGGGTGAGCCTGTGGGCGATGTCGGCGGCGACCGCCGCTTCCAAGGCATCCGGGTCCATGGCGTAGACGGCGTCGACGTCGATCAGCCGGAGATGCCGGTAGCCGGCCACCCTCGCCCCCTTCTCCACGGAAGAGTGCGCCTGCTGGGAGGCGTACGCCACCAGATCGGCCGGGTCGGCCGAGGCACCAATCCGGTGGCGGGCAACCACCAGTGCGGTGTGGGTCGAGTCCGATGCGCTCATCTGGATGACGCCCCCGCCCGGGCCGTCGGTGCGCCACCCGGCAGGGACGCCGAGCAGCTCGACCAGCCAGTCGAGCACCGCGGTCTCGATCTCGGTGCAGGCGGGGCTGGTCGCCCACAGCATCCCCTGCTGGCCTAGCCCGGTCGACACCAGGTCGCCGAGGATCCCGGCCCCGGAGCCGTTGGCGGGGAAGTAACCGAACCAGCCGGGTGCCTGCCAATGGACGAGACCTGGCATGACGATCTCGTCGAGGTCGGCCAGGATCGCACCGAACGGCTCCGGGGACTCCGGCGCCCTCTCGGGGAGCCTGTCCCTGATGGCGCCCGGCCGGATGTCTGGGGTGATCGGGTGCGTCTCGACGTCCGCCATGTAGTCCGCCAGCCAGTCGATGACGGCGTGGCCATTGCGGCGGAAGTCCTCGGGGGACATGTGGTATCCGGGCTCGGTCACGCCGATCACCCTAGAGCCCGACCACCCATCCCGTTTCTTAGGACGAAAACGCATCGGTCGCGACGCGTTTGGGTCCTAAGAAAATCGTTGGTGTGGGGTCGGGCCGGGTACCGGGTGGGGAGCGTCGAGCCGGTAACGTCGCCGGCGAGCTGCGAGCGGAGGTGTCGTGGAGGATCTGAAGGGCCGGGTGGCGGTGGTCACCGGGGGAGCGAGCGGGATCGGGCGCGCCCTGGTCGAGCGGTTCGCCGCCGAGGGGATGAGGGTGGTCGCCGCAGACATCGACGGCGACGCCATTGCCGCCGTGGCGGTCGCCACCGGGGCCACCGGGCGCCGGTTGGATGTGTCCGACGGTCCGGCGACGGCCACGCTGGTGGCCGAGGTCGAGGACACCCTCGGTCCCGTCGATCTGTTCTGTATGAACGCCGGCATCGCCACCGCCGGCGGGGTCGAGCTGTCCGACACCGACTGGCAACGGACCTGGGACGTCAACGTGATGGCACACGTCTACGCCGCCCGCGCCGTGCTCCCCTCGATGCTGGCCAGGGGCGAGGGCCATCTGCTCCACACCGCGTCCGCCGCCGGGCTGCTCACCAACATCGGGGCGGCCGCCTATGCGGTGACCAAGCACGCCGTCGTCGCCCTGGCCGAGTGGCTCTCGGTGACCTACGGCGACCAGGGCATCAAGGTCTCGTGCCTGTGTCCCCAGTTCGTGTCGACCCCGATGCTCGGCGCCTTCGATGCCGGCGGCGACATGCGGCGGTGGGTCGACGGGCTGGCGGTGACCACGGAACAGGTGGCGGACGCCGTCGTCGACGGGCTGCTCGCCGGCCGCTTCCTCATCCTGCCCCACCCCGAGGTCGGCGACTACTACGCCGCCAAGGCGGCAGACCCCGAACGCTGGCTGGGCGGGATGCGCAAGCTCCAGGCCAGGCTCAACTATCAGCCGCCACCCCTGGGGTGATGTCCCTCCATTCGGATCGTCGGTTGACCGCTCAGGTGACCCCCCGTTGGGTGGCCGCCAGCAGGTAGCCGGTGGCCCGTTCGGTCAGCTCGTACCGTCCCGCCAGCCGCTCGAACTCGGGACCGTGGTGGGGGACCACGAGGTGGGCGAGCTCGTGGACCAGCACCGAGTCGAGCACCCATGGGGGCATGCCGGCCAAGCGGTCGGAGATGTGGATGCCGTCGGTGGAGGGTGAGCACGAACCCCAGCGTCTCAGCTGGCGAGTCGACCACTCGATGCTGGCTGGCTTCGGCAGGTCGTAGCGCCGGGCCAGGTGGGCGGCTCTCACCGCCAGGTCGATGCGGCCCGCCGATGCCTTGGCGGTGACCTTGGCCACGATGGCGTCGACCTTCCGTTGCTCCTCGTGGCGGGGGAGCCCGGCGGGGACCGACACCCGGACCGTGCCATCGACGATCTGGGCCTGGATGGTCCGGGTGCGGCGGTTGCTGCGGATGATCTGTACGGGCAGCGTGTTCATGGCCACATCGTACGAGGGGGGTGCGACAAGAACCGGCACCTCCGGAGTCGAGGTGGGAAAAACGGGGCTAGCCAGACCGGAGCGCCCGCTCCACCTCGAAGCGCACCTGGAAGTCCGGGTCGTCTCGATGGGCAGCGATGGCGTCCCGGCTCGGATCCACCCCCAACTCGCTCAGGGCGCGCACCGCCTTCCATCGCACCCAGGCATCGTTGGCGGCCAGGGCTCGCTCGAACAGGGGACGCAGACCCTCATCGCCGGTGCCGGCGGCGGCGTCGATGGCGGTGCGCCGCACCACCGCCGAGCGATCCCGCCATCCCGCCTCCACCGCCTCCCTCCGCATCGCAGGGTCGCCGGACTCGGCCAGCACCGCGACCGCCACCCGCCGCACCGCGTTGGCCCGATCGGCGAGGGCGGTGACCAGCCGCTCCCGGTGATCGGGTCGGTCCGGATCGAGCAAGTGAAGCTCGGCCGGTGAGGCGGTGTGCGATCGCCCGCCCTCGCCGAGCATCTCGTCGCGGGTCATCGCCGGGGTCTGCGCCCGGTCCGAGGCGGGGAACAGGGCGGTGAGCCGGGCCAGGATGGCGTCGAGCCTGTCCTCCCACGACAACCCGGCTGCAAGACCCACCGTGACGAAGTCGCCGGCGACCATCACGTCGGAGACGTCCGGGTCGTCGAACAACGCCGCCACCCTGGGATCGTCTGGCGGCTCGGGATCGGTCCTGCGGTACCACACCCCAGGGGCGGGCTCGCCCCCGGTGACAAACCGGACCTTGCGCGGGTGCGGTGTCGGCTCGGGGACGACGGGGCCCTCGAACACCCGGTCGAACACGGACGGGGCCGCCTTCGCTCCACCCCCGGTGACCGACAGCAGGTAGCGGCCGGCGGCGATCCCGTGGGTCATCCGGAGCCCGCCGCCACCGAGGTCGTGCTCCCACCATCCCTCGGTCATGTGCGGCCGGACCAGCCGATCGAGCTCGGCGGCGTGTTCCTCCGTCCAGATCTGGGTTGAGAAGAACCGCTTGAGCAGGGTCTTGAAGGCACCGAGATCCTCGAAGGGGACATGGACGGCGACCTCGCCGGTGAGGTGCCCCGACGCCTCCGCCACCAGCCCGGAGGCGGCGACGGCGGCGCGGGATGCATCCAGATCCGGGGGAGGGGCCGCAACCGTCATACCAATGGTGCCGACCCTATCCCCTCGGTGAGGCGGATCAGCCCGACCAGCAGCCCGTCGACCAGGGCGATCCAGGAGGCGTCGATGATGTTCTCGTGGACACCGACGCTGCCCCAGCATTCCTCGCCGTCGCTGTGCTCCACCAGGACCCGCACCCGCGCCGACGAGCCGTCCCGGGAGTCGAGGTCGCGCACCCGGTAGTCGGTGAGCCGAACCCGGTCGATCTCGGGGTAGCGGGTGCGCAGCCCGGCCCGCAGTGCCCGGTCCAGCGCCGACACCGGCCCGTCGCCCTCCCGGGTGGTGACGTGCCGCTCGTCGCCCACCATCAGCTTGACGGTCGCCTCCGCCTGGACCTCGTCCTGGCGGTGCTCGATGAACACCCGGTACGACTCGAGGGTGAAGAAGTCCTGCTTCCATCCCTGGGCCTGGCGGAGCAGCAGCTCGAAGGATCCGTCTGCGGCCTCGAACTGGTAGCCGAGATGCTCGAGCTGCTTGATCCGGTCGACCACCGCCTGGGCGTCCCGTTCGGTGAGGTCGAGACCCTGGCTGCGCGCCTTGGCCAGTACGGTGGACCGTCCCGCCAGCTCGGACACCACGACCCTGGTGGCGTTGCCCACCGCGCCGGGGGAGAGATGCTCGTAGGCGTCCGCCCGTTTCGCCAGCGCAGACGCGTGCAGCCCCGCCTTGTGGGTGAAGGCCGACCCACCAACATAGGGGCGGTGGGGATCAAGCGTCAGGTTCACCAGATCGGCGACGTGATGCGACACCCTGGTCAGCTTGGCCATGCGGTCGTCCGGGATCGTCCGGTAGCCCATCTTCAGGGTCAGGTTCGGGATCACCGAGCACAGGTCGGCGTTGCCGGTCCGCTCGCCGTAGCCGTTGAGGCACCCCTGCACCTGGTGCACGCCAACCAGGACCGCGGTGATCGAGTTGGCCACCGCCATGGCCGAGTCGTTGTGGAAGTGGCAGCCGAAGGTCGCCTCGGGGAGCCGGGCGAGCACCTCGGAAACGATGCGTCCGACCGCATGGGGGAGGAACCCGCCGTTGGTGTCGCACAGCACCAGCCGCTCGGCCCCTGCGTTGTGGGCGGCCTCGAGCACCGACACCGCGAAGCCGGGGTTGGCCCGGTACCCGTCAAAGAAGTGCTCGGCGTCGAAGAACACCCGGCGCCCCTGGGAGCGGAGATGGGCGATGGAGCCGGCCACCATCGCCCTCGCCTCGACGGGTGTGGTGCGAAAGCGCATGCTCGACATGGGAGTCCCACGATTTGCCAACCAGGCAGATCACCTCGGTCTCGGCGGCCAGCAGGGCGGCGAGCTGCTTGTCGTGCTCGGGGCGGATCCCGGACTTTCGGGTCGACCCGAAGGCGACCATGGTGGCGGTGCCCAGGTCGAGCTCGGTCCTGGCCCTGGTGAAGAACTCGTCGTCCTTGGGGTTGGCGCCGGGCCAGCCCCCCTCGATGTAGGCGACGCCGAGCTCGTCGAGCAGACGTGCCACCCGAAGCTTGTCTCCCGCCGTCAGCGAGATCCCCTCCTGCTGGGTGCCGTCACGGAGCGTGGTGTCATAGATCTCGACGTACGGTCGTTCCTGGTTGCTCATGGTTCCTCTGGGGGTGATGGGTCGGGCCCGGTAAACGGAAGACCCCCCGCACGAGCGGAGGGTCGAGGGCGGCGCACACACCGATCGGTGGCGTGTGCGCCTACGGAATGATGATGTCGAGCATGCCGAACCGGTCCGGTGCACGGGGATCCCCACGGAGCGGTTCGTCGTCGCCACCGCGCCAGTAAACCCGCCACCCGGTTGTCCGTCAAGGGACCCTATGCCTGCCCGGCGTCACCGGCGCTCCGGTGCCCGGCGTCACTGGGTCGCTTCGGTCGCCATCTCCCTGAGCAGCACGGCCAGACCCTGATCGCCGTGGACCTCGACCGCCACCAGCGGTGCCCGGCCCCACAACCACAGGTCGAGCATTCCGGCACTACCCGAGATGATCGTGTCCGGATCGTGGACCTCGTCGACGACGACGGCGGCGTCGATGTCGTATGTGGTGCCGCTGTTGGGGGAGGTGCCCGTCATCCGACCCACCAGCAGGTTCCACGCCTGCTCGCCGGCCTCGATGCGGATCGTCCGGCCGCCGTCGGTGAACATGGCCCATTCGGGAATGCCGCCGATCATCACCCGCAGGATCTCGTCCACGCCGTCGAGGGCCAATGCGGGGTCGAGCGACGGGCCGAGACCGGCAGCCAGCTCGGCGTCTGCGCGGTGGATCAGCGCCTCGTGGGCCTGGCGCCGCATGACGAACCCGGCGTTCTGCTGGTCGGACCAGGTGTAACAGGGCGTGGCCGGGTCGGTTGCGGAAAGGGTGCTGACCAGGAAGGTCTTGGCCGAATCGAGGGCGTCGACCAGGTTGTCGTCGGCGGGCCGCAATGGCTTGCGGTAGCCGTCCGGAGAGGGCAGCCGCTCGGACACGATCGTCGCCCAGAAGGTCTGGACCTCGGTGAGGTGCCACAGGAGATCCGCCACCGTCCAGCCCGGTGCGGAGGGCACGGGGCTCGAGGGCGGCACCGACCGGGCGGCATCGATGAGCCGCTCGGTCTCGCCGTCGATGTAGCCGATGTACTCGGCGGGTTGCAGTCGCATCGGCCACCTCCGGCATCCGGTTGGTGAGCGCCACCGTACACCGCGCCGGTGACAGGAACGGGGCCGGTCGGCTCCACTACGAAGAACCAAGCGTTGTGGCGAGCCCGGTCAGTCGGCGGTTGCCGGGGCGCAGTCGCCCCGCTCGACGCAGGTGATCAACGGGCCCACCGCCTGGTCGACGAGGGCGGCATACACCTTTCTGCCCTCGCCGGTCAGGTGGACCCCGTCCGACA
Source organism: Acidimicrobiia bacterium (assembly GCA_051002015.1). Classification (GTDB taxonomy): domain Bacteria; phylum Actinomycetota; class Acidimicrobiia; order Spongiisociales; family UBA5794; genus JACDBE01. Next base: position 51,649 of record JBPCMS010000078.1, read on the forward strand.
CAAGGAGCTCGGGACGGTCCTCGGATTGGTGGTACCAGTCGACGATCTCCAGCTTCGGCCAGCGCTCCGCCGCCTCCAGCAGGGTCTGGTTGACCTGGCCCTCCCACCGTCTGGGGACCCTGACGGTGACGGCGAGCACCCGCTCGGCCGGCCCGGCGCCCGCCATCAGCAGGTCGAACAGCTCGGCGTCGACCGGGCCATTCGTCCCGAGGTGGACCAGGAGGATGTCCCCGAGGGTCCCCTCGTCCGCCAGCCGACCGATCACGGATACGCCGTCTGCGAACGAACGGGAGACCACGGCGTCGACCGTGGCGGTGTCGCCCAATGCCCGCTCCAGGTCGGGAGCGGCGCCGAGCATCACCGAGTCGCCGATGGCGGTGACGGTGGCCGGCTCCGGGGGCGGCGCCGGGACGTCGGACGGCCGGGTCAGGGTGGCGGCGGCGCCGCCGACCCGGACCATCTGGGGGGACGTCGGGGCGGTGGGGAGCTCGGCCGGGGCGGCGACCACCGGGCGATGGCCGGCGGCATCGTCGCCCAGCGGCTCCACCAGCCGTGCCGGGACGGCGCCCCCGACCTGGACCATCCGGGTGGTCGTGGTCGGGTCCGGCGGCCCGGCGACGGCAGGTGGCGATCCCTCGGGACCGGGCGGGGCCAGCACCAGGGTGGCGACGAAGGCGGCGGCCATGGCGAGGCCGCCCACCCCAGCCAGCGCCCGGGCGGGCCGCGGTCGGGGACGAAGCATGCCCCGCATCCACCCGGCCAGACCGCGCTCGATGATGGGTCGCTCGACCAGCCGGTAGGAGAGGGCGGCGATGGCGACGGTGAGTGCCACCCGGACCACGTCGAGCCGCCATCCGGCGAAGGGGAGATCGAACTGGGGCCTGGTCACCATCAACACCGGCCAGTGCCACAGGTATATCCCGTAGGAGCGCCGCCCGATCCATCCGAGGACGGGGGTGCTCAACAGCCTCGAGGCGGAGGTCGGGGTGGCCGCTCCCACCACCAGCGCCGCAGTTGCCAGCGACACCAACAGGAAGCCGCCCCGGTACATCGCCCCCTGGAACTCGCTGCCGAGCACCATCCAGCCCGCCAGCGCGGTCAGGCCTCCCCAGGCGGCCAGCTCGGCCAGCGCTCGGTTCCGCCGGCGTGGCGGCTGCGCCAGACGGTCGGGGGAGGTGACGAAGGCCAGCCCGGCGCCGATGAGCAGCCCGACCGCCCTGGTGTCGGTCCCGAAGTAGACACGGGACGGATCGCTCAGCGGCTCATACAGGAAGGCCATCAGCGCCATGGAGCCGAGCGCTCCGAGCCACACCAGGCTCAGCATCCGGCGGCGTAGCAGCGCCCATCCGGCGGCGACCACCAGCGGCCACATCAGGTAGAACTGCTCCTCCACCGTAAGCGACCACAGGTGGCGGAGCAGCGGGGGCCGGGCCATAGACTCGAAGTACGAGGTGTCGGAGTAGATCAGGGCCCAGTTGGTGACGTACCCGAAGGCGGCGGCGACGTCACCGCGCAGACCGCGCAGCTCGTCCGGCAGCACCACCGCGGTGTAGGTCACCACCCCGATCAGCAGCAGGAACAGCGCCGGGAGCAGCCGCCGAGCCCGCCTCACCCAGAAGCGGCGGACGTTGAACCGCCCGAAGCTGCGGATGTCGGCGACCAGCAGCGAGGTGATGAGGAACCCGCTCACCACGAAGAACACGTCGACCCCGAGGAACCCGGCGGGGAGCCAGTCGACCTCGAGGTGATAGAGCACCACGGCGATGACCGCCAGGGCGCGCACCCCGTCCAACCCCGCCATCATGGGCAGGGTGCGCCGGGCCTCGCCGATACCGTCGGGCGGGAGCATCAGCCCATTCTCGCCCGATTCGCGAAAACATGCACTCGCCGGGCGGATGTACCCGCGGTCGAGCCTCAGTCGTGCTCGATCTCGCCGAGGATGCGCCAGGTGCCCGCCTCCTCGCCGAGCACGTAGGTGATGTCGACGGTGCGCTGCACGGTGTCGTCCTCGGACAGGACCGTCCATCGCACCACGGCCAGCGCCGCCCGCTCGGCCGGGTACTCGAACACCAGATCCTCGGCGACCCACACGTGCTCATCTGCGCCGTGCTCGGCGGCGGCGATCCGCCGGTAGTACCGCCCGAGCGCCTCGGGGCTCTCATGGCGGATGGTGTCCGACCCGCGCACCGCAAAGCTCCCGGGGGCGTGGGCGTCGACCAGGGTATCGACATCGCCCGTCGTCCTGGCGGCGGCGTATGCGGCGAAGAACATCACCACCGGCTCGTCCCCGGGTGGGTCCTCCACCTCGGCGACCTCGTCGGGCGGCGGCCACACCAGCTCGAAGCGCTCCAGCACCACCAGGGTGTCGTCCTGCAGGGTGTGCCCGCTCTGGGCGAAGAAGTCGATGTGGGCCTGACGCCAGAAGGCCAGGCTGCGGTCGCCCTCGCCCTCGTCCCAGGCGTATCCGTCGTCCACCTGGCCGAACGGAACGATGTCCACCTCGGTGGTGCGGATGATGCACACCGGGGCGCCGGAGCCGTCGAGGACCACGCTGTAGCCGCCCACCGTCGGCATCTCGTTGTCGGCCACGGCATCCTCGTACAGCCCGGTGGTGGCCCGCTTGGGGCCGTGGAGGACGAGATAGGCCAGCTCGTAGGCCAGGTCGGGGGTGTTCTCGTCACCGAAGGCCCAGGCATCGAAGTCGGCGGTCACCCCGGTGGCCGAGGCGAACCTCTCCCAGAAGGCTTCGACCGGGTCGATACGCACCAGGGCATCCTACGCGCCCCGTTGCCGTCTCGGGATGCCGTCGGTACGATTGCCCGATGCGCACCGACCGGCGATGGTTGATGTCCCCGACCTGATCGACCTGCCGCGTCCGTCCACCCGCCGGAGGTCACCCTCCGGCGCTCTCGTCTCATAGGAGCGTCCACCTTGGACCGTCAGAAGACCGTCTTCTCCGGGTTGCAGCCGACCGGGAACATCCATCTGGGCAACTACCTGGGGGCGTTGCGCAACTGGGTGAGGCTCCAGGACGCCTACCAGACGGTGTACTGCGTGGTCGATCTCCATGCCATGGTCGCCGACTACGACCCTGCCGAGTACTCCCGGGACCGTCTCGAGGCGGCCAAGGTGCTGCTCGCCTGCGGGATCGACCCCGAGCGCTCACTGTTCTACTACCAGAGTGAGGTGCCCCAGCATGTGGAGCTGTCGTGGATGCTGGCCACGATGACCCCGATGGGAGTGCTCAACCGGATGACCCAGTACAAGGACAAGACGGCCAAGGGCGTCGCCGCCAACCTCGGGCTGTTCGCCTACCCGGTGCTGATGGCCGCCGACATCATGGTCCACCACGCCCATCTGGTGCCGGTGGGCGACGACCAGCGCCAGCACCTCGAGGTGACCCGCGACCTGGTGGAGCGGTTCAACAACCGCTTCGGCGAGGTGTTCCCCGTTCCCGATGCGTTGATCCCGGAGACGTCGGCGCGGGTGATGTCGTTGACCGAGCCCACCGCCAAGATGTCCAAATCGGACGTCAACGAACGCAGCCGGGTGCTGCTCCTCGACCCGCCCGATGTGGTACGCAGGCGCATCCGGTCGGCGGTCACCGACTCCGAGCCGACGGTGCGCCACGACTGGGACGAGAAGCCGGGGGTGAGCAACCTGCTCGAGATCATGTCGGGCGCCATCGGGCGGCCCATCCCCGAGCTGGTCGACGAGTACGGCACCGGCGGGTACGGGAGGTTCAAGGAGGCGGTGGCCGAGGCGGTCGACCACATGCTCGATCCCATCCGCACCGCATACGCCGAGCTCGACGACGCCGACGTCACCGCCGTGATGACCGAAGGGGCCGAGGCGGCCCGCGCCTCGGCAGAGGGCTTCCAGCGCCAGGCGAGGGCGGCGATGGGCCTCTCCGGTCGGTGAACGGAGGCGGGCGGTGAACGACAAGCTCCGCCGGGCCCTCGACAACGAGCGGTACCCGCGGTCCTCGGGCTACGACCCGGAGTGGGTGATCGCCAACGAGATGGGGCCCCATCCGCTGTGGCTGATGGAGGCCCTGACCGCCGGGGTCGCCGTCGAGCCCTCGATGCGGGTGCTCGACCTCGGCTGCGGCCGGGCACTCACCTCGATCTTCCTGGCAAGGGAGTTCGGGGTGGAGGTGTGGGCGGCGGACCTGTGGATCGACCCCGCCGACAACCGGGCCAGGGTCGCCGAGACCGGACTGGTCGACCGGGTGCACCCGATCCGGGTCGAGGCCCACGAGCTTCCCTTCCACGACGACTTCTTCGACCTGGTGCTCAGCGTCGACGCCTTCCATTACTTCGGGACCGAGGACTTCTACCTCGACATGCTGGTCCGGGTGGTGCGAGACGGTGGCAGGGTCGGGATGGTGTCCCCCGGGCTCACCTACGAGATCGGCCAGGAGGTGCCGGACCATCTGGCGCCGTTCTGGGAGTGGGAGTACGAGACGTTCCATTCGCCGGCGTGGTGGCGTCGCCATTGGGAGCGCAGCGGGCTGGTCGAGGTCGAGACCGCCGACCTGGTGGTCGACGGCTGGCGTGACTGGCTGCGCTGGAGCGAGGTTGCGGCCCCGCACGCCAGGGAGGAGTGGATGCGGGTGGAGGGGCTGAAGGTGGCCGGGTTGCTCCGGATCGATGCGGGGAGGACCGTCGGCTTCACCAGGGTCGTCGCCCGGAAGCTGCCACCAGGGCAGTGATGGCGCAGACCTGCGGTAGCGTACGAGCATGAGCCGCTGGATGGACGACGGGGTGGAGACGTACCTCACCGGCCAGGCCGCCATCGAGCATGCATCCCCGGCGCTCGAGCAGATGGAGGCCTACGCCACCGAGCACGGCTTCCCCATCGTCGGCCGCGCCACCGGCCGCTATCTGGAGATGGCGGCGCGCTCCATCGGCGCTCGCCGGGTGATGGAGCTTGGCTCCGGCTTCGGCTACTCGGCGTACTGGTTCGCCCGCGCCGTGGGATCGGGCGGCGAGGTGGTGTGCACCGACGGCGACCCCGACAACGCCACCCGCGCCGAGGGATACCTCCGGGCGGCCGGGCTGTGGGACCGGGTGCGCTACCACGTGGGCGATGCTCTCGAGGGCTTCGCCGCCGAGGATGGCCGGTTCGACATCGTCTACTGCGATGTCGACAAGCCGGGCTACCCGGACTGCTGGCGGGCGGCGCGCGACCGGATCAGGATCGGCGGGTTGTGGCTGTGCGACAACGTCCTCTGGAGCGGCCACGTGGCGACCGGCGCCGACCGGGAGGGGTTGGCCGGCTGGACGGCGCCCATCATCGAGCACAACCGGCTGGTGGCCGACGACCCCGGGTACGTGGGCACCATCGTGCCCATCCGTGACGGCGTCATGGCGGCCCTTCGGGTCAAGTGACGCCGATTCCATCACCGTGCGGTGATCTGGCACAATCGCCCGCAGCGGTGGGGAGACCGCCCACTGACCACGGTGACCTCCGGGGGGATGATGCAGGTCGAGTTCACAGGCCACGCCGGTATCTCGTTGACCGCCGGTGATACCCATCTGCTGATGGACGCCTGGCTGTCGCCGCGGGGGGCCTTCGATGCCTCCTGGTTCCAGCTCCCCTCCAACCACCACTTCTTCGACCGGGACTGGAGCAGCGTCACCGGGCTGATCGTCTCCCACGAGCATCTCGACCACCTCGACGTCGACTTCCTCAACACGATGCCGCCGGACCTCCCGTTCTACATCCCCGCATACGGCTCGATGCTGTACCGGCGCAAGGTGGGCCGTCTCACCGGTCGCCGGCCCGTCATCCTCCAGCTCGAGCGGGAGCACCCCGTCGGCGACATCGGGGTGGCGGTGTGGATCGAGGACTCGCCCATCAACCAGGACTCGGTGTGGGTGTTCACCCACGAGGGGCGGTCGATCGTGCACACGGTGGACAGCAGGCTCACCCCGCACCAGCTCGACCAGATCCTCGAGTACCTGGGCGGCCCACCGGACATGCTGCTGGTGCAGTGCTCGGGGGCGAGCTGGTACCCGCTGGTGTACGAGCAGTACGCCGACGAGCTGAAGCAGAGCCGGTCGGAGCGCAAGCGGGCCCAGAAGCTGGGATACGCCCTGTCGGTGGCGAGGCGGCTCAACCCGGCGACCACGATCATCTGCGCCGGCCCCCCGGTGTTCCTCGACCCCGAGCTGCAGCGGTACAACACCGACCCGTCCTTCCCGCTCCCGTCCCACGCCAAGACGTGGTTCGCCGAGCAGGGCTACATCGGCAGGGTCGAGGCGCCGCTCCCCGGTGACCGCATCGACCTGGCCACCGGTGAGCTGATCGAGGACGCCGCCATGCACCGGCGCTTCTCGTGGGACCGCACCGCCGAGTACCTGCCGGGGTATGCCGCCGAGGCGGCCCCACAGATCGCCCAGGTGTACGCCAATGCCGAGGGGCTGGCCGAGGGCGACCTGTATCCCGCCTTCGAGGAGCATTTCACGGCCATGTTCGAGCTGAGCCCGTACTTCAACCAGCGGATCGACATGACGCTGCGCTTCGACATCGAGGGCGATGGCGGCGGCATCTGGCTGGTCGGCATCGGCGAGGACTGCTGGGTGAGCCGCGGAGCCGTCGACAGCCCGTTCAACTACCGCTACCGGTTCCACAGCCGGTGGTTGAAGCGGATCCTGTTCGACCACGTGCCGTGGGAGGATTTCTTCCTCAGCCTCCGGTTCCTCGCCGCCCGGAAGCCGGACGTCTACAACGACCACCTGCTCGGGCTGCTCAAGTTCAACGACCGGGGCTCGCTGCGCGAGGTGGAGAAGTACGAGCGGCGGGAGAGCGACGAGACCATCGTGGTCACCACACCCGACGGGACCAGCTACGAGATCAACAGGTACTGCCCCCACGCCGGCGCCAGCCTGGAGGGGGGCACCATCGAGGGGCACATCCTCACCTGCCTCAACCACCACTACGAGTTCGACCTCGACACCGGGGTGTGCCTCACCGGCGACTGCGAGCTGCGCACCCGTCGCCTCGACGAGATCGAACCAAGCCCCGCCGGCTGAACGGGAGCCCCCGAACCCCCTGCCGTTTTTTGGAACCTTAGGTTGCTGGGTGTCGTGGCGGTGTGTGATCCGCTGAAGTTCGGGCCGGGACGCCCCGCTGACCGAGGATTGTCACCCGAGACGGCTCCGGCACTCCGCTGAGCGGAAGCGGTCCGGTGGTACCCTCGACCCTGCGCTGGACGAAGAGTTGGCGGAGGTTTCCCATGGAGATCGAGATCGGCATCGCCAAAACCGGTCGGCGCGCCTGGGGCTTCGACGACATCGCCATCGTCCCCCCGCGCCGCACCCGCGACCCTGACGACGGCGACCTGAGCTGGGAGATCGACGCCTACCACTTCGAGCTGCCCATGATGGGGGCGGCGATGGATTCGGCGGTCAGCCCGGCCACCGCCATCGAGATCGGGCGCCTCGGCGGGCTCGGCGTGCTCAACCTCGAGGGGCTGTGGACCCGCTACGAGGACCCGATGCCGCTCTACGACGAGATCGGATCGGTCCCCGCCGACAAGGCCACCCAGCGGATGCAGGAGATCTACCAGGAGCCGATCAAGCCGGAGCTGATCGCCCCGAGGGTCGAGGAGATGCGGGCGGGCGACGTCGTCACCGCCGCCAGCGTCACCCCACAGAACGCCGCCCGCTATGCCCACCTCGCCGTCGGGGCCGGGCTCCACGTCCTGGTGATCCAGGGCACCGTGGTGTCGGCCGAGCACGTCTCCACCCGCACCGAGCCGCTCGACCTCAACCGGTTCATCTCCGGGCTCGAGGTGCCGGTGATCGTGGGCGGGTGCGCCTCGTACGCCGGTGCCCTGCACCTGATGCGCACCGGCGCCGCCGGGGTGCTGGTCGGGGTCGGACCCGGCGCCGCCTGCACGTCACGTGGGGTGCTCGGGATCGGGGTGCCCCAGGCGACCGCCGTCGCCGACGCCGCCGGGGCCAGGACCCGCTACCTGGAGGAGACCGGCCGCTACGTCCACGTCATCGCCGACGGGGGGATGCGCACCGGCGGTGATGTGGCCAAGGCGATCGCCTGCGGGGCCGATGCGGTGATGATCGGGTCCCCGCTCGCCGCCGCGGTCGAGGCCCCGGCCAGCGGGAACCACTGGGGGATGGCCACCTTCCATCCCACCCTGCCCCGCGGCGCAAGGGTGGCGACGACCACGCTGGGGACGCTGGCCGAGATCCTGGTGGGCCCGGCTCACGAGAACGACGGCCGCCGCAACCTGTTCGGGGCGCTGCGGGTGTCGATGGCCACCACGGGCTACGCCAACGTCAAGGAGTTCCAGAAGGCCGAGGTGATGATCGCCCCGGCCCTGCAGAGCGAGGGCAAGGCCCTGCAGCGGTCGCAGAACATCGGCATGGGGTCGTGACGGCCCGGGCCCGGTGAGCCGAGGACCTCGGACCCACGGGCAGGCGTCGACCGGTGACTTCGACCGGGTCTTGGTCATCGACTTCGGCGCCCAGTACGCCCAGCTCATCGCCCGACGGGTACGCCAGGCGCACGTGCTTTCCGAGATCGTGCCCAGGACGGTCACCGCCGCCGAGGTTGCCGCCGCCGAGCCGGTCGGGGTGATCCTGTCGGGTGGCCCCGCCTCGGTGTACGCCGACGACGCCTACTCCATCGACCCTGCCATCCTCGACCTGGGGATCCCGGTGCTCGGCATCTGTTACGGGCACCAGGTGATCGCTCAGACCCTCGGGGGCGTGGTGGCGGCCAACGACGTCGCCGAGTACGGGGGCACCATCCTGGAGCTGACCGGCGGCGGGGGAACCCTGCTCGGCGACCTGCCCCCCACCCAGACGGTGTGGATGAGCCACCGCGACGCCGTCGCCGTCCCCCCTCCCGCGTTCCGGGTCACGGCGGCGACCGCCGACTCACCGGTGGCGGCCATGGAGGACCCCGGGCGGCGGATCTACGGGGTGCAGTTCCACCCCGAGGTGGCGCATACCGCCCGTGGCCAGGAGATCCTGGGCCGGTTCCTCTCCGAGGCATGCGGGGCCCGCCCCTCGTGGACCCACGTCGGGATCATCGAGCAGGTGGTGGCCGAGACCCTCGCCACCGTCGGCGACCGCACCGTGCTCTGCGCCCTGTCGGGTGGGGTCGACTCCTCGGTGGCGGCGGCGCTGGTGCACAAGGCGATCGGTGGCCGTCTCACCTGCGTGTTCGTCGATCACGGTCTGCTCCGGGCGGGGGAGGCGGAGCAGGTGGAGGACACCTTCCGCGGTCACTTCGGGATGAACCTGATCACGGTCAAGGCGGCCGACCGCTTCCTCGACCGGCTCGCCGGGGTTACCGACCCCGAGGAGAAGCGCAAGGCGATCGGCGAGACCTTCATCAGGGTGTTCGAGGAGGTGGTCAGCGACATCGACGACGCCGGGTTCCTGGTCCAGGGGACCCTGTACCCCGACGTGATCGAGTCGGGCACCGCAGATGCCGCCAGGATCAAGAGCCACCACAACGTCGGCGGGCTGCCCGAGGACATGCGCTTCGAGCTGATCGAGCCGCTGCGTGATCTGTTCAAGGACGAGGTGCGGGCCATCGGCGAGGAGCTGGGGCTTCCCCAGGAGATCGTGTGGCGCCAGCCCTTCCCCGGGCCGGGGCTGGCGGTGCGGATCATCGGCGAGGTCACCAGGGAGCGGCTCGAGATCCTGCGCGCCGCCGACGCCATCGTGCTCGAGGAGATCAGACGGGCCGGGCTCTACCGGGAGATCTGGCAGAGCTTCGGGGTGCTCCCGGCGATCCGCTCGGTCGGGGTGCAGGGCGATGGGCGCAGCTACGCCTACCCGCTGATCGTGCGGGCGGTGATGTCGGACGACGCCATGACCGCCGACTGGGCTCGGCTGCCCTACGAAGTACTGGAGAGGATCTCTTCGCGGGTGGTCAACGAGGTCCCCGGGATCAACCGGGTCGCCTACGACATCTCGTCCAAGCCGCCGGCCACCATCGAATGGGAGTGAGTCGCCTGGCCGCAAGCCCACCAACTTTGAGCGCCTGACACCGGATAGCGGTGTGAAGCGCTCAAAGTTCACAGCGAGCATCGAGCGGCGCATCGAGCTCGCGTCGGGACGCTTGGGGACGCCGCCGGTACCATCGTCGCTCATGACCGCCGCCATCGATGTCACGCTCGACGCGGTCATCGTCACCGTCACCGACGACCGGCCCCGCATCCTCACCCTGGCCGGGCCGTCGGGACCGCCCCGCATCCCCGCCGGTCCGCTCGATCCCGTGCATGACAAGACGCTCGAGCAGGCGATGCGACGCTGGATCGACCAGCTCACCGGGGTGGGCATCGGCTACGCCGAGCAGCTCTACACCTTCGGTGACCGCAAGCGAGGGGGTCGGCGGGACGATCCGGCCCGCTGGCTGTCCGTCGCCTACCTGGCCCTGGTACGGGAGGAGACCCCGGCGCCCGGGGCGTCGTGGGTCGACGTGTACGACCTGTTCCCCTGGGAGGACCACCGCGAGGGCCGCCCCCCGGTGATCGGCGAGGCGCTGCTCCCGGCCATGGAGGAATGGGCGGCAACCTCGGAGGCGGCGGTGCGGCGAGAGCGTATCGCCGTCATGTTCGGCCAGGAGTCGGGCTGGGACGGGATCAGGGTGCTGGAGCGGTACGAGCTGCTGTACGAGGCCGGTCTGGTGGCCGAGGCGCAGATCGACGCCGGGATGCCGGTGGCGGACACCGTGGTGGGGACGACGATGGCCTACGACGATCGGCGCATCGCCGCCACCGCCCTTGGCAGGCTGCGGGGCAAGCTGACCTATCGCCCCCTGGTGTTCGAGCTGCTCCCCGACCGGTTCACCCTGACCGCCCTGCAACGCACCGTCGAGGCGCTCTCTGGGATCAGGCTCCACACCCAGAACTTCCGCCGCCTGGTCGAACGCAACCGGCTGGTCGAGGGCACCGGGGCGACGGCGGCCACCGGGGGACGCCCCGGCGAGCTGTTCCGCTTCCGCCCCGAGGTGCTGCGGGAGCGGCCCCGACCGGGGGTGGGCGTCCCCTACCGCTGATCCTCGCCCTGGCGAACCCTCCTTTGCTGCGTCTGCAACACGGCTAGCGTCCGACGATGCCGCAGCCGCACCGGGTGGCGCTCCGCCTCTTCGCTCCCATCGGGTCGAGCTACGAGCGCTGGGCCCGGTTGCTCTCCTTTGCTCAGGACGGGCGATGGCGGGAGGCGATGGTCGCCGGGCTCGCCGTGGCGCCCGGGGAGCGAGCCCTCGACGTCGCCGCCGGCAGCGGTTCGATCACCCGGATGCTCCAGGCGGCGGGCGCAGACGTGGTGTCGCTCGACCAGAGCGGCGAGATGCTGGCGGCGGCGACGGTGCGGGGCGCCACCGCGGTGCGGGCCGGGGCCGAGACCCTGCCATTCGGCGACGCCGAGTTCGATCTGGTCACCTTCGGCTACCTGCTCCGGTACGTCGACGACCTCCCCGAGGCGTTGGCCGAGCTGGCCCGGGTGCTCCGCCCCGGCGGCCGCATGGGTATGGTCGAGTTCGGCCGGCCGGCCGGGGTCTGGGGGCCACCGTGGTGGCTCTACACCCGGATCGGCCTTCCCGCGGCGGGGGCGCTCATCGGCGGGGGGTGGCGGGAGGTCGGCTTGTTCCTGGGCCCAAGCATCGACCGGTTCGCCGCGGAATGGCCGCCGCTCCGCCTGGCCGGGGCGTGGAGGAACGCCGGCTTCGATGAGGTGCGGGTCGCCCGTCCATCGCTCGGTGGCGGGCTGCTGATGTGGGGGCGGCGGCGATGACCGGACCGGCCCCGGCCTGGTATGCCCGGCGGGGAGGCTCCGGAGCCGGTCTCATCACCCTGCTCCACCCGCCGTACACGCTGTGGCACCTGGGCTACGTCGCCATCGGCGCCGCCCTGGCACCCCGGCTCGACGGCAGGGTGCTCGCCGGGACCCTGCTCGCCTTCGCCGTCGGGCTCGGGGTGTCCGCCCACGCCCTCGACGAGCTCCACGGCCACCCGTTGGGGACGGGGTTGAGCGATCGGGTGCTGGTGGCCCTTGCGGTCGGCGGGTTCGCCGTGGTCGCCGCCCTGGCGGTGGTGGGCGCCGCCGAGGTGTCACCCTGGGTGCTGGTCTGGGCGGCGGTCGGGATGGTGATCGCCACCGCCTACTGCCTGGAGCTGGTGCCGGCGCTCCACACCACGCTCGGGTTCGGGCTGACCTGGGGGGCCTTCCCGGTGCTGGCCGGGTACTGGGCGCAGACCTCCTCGGTCGATGCCGCCGCCGTCATGGCGGCGGCGGCGGCGGTGCTGCTGTCGATGGCGCAGCGCTCGCTGAGCACCCCGGCCCGGTTCGTCCGCCGGGACACCGGCGGCGCCGCGGTCGACTTCGACGCCGATGTGCCAGGGTGGGACCGCGTCGAGCTGCTACGAACCTGGGAGCGGCCCCTCCAGCTCCTCGGCGCCGCCGTCGTGGTCCTGGCGGTGGCGCTGCTGCTCACCCACCGCTGAGCCGACCGCGGTCGTCCCCGGCGGCGGCCCGGTAGGCGATGCCCCGTGGCGACAGCCGGTACCCCACCGTCAGGCTCTCGGTGAGCCCCATGGCCTTGAGCTTGCGGATGTCGGTCTTGAACGGCTGCGTCTCCCGACCGACCATGGCGGCCAGGTCCGGGGCTCGCCGGGCCGGGAACCGTTCTATCAGGTCGAGCGCCGAGTGGGTCCATGGCTCGCGGCTGCTGGCCCGGTCAAGCCGGTCGAGGCGCCTGGTGATGGCGGCGACGTCGTCTGCGGACAGGGCGGCGTCGTTGCGCAGCGCCACCCGGGGGTCGTCGCCGATGTGGCGGAACCGGATGCGGTACAGCTCGCCCTCGGTGAACGGTGCCAGCGCTGCCATCAGCTCGGCGCGATCGGCGTAACCGGCGGCCCGCGCATCCCGCTCGGTGACGTCGGTCTCGGCGACGATCTCCACCGAGTCGATGCCCAGCAGCCCGCCCCTGGACTGCATGGTGCCGCCCGCCTTGACCGAGGGCCGCCGCCACCGCCGGACGGCAACGGTGACCGACCCGTCCTCCAGCCCCGCCCAGAACCGCATCGGGAACTGCACGACGGAGAGGGTAGGCGCGTGCGCAGCACGTTGTAGGCTGTGGTCCACAGGAGTACGTGTGATCAACCATGGCCAAGCGCAACCTGACCGTGCAGCTCGATGAGGACACCATCCACATGGCCAAGGTCCTGGCGGCGAGACGGGGCACGTCGGTGAGCCTCCTCGTCGCCCGCGAGCTGCAACGGCTGGTCGATGATGACCATCGCTATGACGAGGCTCGGCTGCGGGCGGCCCGCGCCCTCGGCCGCGCCGCCAACCGGGGCGGCCCCACCTGGCACCGCGACGATCTCCACGCCCGGTGATCGACGGTGTGATCGACGGTGTGACCGGGCTCGTCTTCGTCGACACCAACGTCCTCGTGTACGCCCACGACGCCTCCGAGACCGTCCGCCAACCAATCGCCCGGGCGGTGCTCGACGAGCTGTGGGCCACTAGAACGGGGTCGCTCAGCACCCAGGTGCTGCAGGAGTTCTACGTCGTCGCCACCCGGAAGTTCGCCCCCCCGATGTCCCGACGAGAGGCGCGGGAGATCGTCGACGCCTACGCCCATTGGCCGCTGGTTCACATCGACGCCCCGATGATCCAGGCCGCCTCGCACATCGAGGAGCGGCATCGGTTGTCGTTCTGGGACGCCCTCATCGTGGAAGCGGCCCGCCGCGCCGGGGCGATCCGTCTGCTCTCCGAGGACCTGCAGCCCGATCGCCGCTTCGCAGGGGTGCAGATCGAGAACCCGTTCGCCGCCAGCGGCTGAGCCACCATCCGCCCCGAGTTTTGCTCCGGAATAGCAGAAGTGGTAGCTTGGTTGGACATAATGCTCAGAATGAGTAGAAGAACGCACCGCGAGCAGTAGGGGAACCGCCATGCTCCACAGCCCAACCGTCATCCCGCTGGATCGACCCACCCGGATGCCCCAGACCGAGCTGCCCCCGGTGGCCGAGCGGCTCGAGGGGATCGTGCCCGACGTCGAGCGGGTGGTGCTCGAGCCATTGATCGAGGAGATCGAGGCGCTCAAGGTCGCCCGCAACGCCGTGGTGCTCGCCCACAACTACATGACCCCCGACATCTTCTACGGGGTCGCCGATCTGCGGGGGGATTCGCTCCAGCTCGCCCGGCTCGCCGCCGAGATCGACGCCGAGGTCATCGTGATGGCCGGGGTCCACTTCATGGCGGAGACCGCCAAGATCGTCAACCCCTCCAAGACCGTCCTCATCCCCGACACCCGCGCCGGTTGCTCGCTGGCCGAGTCGATCACCGGCGCCGACGTGCGGCTGCTCCGAGAGCGCTACCCCGGCGTCCCCGTGGTCACCTACGTCAACACCTCGGCCGACGTCAAGGCCGAGTCCGACATCTGCTGCACCTCGTCCAACGCGGTCAAGGTGGTGGAGTCGCTGGGGGTCGACCGGGTGATCTTCCTCCCCGACCAGTACCTGGGCCGGTGGGTGGCCAGCCAGACCGACGTCGACGTGATCCTGTGGCAGGGGAGCTGCATCGTCCACGAGAAGTTCACCGGCGAGGAGCTGCGCGGCTACCGCAAGCTGTGGCCCGGGGTCGAGATCATCGCCCACCCCGAGTGCCCGCCCGATGTGCTCGAGGAGGCCGATTTCGTGGGGAGCACCAGCGGGATGATCCACTATGTCGCCGACAACAAGCCGCGCCAGGTGCTGATGGTCACCGAGTGCTCGATGGCCGACAACGTCGCCGTCGAGTCGCCCGGCACCGAGTTCGTCCGTCCCTGCGTGCTGTGCCCCCACATGCAGCGGATCACCGTGGAGAACATCCGCGATGCGCTGGTCCACATGCGGTACCAGGTCGTGGTTGAGCCATCCATCGCCGATCGGGCCCGGCTGGCGGTGGAGCGGATGCTGGCCGTCGGGCCCTCCAAGTGACCACGCCCCGCGCCGTCATCATCGGCTCCGGGATCGCCGGGCTCAGCACCGCCCTCGCCCTCGGTGACTGCACCGTCGTCACCAAGACCGGGTTGGGCGACGGGTCGAGCCGGTGGGCACAGGGGGGTGTCGCCGCCGCCATCGCCGCCGACGACGACCCCCACCTCCACGCCGTCGACACCATTGCCGTCTCCGCCGGGTTGACCGACCCGGCCGTCGCCGAGCTGGTCACCGGGGCCGCCCCCGACCGGCTCGCCTGGCTGATCGACATCGGCGCCGAGTTCGACCGGACCGAGGACGGGAGCCTGCTCCTGGGACGCGAGGCGGGCCATTCCCGGCATCGCATCGTCCACGCCAACGGCGACGCCACCGGCGCCGAGCTGATGCGCACCCTGCGCGCCGCCGTGCTCGCCCGTCCCGACATCGAGGTCAGGGAGGGCACCCACGCCGTCGACCTGCTCCGCTCCGGACGGACCGTGGCGGGGCTGTCGGTGCGCACCGCAGACGGCGACGACGAGCCCATCCTGGCCCCGGCGGTGGTGCTCGCCACCGGTGGGATCGGCGGGCTGTACGCCCACACCACCAACCCGCCCGAGGTCACCGGAGACGGGCTGGGGATGGCGATCAGGGCGGGGGCTCGGATCGCCGACCCCGAGTTCGTCCAGTTCCACCCGACCGCCATGCGGTCGTCGCTCGACCCGATGCCGTTGCTCACCGAGGCGCTGCGGGGCGCCGGGGCCAAGCTGATCGACGCCGCCGGGGACCGGTTCATGGTCGGCGAGCATCCCGACGCCGAGTTGGCGCCCCGTGACGTGGTGGCTCGGGCCATCTGGCGCAGACTCGACGCCGGGGACGAGCCCCGGCTCGACGCCACCCATCTCGGCGGCAGCTTCCCCGAGCGGTTCCCCACCGTGTACGCCTATGCGGTGCGGGCCGGGATCGACCCTGTGATGACGCCGATCCCGGTGTCGCCGGCCGCCCACTATCACATGGGCGGGGTGGTGGTGGACGGCGCCGGCCGATCCTCGCTCCCCGGGTTGTACGCCTGTGGCGAGGCGTCGGTGACCGGGCTCCACGGGGCCAACCGGCTGGCGAGCAACTCGCTGCTCGAGGGTCTGGTGTTCGGGGTGCGGGTGGCGGACGCCATCCGCCTAGCCGGCCTGGAGCGGGTGGAGGTGGTCGAGGTACCGACCGCCGGGGTCGGGCTCACCCTCGATGACGACCCCGAGGCGGTGGCCTCGCTGCGGCGACTGATGTGGGACCACGCCGGGGTGATGCGCACCGAGGACGGTCTGCGCCGGGCGGTGGCCGGGATCGAGACCCTGGCCCCCTCGGTTGCGGTCGGGGTCACCGGGCGCAACATGATCACCGTGGCCCGCTGGGTGGTGCGGGCCGCCCTGGCCCGCCGGGAGAGCCGGGGCGCCCACCACCGACTCGACTTCCCCGAGACCTCGACTGCCTGGGCCCGGCACACCCTGATCGAGCCGGTGGCGGAGCGCACCGGGCCGCTGCTGGCAAGGGTCGACGCCGCCTGATGGATCTGACCGCTTGATGGATCTGGCGGGGCCTCCCACCATCCTGGTCGAGAACCTGCTCCGCACCGCCCTGGCCGAGGATCTGGGCCGGGCCGGTGACCTGACCACCGCCGCCACCATCCCCGGCGACCACCGGTCGTCGGGCGCCGTCATCGCCCGTGAGCCGGGGCGGATCGCCGGGCTGGAGCCGTCGACCCGGGTGTTCGGGATGGTCTCGCCTGCGGTGACGGTCGAACGGGCCGTGGCCGACGGCGAGGACGTGGAGGCGGGGACCGTGCTCGCCGCCGTGTCCGGGCCGACTCGGGCGCTGCTGGTGGGGGAGCGGACCTGTCTCAACCTGCTGGGCCGGTTGAGCGGGATCGCCACCGCCACCGCCGACATGGTGCGGCGGGTCGAGGGCACCGGGGCCCGCATCGTCGACACCCGCAAGACCACCCCCGGGCTGCGGGCGCTCGAGAAGTATGCGGTGCGTTGCGGGGGAGGGGTCAACCACCGCTTCGGGCTTGACGATGCCGTGCTGATCAAGGACAACCACATCGCCGCCGTCGGCTCCGTCTCCGCCGCCATCGAACGGGTGCGCTCCAACGTCGGCCACCTGGTGTCGGTCGAGGTCGAGGTCGACACCCTCGACCAGCTCGCCGAGGCGCTGCAGGCGGGGGTCGACGCCGTGCTGTGCGACAACATGCCGCTCGACATGTTGCGCGCCGCCGTCAAGATGGTCGACGGCCGGTGCACGGTCGAGGCATCGGGCGGTATCACCCCCGACACGGTGCGGTCGGTGGCCGAGACCGGGGTCGATCTCATCTCGGCCGGGTTCCTCACCCACTCGGTTCGCCAGCTCGACGTCGCCTTCGACCTGTGACGTCGTGGACCTCCTTTGATGCGGTTCTCCCCACCACCGGTGCGCACGGATGCGGCGGTACCCTGGCCGGGTGATCGACCGGCGGGAATCTGAGGCGATCGAGGCGTTGCGAGCGGCAGGGGCCCGGTTCGGGTTCGTGTTCGGCAGCCGCGCCGAGGGCGAGGCCCGCTCCGACTCCGACCTCGACGTCGCCGCCTGGTGGGGTGCGGCGGCTCCGGACGGTTGGGATGTGCCGCTGGCACCGGGGGTCGACCTGGTGGTGCTCGACACCGCCCCGCTGTGGCTGGCGGGCCGGGTGGCGCTGCACGGTCGGCTGCTGTTCGACGACGACCCCCCGGCCCGGGTGGCTTGGCAGGCCGACACCCGGTTCGTCTACCTCGACGAGCTTCCCGGGATCCTGGACCGCCAGCGCGAGTGGTTGCGGGTGGTGACCGATGGTTGACCGGGAGCGGCTGATCCGGCTCCTCGACCGGGTACGGCGCGACCGCCAACGGCTGGCCGCCCTGGGCGCGGACCTGTCCGAGGCCGACCTCGATGCGGTGAAATACCGGTTCATCACGCTCATCGAGGGGGCGGCCCGGATCGCCCACCACCTCGCCGTCTCGGAGGGCTGGGGGGCACCCGACACCAATGCGACGGCGTTCACCGAGCTCGCTCAGCGACGTGTCCTCGATGGGGAGTTGGCCTCGAGGCTCGCCGCCGCCTCGGCGTTCCGCAACGTGCTGGTCCACCAGTACACCGAGGTCGACGACGATCGGGTGGTCGCCAACCTCCACCGGCTCGGAGACTTCGATGCCTTCGTCGACCAGATTGGTCGGTGGCTGGTGGCACAGGACGAGTGACCGGGTGTCCGTCATCGTCGACCTGGAGACCCTTCAGGGCCGACTCGCCTCATGGTCGCAACTCGCCGCCACCGGACACCTGCTGTCCCCAGACGTGGTGGGCAAGATCTCCTGTGACGCCCAGGTCACCCGCATCGTCCTCGACCCGGCGGGCCAACCCATCGACGTCGGACGGCCTACCCGAACCGTCACCACCGCGCAACGCAAGGCCCTCATGGTTCGGGACCAGACGTGCCGGTTCCCCGGCTGTGACCGACCGCAGGCCTGGTGCGACGCCCACCATGTCCGCCACTGGGCCAAGGCGGCACCGGCGACATGGACAACCTGCTCCTACTTTGCCGGCACCACCACAGCCTGATACACCAGCACGGCTACACCATCAGCGGCGATGCCATCCGGCCCCGCTTCCATCGACCCGACCGCACGCCACTCGACCTCGACCCGCCGTAGGCATCGGCCGAGCGCCTGGGTCAACGGGCCATGGCCGGGGCATGGAGAGCCGCCGGGTTGGGAGGCCCACCGATCGGGTGCGAAC
>JBPCMS010000079.1:0-15563 GCA_051002015.1 Acidimicrobiia bacterium
GGACGGTCCCTGATACATCGACCTATCCCGCCCCGAAGCAGACGAACGAACCTGCGGCGAAGCCGTCGGAACGCGCCATCGCCTTCGTCTGCACCTCGGCCAGTGCCTCCGCAGGGGACATCCCACCGAGCAACCTCCGGTGGAATCCCACCATGGCGCGGGCGGTGAGCGCGGTATCGGGGACGAGCCCTGATCGAGGCCGTGAGGCGATGGGTACGTACCACCGAAGTGCTCTTCGTGTGCGCCGCGGGCAACGACTCCCGGTCCACCGAGTTCTATCCAGCCGCCTTCGCCGTCGATTTCCCCGATCGGGTGGTGAGCGTCGGAGCGTACGATCACCGCCGCACGCCACCTGGCGCCGCTACCTTCAGCAACTACGGCACCTGGATCACGGCCTGGGCCCCGGGGGTCGACGTGGTGGCAGACTACCCCGATCCGATCCGGTTCGACTACGGCGGGGCGCGGGGTGGTGTGGTCGACGTGACCCACGCCGGGACCACCGAGTGGAGCGGCACGTCCTTTGCGGCGCCGTTCGCCGCCGCCGAGATCCTCCGCTACGCCGCTGATCAAACAGGCGGGGACCCGGTGGAAGCGTGGCGGCAGATCAAGGCGGACAGGCCCTTCGTGGTGTTCGCCCCCGACTGGCTGAGCTGACTCCTCGGGCTCAGTTGATCTGGCGGGTCATGCCCTCCCAGTAGTCGGCGCGCAGCTTGAACTTCTGCAGCTTGCCGGTGGCGGTGCGGGCCAGCTCGGTGCGGAACTCCACCGAGGTGGGGCACTTGTAGTGGGCCAGCTTCTGCCGGCACCAGGCGATCAGCTCGGCCTCGTCGGCCGATGCCCCGGGGGCGAGCACCACCAGCGCCTTCACCGTCTCCCCCCACTTCTCGTGGGGGACGCCGATCACCGCCACCTCGGCCACGGCGGGATGCGAGAACAGGCGGTCCTCGACCTCGATCGACGCCACGTTCTCCCCGCCCGAGATGATCACGTCCTTCTTGCGGTCGGAGATGGTCAGATAGCCGTCGCCGTCGAGGTATCCGCCGTCGCCGGTGTGGAACCAGCCGTCGACGATGGCGTCGGCGGTGGCCTCGGGCTGGGCCCAATAGCCGTCGAGGACGTGGTTCGACCGGGCCAGCACCTCGCCGGCGCCATCGACCTTCACCTGGACGCCGAGGGCGGGCAGCCCGGCCCTGCTCAACCGCTCGGCCCGCTGCGCCGGGGTGAGGGCGTCCCACTCGGCCCGGGCCCGGTTCATGGTGAGCAGCGGCGCCGTCTCGGTCAGCCCGTAGATCTGGATGAACTCCCACCCCAGCTCGGTCTCCACCCGCTCGATGGTCCGGGTCGGGGGCGGGGCGCCGGCCACCACGATACGGGTGCGACCGGCGCCGGGGACGGGGCCGTCCCAGGTGGAGGCGGCGGCGAGGACGGCGGCCACCACCGCCGGAGCGGCGCACATCAGCGTCACCCGGTGCCGGTCGACCCTGCGCAGGATCTCGGCGCCGTCGATCCTGCGTAGCACCACCTGGGGAACCCCCATCGCCGTGGTGGTGAACGGCATCCCCCATCCATTGCAGTGGAACATCGGCAGGGTGTGCAGGTAGACATCCCGATCGGACACCCCGGCCGACCAGCCGAACACGGTGGCGTTGAGCCAGAGGCTGCGGTGGGTGAGCACGACGCCTTTGGGCCGGGCGGTGGTCCCCGATGTGTAGTTGATGGCGGCGATGGCGTCCTCGTCCGGCTCCCAGGGCTCCGGTTCGACCCCCTCGAGGAACAGCTCCGAGTCGTCCGCCCCGAGCACGAACCGGTGGGCGGCGGTGACCTCGACCAGCGCATCATCGACCTCGGGGTCGACCAGCAGGACCGAGGCCCCGGAGTGCTCGACGATGTAGCGCACCTCGTCGGCGTTGAGCCTGAAGTTGATGGGGACGATCACCCGGCCGTGGGCGGCGACCCCGAAGAACCCGGTGAGCAGCCGCCCGGCGTTGTGGGAGACGATCGCCACCCGCTCACCGAAGCCGACCCCGAGCGCATCGAGCCGCGCCCCCTGGGCGGCGGCTAGCTCGGCCATCCTCCCGTAGGTGACAGACCGCATCGAGGGGGCGGGTTGGTCCGGCTCGTCGATGATCCCGATCCGGTCGGGATACGCCACCGCGGCGTGGTCGAGATGGTCACGGATGGTCAGCGGAACCTTCACGACGTCCTCCCCGCCCAGTGGCTGGTCGATGGGCCGGTGACGAGTCAACCTAGCTGACAGCCCCGCTCGACGTATCCTCCAATGCGTGCAGCAACCCCCGTCTCCTGTACGACCTCTACCCCCGCAGAGCCCGTTGCTTCGATGATCGAGCTGCCCGGCGACCTTCCGATCGTCGAACGCACAGTCGTCCGCGCGGTGGTTCTCGACGCACATGGCCGCGTGCTCCTCTTCCACACCCATGACCCGACGTATCCCGAGTTGGGCACATGGTGGGAACTGCCGGGCGGCGGTGTCGAACCTGGCGAGACGTATGCCGACACCGCCGTCAGAGAGCTGCGCGAGGAAACGGGCATCGTCCTCAGCCCCGACCGGATCGGGCAGCCGACCTGGCGACGTGACGCGTCGTTCCGGTACCGGGGTGCACGACGACTGCAACACGAGGCGGTGGTGGCGGTCAACTTGCCCGACCCCGGGCCGGCTGTGGATGGGTCGCAACGGGTCGACTTCGAGGACGAGGACTATGTCGGGTTCCGGTGGTGGACGGTCGCCGAGATCACCGGCAGCGGTGAGCGGTTCTACCCGGGCCGGCTGCCCACGTTGCTTCCGGCGTTCCTCGCTGGCGACGAGATCGTCGAGCCGTTCGAGCTGTGGTCCTGACCGGTCGCCGTGCGGCTCGACGGGTCGGAGCATTGGGCATCACGCTCGAATCAGCGCTCGGTTTCGGTGAACCCGTGGAAGTCGGCGAGCGGCCCCCGCACCAGCGCCACCCGGGCGGCGTTGACGATGGCGGCGAGGTCGATGACCTCCTGGGTGATGGCGCCGGCGATGGGGGTGAGGAGTCCGACCACCGCCAGCCCCATGCCGACCGTCGACAGGGCGATGCCGCCCACGGCACTCTGCAGGGCGATGCGGCGCATCCGGCGACCGATGTGGAGCAGGTCGTCGAGCCGCTCCAGCGACGAGTCGAGGACGACGGCGTCCGCCGCTTCGGAGGTCACGTCGCTGTTGGCCCCGAACGCCACCCCGACGGTGGCGGCGGCCATGGCCGGGGCGTCGTTGATACCGTCGCCGAGGAACAGGGTCGGCGCCTGTTCCGTGGCGCGGCGGACGATGTCGAGCTTGCCCTCGGGGCTGATGCCGGCATGCACATCCTCGATCCCCACCAGGGCGGCCAGGTGCCGCACCTCGCTCTCCCGGTCGCCCGAGATGACCATGGTGTGGGCCACCCCGTGATGATGGGGCAGGTGGGCGACGAAGTCGGCGGCGTCGCCCCGGGGCTGGTCGCGGAAGCGCGCCGTCGCCGCATACCGGCCGTCGAGCAGCACCACCGCCTCCATCCCGGCGACGGCGTCCGGTATCGCCGCAGCGCACGAGGGGTCCTCGGCGACAGCCCCCTCCCGGTTGGTGATGTGGACGGTGCGGCCATCCACCCGACCGATCAACCCGGTGCCGGGCCGTTCCGACAAGTCGGTTACCGGCAGGAGATCCAGGTGGCGGCGCCTGGCCTCCTCGACGATGGCGGAGGCGAGCGGATGGCGGGAGTAGACCTCCACCGCCGCCGCCGCCTGGATCACGGTGTCGGGCTCGACGCCGGGGGCGGCCACCACCTCGGTGACGACGGGGCGCCCGTAGGTGAGGGTGCCGGTCTTGTCGAACATGACGGTGCGCACCCGGCTCAACTGCTCCAGCATCGCCGGGTTCTTGATGATGATCGCTCGCTTGGCGGCCAACGATATGGCGCCGATGATCGCCACCGGGACCGCGATCAGAAGCGGGCAGGGGGTGGCCACCACCACCACGGCGAGGAAGCGGCGGGGATCGCCGCTCACCAACCACCCCAGGACACCGAGCCCGAGGGCGAGCGCGGTGTACCAGCCGCCGAGACGGTCGGCGAGCCGGCGCATCGGCGGCCGCCGCTCCTCGGCCTCCTTGAGGACCCCGACGATCTGGGCGTACCGGGAGTCCTCGGCGCGGGCGGTGGCGGCGATGGTCAACGCCACCTCACCGTTGACCGCCCCGGACAGCACCCTGGAGCCGACCGACTTCGGCATCACGTACGGCTCCCCGGTCAGGTACGACTCGTCCATCGTGCCCCGCCCGTCGACGACGTCGCCATCGACCGGGACCAGCTCGTGGGGGAGCACCACGATGCGATCACCGACGGCGATGTCCTCGGCGGCGACGTCGTCCATCCCCTCCGACAGGTCGGCTCCGCGCAGCCGGTGGGCGATCGCTGGGCTGCGCCGGGCCAGGGCGTCGAGGGTGGCGGAGGCGCGCGACGTGGCCGCCGCCTCCAACGCCTCGCCGCCGGAGAGCATCAGCACGATGATCGCTCCCACCAGCCACTCCCCCAGCGCCACCGCGGCAATGATCGAAACGGCGGCGAGCAGGTCGGCCCCCGCCTGCCGCCGCAGCAGGTCTCTGGTGATGTCGAGCACCAGCGGGAACCCCCCGACCACCACCACGGCGATGAGCGGGAGGGAGGCCACCCACCACGGCAGGGTGTCGGGGAGGACCGCCTGGAGCACCAGATGCAGGGCGATGCCGAGCAGCGAGCCCGCCGCCAGCCGACCCTGGAAGCTGTCGAGGAACGTGCGCAGCCGTCCCCGGACCGTGACCGGGGCAGCCAACGGCACCGCCTCGGGGGTCGTCACCGTGGGCACTTCTCACGCACCGGGCGGGGCGGCAGCATGATGCCGGTCCGGTACTCGACCATCTTCACGACAGCGCCCACCGGGCGAGGGTACCCGCTGGTGCCGGCCAGGGATCGGCTCACCTCGTACGCTGACCGTCACCCGGCTGCTCGTCGACGGCGATCCCGACTCCATCGCCGGCGGCGCGGAAGGTCGTCAACGCCGTCCTGCCGTTTGGTCACATCTGCTCGCCCGGATGTGTACGCTGCGGCGCCACATATGCCGCCGAACCCGACGCGGGTCGGGGCGGGGGACCCAACCACCGGATCACGCGCGGCGCGCCGTGCCCGACCCGATTGGATCCTCGGGGCGAATCCCGGTCGCGCGACCCGGTAGGGCGACTTTCCAGCCCGAGCCCGTCAGCTAACCCCGTAGGCGACCGAGGAAAGGAACAAGGGTTGCCGCCTGCCGCCGTCGGGACGGATCGTCCGTCCCGGGTCCCGCTTCCGTTCGTCGTCCGCGTCGGTTCTCGGACCGTCTCGCCATGAGGTCGACCAGCCGCCGGATGGCGATCCTGCTCACCTACGGCGGTATCGCCACCGTGCTCACCATCGGCCTGGTCGCCATCCTGCCCGCCGGCAACCGGATCGTCGCCGCACCTCAGGCCGCCTCCGTGGGGACGGTCACCGGACCGGCGACGGCCTGTCTCGGCACCAGGGTCGCCACGGTGCAGTCCGGGGTGTTCCTGGACCTGCATGTCCCCGGCAGCCACGGATCGGGCGACGAGGACATCGGGGAGCGGATCGTCGGCGGACGTCTCGACCGCCTCACCGGCGCCGTCGCCATGGGCGGGACATGCGCCCCCGACGGGACCATGGAGGGGCGGCCGGCGACCTTCCACGCCGTCGTCACCGACGACGGCGCCATCGCCGGGGCGGTGGTGGTCGATGGCAGCCGGCTGGAGGCGACGGTGACCGCCGAGGACGAGCCGCCGCCCGGGCTGGAGGCGGGCAGCGATCTCGAGGGCGGTGAGCTGCTGGCCAGGCTCCTCCTGGCGGTGGCAGTGGTGATCGTCGCCTCCCGGATCCTGGGCTGGCTCTTCGGCCGGATCAACCAACCCCGGGTGATCGGCGAGATCGTCGCCGGCATCCTGCTCGGTCCCAGCCTGGTCGGTCTGCTCCTCCCCGAGGTGACCCGGTTCCTGTTCCCGGCGGCGGTGACGGACGTGCTCGGCACCTTCGCCCAGTTCGGGCTCATCTTCTTCATGTTCCTCATAGGGCTCGAGCTCGACCACGACCTGATCCGGGGCTCGGGGCATACGGCCGTGCTCATCAGCCACTCCTCGATCGTGCTCCCGTTCACCCTCGGTCTGGCGGTGGCGCTCCTCCTCTACCCGCTGGTCGGCAGCGGCAACTTCACCGGGTTCGCCCTGTTCATGGGGGCGTCGATGGCGATCACCGCCTTCCCGGTGCTGGCCCGCATCCTCACCGACACCGGGCTGCACAGGACCCGGATCGGGGCGCTGGCGATCACCTGCGCCGCCGTCGATGACGTCACCGCCTGGTGCATCCTGGCCGTGGTGGTGGCCATCGTGAACTCGACCGGGGCCTTCGACGCGGTGATCACCGTGACCCTGGCCCTGCTCTTCGTGACCGGGATGCTCATCCTGATCCGCCCCCTCGTCGCCCGGGTGTTGTCCGTCCACGAGCACCGCGGCCGGTTGGGTCCGGCGGTGATGTCCATGCTGATCGTTGGGCTGCTGCTGTCGGCATTGGCCACCGAGGCCATCGGCATCCACGCTATCTTCGGGGCGTTCATCTTCGGGGCGATCCTGCCCCGGTCCCGCACCATCGCCACCCAGATCAGCGAGCGGCTCGAGGACATGACCGTGCTCTTCCTGCTCCCGGTGTTCTTCGCCACGGTGGGGCTGTCAACCCAGGTCGGGCTGGTATCCGGTGGGGAGATGTGGCTGATGGCCGCTCTGGTAGTGGCCGTCGCCATCGCCGGCAAGATGGGCGGTTCGTTGATCGGGATGGCGGCCGGGGAGTCGCTGCGGTCGTCCACCGTCATCGGGGTGCTGATGAACACGAGGGGCATCACCGAGATCGTGATCCTGACCATTGGACGCAGCCTTGGAGTCATCTCCCCCGCCCTGTTCACAATCATGGTGCTGATGGCGCTGGTCACCACGTTCATGACGACGCCGCTGCTCGCCAAGCTGTACCCCCGGGCCCAGGTCGACGCCGATCTCGCCGCCGCCCAGACACCCGCTGGTCTGGGCGACGACACCGAAGGCCGGCGGACCGCGGCGGCCACCCAGCCCCTGCACGCCGCCACCACCGGGCTGGCGAAGGTGATGGTGGGGATCACCGATCCGGTCACCGCCCAGCCGCTGCTCCGTCTCGCCACCTGGATGCGGCAGGGCAACGGTGCCGCCCCCGAGGTGCTGCTCGCCACCGTGGTACCGCCTCCGGGGCACGAGCAGGTGCGGGCCAACCTCACCGACCTCGACGACCGCGCCGTCCAGGCGGCGATGGCCCTGACCCCGGCGCGTGACGATCTGGCGGACGCCGGGCTGACCGCCGAGGTGGTCGCCGTGGTCGGGACCGATCGGTCCGAGGAGCTGTGGCGGCTGGCGGCGCAGCACGAGGTCGGGACACTGCTGATCGGCTCGCACGAGGCCTACCTGGGGTTCCGCCCCCTCGGGGGCGTCGCCGGCCAGCTTCTGCGCGAGGCGCCGTGTGACGTGGCGGTGCTGGTTGGCATGGACGCCCAGCGGTACGCGGTGACGGCGCCGGTGGGGGTCTGGTTCCGCGGGGAGGGTCCGGACACCGCCCCACTGCATTTCGCCGCCGCCATCGCCCGAGGCACCGGGGAGACGCTGCGGGTGATCTCCCCGGTCCCGGTGGAGGTCCCCCCGCTCGGTGTCGATGTCGAGGAGGTGGTGCTCAGGGAGCCGACGGTGGCGGCGGCCCTCCAGGCCGTCGGCGGCACCTCGCTGATGGTGGTGGCGCCACCCGGGATGCTCGAAGGGGTCCTTCCCGCCCTGCGCGAGGCGGTGATCGAACGTGCCTGGGTTCCGGTCCTGGTGGTGCGGGGGGCCGCCGCCGCCGGCATGGTTCCCGGGCTGGGGCACGACCAGGCCGTGTCCTGAGAACCGGCCGCCGCCCCGCCGCCAGACCGGAGGGGCGGCCCGGTCCAAGGAAAGGCCGATCGGCAATCGGGCGCTCGTCATGGACCCGTCACCCATACATACGGTTGGTCTGATACAGTCCACCATATGAAAACGACCATCGAGATCACCGACGAGTTGCTGCAGCGGGCCAAGCAACTCGCCGCCGAGGAGGGGTCGACACTCCGGGCGCTGGTGGAGGCCGGGCTGCGCCATCAGCTCGAACGCCGCACCCGGTCGGGTTACGTGCTCGCCGACGCCTCGTTCGACGGCCGCGGCACCCAACCCGGGGCGTCCGAGGGCGATTGGTCGAGGATCCGGGAGCTGATCTACGAGGCCCGCGGCGGATGATCGCGGTCGACACCAACATCCTGGTGTATGCCCACCGGCGCGACTCGCAGTTCCACGATCCAGCGGCGGTGGTGATGCGGAACCTGGCTCAGGGACGGGCAGCCTGGGCCATCCCGTGGCCGTGTCTGCACGAGTTTCTCGCCGTGGCCACCCACCCGCGTATCTACGACCCGCCCACACCGATCGAGGGCGCCCTCGCCCAGGTCGCCGCCTGGTTGGAGTCGCCGTCGCTGGTCCTGCTCAAGGAGAGCGCCGACCACTGGGCGGTTCTCTCCGGGTTGATCGCCGGGGCCTGGACTGCCGGCGCCCAGGTACACGACGCCAGGATCGCCGCCATCTGCCAGGCCGGCGGGGTCAGGGAGCTGTGGTCGGCCGACCGCGATTTCAGTCGCTTCCCGCTGAAGGTCCGCAACCCGCTGTTCGCCTGAGCGTCCGGAGGGCGTGGACGATTTTCTTAGGAGCTAAACGCGTCATCGGCGACGCGTTCCGGTCCTAAGAAACGCCTCAGCTCCCGGGCACCCGATCGCAGCCGGACGCCGTGATCAGAAGGCGGCGTCGGGCAGGGTCATCAGGGCGCCGTCCTCGGTCTCGGCCGCCTGGCGACGCAGCGCCGACTTGGGGAGTACGTTGCGGGCGAAGAATCGGGCCGAGGCGATCTTGCCCTGGTAGAAGGCCCGGTCGGCGTCGCTCGCCGCCGGCAGGGCGGCCAGGGCGATCTCGGCATGGCGAAGCAGCAGCCAGGCGATGGTCACCTCGGACAGGCTCTCCAACAGTGAGTTGGTGTGGAGCCCGGTGCGGTAGATCTCGGTCGGCTCGCCGGTCGAGGCCATGGCGTGGCCCACCATCGCCCCCACCTGCATTTGGACGTCGTCGAGCGCCTTGCCGAGTAGGAACCGTTCGTCCTCCAGCTCTTCGACCCCGCCCTTGACCAGCTCGAGGATCTCCTCCCCTAGCTTGGCCAGGGTGCGCCCCTGGTCGCGGACGATCTTGCGGAAGAACAGGTCGAGCGCCTGGATCCCGGTGGTGCCCTCGTACAGCGAGTCGATCTTGACGTCGCGGATGTACTGCTCCATGGGGTAGTCGCGGGTGTAGCCGGAACCACCGAACACCTGGAGCGCCTGGCCCAGCAGCTCGTACGCCTTCTCCGACGAATAGCCCTTGAGCATCGGCAGCAGCAGATCGGCCAGCCGCTCCCAGTGGTCGTCTCCGGGATCGACCTTGGCCCGGTCCAGCGCCCAGGCGGTGTGGTAGAGCAGGGCCCGCATCCCCTCGGCATGCGCCTTCTGCGTCATCAGCATCCGGCGGACATCGGGGTGGCGGATGATCTCGACCCGGGGCGCCGTCTTGTCGGTGCTGCGGGTGAGGTCGGCGGACTGGACCCGCACCTTGGCGTACTCCAGGGCGTTGAGGTAGCCGGTCGACAGGGTCGACATCGACTTGGCTCCGATCAGCATCCTGGCGTCCTCGATGACGTGGAACATCTGGCGGATGCCGTCGTGAACGCCACCGACCAGATAGCCGACGCATGCTCGGTCGGCGCCAAGGGTCAGCTCGCAGGTGGTGGACGACCGGATCCCCATCTTGTCCTCGATGTGAGTGACGGCGATCCCGTTACGCTCGCCTCGCGACCCGTCATCGTCGACCAGGAAGTCGGGGACGATGAACATCGACAGTCCCTTGGTCCCGGGCTCGCCCCCCTCCCGGCGGGCGAGCACCAGATGGACGATGTTCTCGTGGTAGTCGCTGGCGCCCGAGGTGATGAAACGCTTGACCCCCTGGAGGTGGTAAACGCCGTTGGCCTCGTCGACGACGACTGCCCTGGTGGTCCCCGAGCCGACGTCGGAGCCGGCATCGGGCTCGGTGAGCACCATGGTCCCACCCCAGCGCCGCTCCAGCATCCGCCTCGCCCAATGCTCGACCTGCTCGGGGGTGCCCACCCGGCCGATCACCACCGCCATCAGTCCCCCGGTGATGTAGAAGAACGCCGTCGGGTTCGCCCCGACGATCATCTCCTGACCAGCCCAGCGAACCTGGCTGGGAGCGCCCAGACCGCCCAGCTCCTTGGGTACCGCCAGCATGTCCCACCCACCGTCGTAGAAGGCGTCGAGCGACCGCTTCAGCCCTTCGGGGAGCGTCACGGTGCCGTCGACCAGGTGGGGGGCGTTGCGGTCGGTCTCGACGAAGCTGGCCGCCATGTCCTCGGTGGCGAGCCGCTCCACCTCGGTCAGGATGTCGTGGACGGTGGCGGGGTCGAAGTCCTCGAATGGGGGCTTGCCCAGAAGCCCGGCCACGTCGTTGACCTCGAAGAGGTTGAAGACGATGTCCCTCAGGTTGCTCTTGTAGTGGCCCATCTCCGTGCCCCCTTCTGGTTCGGTAACCGATGCTACCCCGCATTTTGAGCAATTGATCAAACTTCACCATCGGCGCGGGAGCACGATCCGCTACCGTGAGCCGACAGGGAGGACGCATGGCCAGATACCAGCCGGGCATCCGCACCGAGGCACGGATCATCGAGGCCACCGGCGAGCTGCTCGCCGAGGTGGGCCTGGAGGGCACCACGCTCAAGGCGATCTGTGACCGGGCGGGGGTCAAGGCGGGCAGCTTCTACAACCTGTTCGGCTCCAAGGACGAGGCGGTGCTCCGGGTGGTGCGCCAGGCGATGACCGCCGTCGACCCCCATCCCGAGGACGAGGGACCGGACACCATCGACGAGCTGGTCGAGGCCTACGCCCGGTTCATCACCGAGCAGCCCATCGTGGCCCGCATCTACCTGCAGATCGCGGTGCACGGGGGGCTGAGCAGCAACGGCATGGCGGCCCGGTTCCTCCGCCACCACGAGCGGCGGGTCCACCGGTTCGCTGCCGCCCTCTCCGGAAGCGCCACCCCCGACCAAGGTGCCGTGATGCGGGCCGAGGTGCTGCTGGCGACGCTCAACGGCCTCGCCTTCCGCTGGGCGCTGCGACCCGACTTCGACTTCAGGGCCCACCTCGCCGCCATCGCCGAGGAGACCACCACCCGGACGCAGGTTCGATGACCCGCCCGGACACCTACACCCACGGACATCCCGACATCGTGGTGGCGGCGCACGCCACCCGCACCGTCGAGGACTCGGCCGCCTACATGGTCCCGCATCTCCACCGCGGGGACGACCTGCTCGACCTGGGATGCGGGCCGGGCAGCGTCACCGTCGGGCTGGCTCGGCTGGTCGCCCCCGGCCGGACCGTCGGGATCGACAGCTCAGCGAAAGTGCTCGACCGGGCCCGCGCCCACGCCCTTGCCGCCGGCATCGAGATCGATTTTCAGGTGGCCAACGTGTACGACCTGCCCTTCCCGGCGGCGTCGTTCGACGCGGTCCACGCCCACCAGCTCCTCCAGCACCTCGGCGACCCGGTGGGGGCGCTGTCCGATGTCCGGCGGGTGCTGCGACCGGGCGGGCTGGTGGCGGTGCGCGACGCCGACTTTGGCTCGCTGCTGTGGCATCCCGCCGATGAGACGCTCGACCGCTGGCACCACGCCTACCTGACGGTCCATCGCGCCAATGGTGGGGAGCCGGATGCCGGGCGGCGGCTGCTGGAGTGGGTGCTCGCCGCCGGTTTCGTCGACCCGGTCTCCACCACGTCGTCGTGGAGCTTCGCCGACCCCGATCGCCGCCGCTGGTGGGGCGAGCTATGGGCGGGACGAGTGGTCTCCGATCCGTTCGCCGGCCGCGCCGTCGAGCTGGGCGTTGCCGAGCCGTCATCGCTCGACGAGTACGCCGCCGCCTTCCTCCGTTGGAGCGAGCGGCCGGAGGGCTGGTGCGGGGTCATCCACGGCGAGGTCGTGGCTCGCACACCCGATCCGGGATCCAAGGAGGAGAGGTGAGCGAGTTCGACACGATGGTGGCCACATGGAGGCCGGCGTCCCCGAACTTCAGCGGATTGGTACTCGCCACGGGTACGGAGAACCTTAGGTTCGGCGGCTTCACACCCAGTGGCCCACCAGGTCCCGGTAAAGGGTGGATGAGGCCAGCAGCTCCTCGTGGGATCCGAGGTGCGTCTCCGTGCCGTCGAGCACGAGGACCCGACGGGCACGCAGGGCCGAACTGATCCGGTGGGCGACGACCAGCAAGGTGCCCGGGCGGCGGGCGAACGCCCGCTCGACCCTCACCTCGGCGGCCGGGTCCAGGTGGCAGGTCGCCTCGTCGAGCACGACGAGGCGGGCCGGCGAAAGGTAGGCGCGCACCAGGGTGATGAGCTGGCGCTCGCCCGCCGACAGCGATGAGGGGTGCAGGATCGCCTGGGGACCCCCGAGACGTTCCACCAGCGCACGGGCACCGAGGAGGTCGATCGCGTCGTCGACCTCGGAGGGCGCGGCATCATCTCGCAGGTAGGTGAGGTTCTCGCCCAGCGTGCCGGCGAAGACGTACGCCTCCTGGGGGATGAGCACCCGGCGGCGGGCCCGAGCCGGCCGATCGGCGTCGTCGACGGCGACGCCGCCGATGCTCACATCCCCCGTCTCGGGTCTGAGCAGGCCGGCGATCAGCCCGACCAGCGTGGACTTGCCCACGCCGCTGGGGCCCACGACCACCAGGTGGTCACCGGTGGGGATGACCAGGTCGAGGTCGCGGATCACCGGCTCGGCCCAGGGCCCGTAGCGAAAGGTCACGCCCCGCAGCCGCACGTCGTGGCGCCCGTGGTGCCCGTTGAGTGCGAGGGTCTCGGGCGGAGGGACGAGATCATCCGGCGGTGCTCCGGCCTCGGAGGGTCGATGTTGTTCGGGTTCCTCGATGGCCTCGACGATTCGACCGAGGGTCACAAAGAGCCACAGCCCGGTATCACCCAGCTCACTGACCAGAATCTGCAGAGCCGGGTACACCCCGCGCAGCACGTACGTGAGGGCGCCCAGCACGGCCCCGGTCGTGGCGCCGTTGTCGAGGAGCCGCGGGGCGGCCACCAGGAGCAGGAAGAGGGGCAGCAAGCCGCCGATGGCGATGGCCACGGTCCGCACCGCGGTGAACCGGGCCAGATCCGTCGTGGCCCGAGCCTGGTCCTCGATGTGGGCCCCGACTGCCGAGTAGGCCGTCTCCTCGGCACCGCAGGCCACCACGTCGCGAAGGCCACCCACGACGATGGTCGCCGCCTCGGCGATGCGCTCTCCGGCGAGGATGGACGCCCGCTGCCGTGCAGCCATCTGGGTGAGCGCGCCCACGAACATCGTCAGGGCGACGAGGAGGGGCGGCAGGACCAGCACCAGGGCAGCGGGGACCAGGGTGAGTAGCCCCAGCAGGGCGCTGACGGCGGTGACGAGGAAGCCCTGCACGACCATCAGGGCGCCGGCGTACGCCTCCCTGACGATCTCCACGTGGTGGGTCACGCGGGCCACCCCGGCGGTGGCGGTGGGTGCGCCGGGGACGGTGGAGCGGCGGAGGGCGCCGGTCACGGCCAGGGTGACCAGCTCGTCGCGGAAGGGCTCGACCAGACCCGCCAGTCGCTGATACGTCTGGCGGGTCCCCCAGGCACCCACCGCCAAGCTGACGCCGAGGAGCCCCAACCAGGCCACCCCGGTCCCCGATCGTCCGGCGAGGAAACCGTCGTCCAATGCCTGGGCCACCAGGCGCCCGGAGAGGTAGGCGGGCAACGCTTCGACGACGGACCAGCCGGCCAGCCCGCGCAGCTGGCGGCCACGGCCGCGGAGTGACGAGAGCAGAAGCCGGCGCACCGCCCGGCGACGGTGGGCGGGGGTCACGGCTCGCTCCCGACCACCCCGGCCTGGTACGCCGGGTCGAACAGGGCGCGGTAGTCGGGGTCGCTCCGCAGCTCGTGGTGGGGGCCGACGCCGCGGATCCGCCCCGAATCGAGCCACACCACCACATCGGCGCGGGCGGCCGTGGATGCCCGGTGGGCCACTACCAGGCGCGTGCGATCGCCCAGCTCGCCGGTGAGCACCCGGCGCACGTGGTGCTCAGTCACCGTATCCAAGCTGGCCGCCACGTCGTCGAGTATCACGACGCGGCCGGCGTGGGCGAAGGCTCGGGCCAGGCCCAGCCGCTGGACCTCGCCGCCGGACATGGGGGCGTCGGTCAGGCGGGTCCGGTAACCGTCGGGCATGCGACGGATGAAGGCGTCGGCCTCGGCGGAACGAGCCGCCGCCACCACCTCCTCCGGCGCCGGTGTGTGGGCCCCGAAGGCGATCACGTCGGCGAGGGTGTCGCCGATCAGCGTCGGGCGCTCGAAGCCGTAGGTGACCTCTTGCCGCAGCTGGTGGCGGTCCACCAGGGGCAGGGCCATGCCGTCGAGGCGCACCTCACCTTGGTCCGGGTCGATCAGGCGCCCGGCCAGGGCGGCCAGCAGCGACTTGCCGGCGCCGCTCGGTCCCACCACGGCGACCAGGGCGCCGCCAGGCACGACCAGGTCGAGGCCGTCCAGCACCGGAGCGCCCCCCGCCTGCACCGTGACCGCGCGGAACTCGATCTGGCCCGATCCGGCCGGGAGTCGGGCGGTGCCGTAGGGCATCGGGGGTTGGCCCAGGACCTCGGCGGCGCGCCCGGCGCCGGCTCGTGCCCGGGCCAGCCGAGCGACGACATCCACAGCCGAGCCGACCGTCGTGGCCAGCACCACGTACTGGCCGGCGGCGAGCATCTCCCCCGGGGTGAGGCGACCCCGCACGAGCTGGGCCCCGGCCACTGCCAACACGAGTATCTCCATGAGAGGCACGACCAGGGCGTCCTGGGCGGCCATCTTGGTCTGCGCCCGCCACATCCCCATGCCGTGGCGGTGCAGCTCGGGCACCGGGGCGAGGACCCGGCCCACCTCCCGGTCCACCGTGCCGGCGGCTGCGATCGTGCGGGCTCCGGACAGGGCGTCGACCAGGCGCCCCGCGATGGTGCCCTGAACCTCCAGGTAGCGGTCGGCCGCATCGGAGGCATCCCGGGCGAAGGTGCGCAGCAACACCGCCAGGACGGGGAGGCCGGCCAGGAAGGTCAGGCACAGCCAGGGGTCGATGAGGGCCAGGGCGACGGCGCCGCCGATGCCAGGGACGAGGTTGGCCACGGCTCGCACCAGGTCCCGGGCCACGTCACCCGAGTCGGCGGCGTTGCCGACCAGGCGGCTCACCACGTCTCCGGCGGAGAAGCGTTCGGCCCGGCGCGGCCCCATGGCCAGGACGTGGCGCAGGACGGAGCGGCGCAGCCAGCTGGTGGAGCGTGCCGTGGTCGCCCCCACGGCGAGGTCGT
>JBPCMS010000080.1:0-45070 GCA_051002015.1 Acidimicrobiia bacterium
CATCAACCTGGCGGATCTGGACGACGACCTGGACTCCCCGTTCGACGACAACGGCGGGGACACTGTGACCGATGACGACGACTCGCCCGACGACAGCACCCCGGTCGGAACGGGTGGTGACGACGACGACTCGCCCGATGACAGTGTCCCCACCACGGGTGGCGGTGACGACGACGACTCGCCCGACGACAGCCCCGAACCGTCGCCGGCACCGGGTGGCGGCGACGACGACTCGCCCGACGACTCCAGCCCTGCACCCGGTGGCGGCGACGACGACTCGCCGGACGATTCCCGCCGGGCACCCGGTGGCGGGGGCGACGACTCGCCGGACGACTCCTCGCCCGGCGACGATTCGGACGACTGAACGGACCAACCCACCACCACGCACCCACCCTCCGGGGAGGCCTCCACCCTCCCCGCGGCGGGTACGGTGTGTGGTTGGTCGCTCGGCCTTACCCTGCCCCTTACATGGCAACCACCGTCGAGACCGAGAAGGCCACCGCAGCCGCCACCGGCCCCGAGCGGGCGGTGCGCCGCACCGCCACCGCACGGGTGCGCATCCTCGGCTGGTACGTGTCCCTCCTGGCGGTCGCCCTCGTGGGCGCCTTCCTCGTGCAGCGGGCGTTTCTCCTAGACCGCCAGGACGCCGCCATCGACGACGCCCTCGACCAGGAGCTGGGCGAGTTCTCCCAGCTTGCCGCCGGGCTCGACCCTGAGACCGGTGAGCCCTTCGGCACCGATGTAGCCTCCCTGTTCGACACCTTCCTCGACCGCAACGTCGCCTTCGAGGACGAGGCGGTGGTGACCTTCGTCGCCGGCGAGCCGTACAAGGCGGACGCCCTCGGTGCCACGTTGGCGGCCACGCCGATCATGGGCGAGTGGCTCGA
Organism: Acidimicrobiia bacterium; assembly: GCA_051002015.1. Lineage (GTDB taxonomy): Bacteria > Actinomycetota > Acidimicrobiia > Spongiisociales > UBA5794 > JACDBE01. Next base: position 888 of record JBPCMS010000080.1, read on the forward strand.
CATCACCGAACCGGTGCGACGAGATGTCGAGACGACGCTGGGTCCGCTCCGCTACCTGGCGGTCCCGATAACCTCGGGCGACACTGTCGAGGGCGTGTTCCTCGTCGCCATCCTCAAGGCGGACCGGATGGCCGAGGTCGACGATGCGGTGCGGATCGGCGCCCTCGTTGCCGGGTCGATCTTCCTGCTGGCGTCGGTCATCGCCTGGTTTGCGGCGGGGACCATCCTCAAGCCGCTGCGCACCCTGCGGTCGACCGCCCAGGCGATCAGCGACACCGACCTGACCGAACGCATCCCGGTCGAAGGCGACGACGAGATCACCGACCTGGGCAGGACGTTCAACTCGATGCTCGACCGGCTCGAGGCCGGATTCGTCTCCCAGCGCCGGTTCGTCGACGACGCCGGCCACGAGCTGCGCACCCCGATCACGATCATCCGGGGCCACCTGGAGCTGATGGGAGACGACCCCCGGGAACGGGAGGAGACGATCGAGCTGGTCACCGACGAGCTCGACCGGATGACTCGGATCGTCGACGACCTTCTCGACCTGGCCAAGGCCGAGCAGGAGGGCTTCCTCCGGCCAGGTCCGATCAACCTCGGCGACTTCATCCGCGACCTCCACCTCAAGACCGAGGTGCTCAGTCCCCGCCATTGGGTGGTCGAGGAGGCGCCGGACACCATGATCCATGCCGACCGGCACCGGCTCACGCAAGCGATGATGAACCTGATGCGCAACGCCGTCGAGCACGTACCTCCCACCGCCACCGCCTCGATCGGTGCCAGGATCGAGCATGGCTGGGCCCGTCTGTGGGTGGCGGACGAGGGTCCCGGCATCCCCCTCGCGGAGCAGGGCAGGCTCTTCGACCGTTTCGCCCGTGGCGAGATGGGCCGTCGCACCACCGGGGGCGCCGGTCTCGGCCTCGCCATCGTCAAGGCCATCGCCGAAGCCCACGGTGGCGGCGTCGCCGTCGATTCGGCGCCGGGAAAGGGCACGGTGTTCACCATCTCGTTCCCCGCCAACAGCCATCCCACCCAGGAGGCATCGTGAACCGGATCCTCATCGCCGAGGACGAGCCCGGCATCGCCTCATTCCTCGAGAAGGGGCTGCGGGCCCAAGGGTTCACCACCCTTGTCATCGAGAACGGGCCGGTCGCGGCCAACGCCGCCCGTGACCGCGATTTCGACCTGCTCATCCTCGACATCGGGCTGCCCGGTCTCGACGGCCACGGCGTGCTCGCCGAGATCAGGAGGCGCGGCGAGCGGATGCCGGTGATCATGCTCACCGCCCGCAAGGGTGTCAGCGACACCGTCCACGGGCTCGAGGGTGGCGCCGACGACTACGTCACCAAGCCGTTCCGGTTCCAGGAGCTGCTGGCCCGGATCCGGGCCCGGCTGCGCGACCAGGGCACTTCCGAGGTCACCGTGCTCGAGGTGGGAGACGTCTCGCTCGACCTCAGGACCAGGAAGGCCACAACCGGCGGCCGTGAGATCGATCTGTCCGCCCGCGAGTTCACCCTCGCCGAGACGATGATGCGCCACCCCGGGCAGGTGCTGTCGCGCGAACAGTTGCTCTCCCACGTGTGGGGCTACGACTTCGACCCGGGGAGCAACATCGTCGATGTCTACATCGGCTACCTGCGCAAGAAGCTGGGCAAGAACCTGATCGAAACCGTCCGCGGCATGGGCTACCGCCTGAACGCATAGGAGGCGAGCAGGGGTGGGGTACGGGGTCAGGTGGCTGGGGTCAGGGTTTCCAGGAAGGCGAGGGCGTCGTCGATCGTCTCGATACGCACCACCTCGATGTCGTCGCCAGCCGCATCGGCGGCTATCTCGTAGTTGCTGGCGGGGACCAGCACGTAGTCGGCGCCGACCGCGATCGCCCCGAACACCTTCTGCCTGACCGCACCGATCCCCCCCACATCACCGTTGATGTCGATGGTGCCGGTGCCGGCGATGCGGTGCCCGGCGGTGAGGTCGCCGTCGGATAGCTGGTCGTACACCTCGAGGCTGAACATCATGCCGGCGGAGGGCCCTCCGATGTTCTGCGAGTCGATGGTCACCGCGATGGGGAAGTCGACCGACACCTCGTCGTTGGTGAGCAGGATCCCGACCATTCCCCGCTCCGGATCCTCCTCGACACCCCCGTCCTCATGGAGGAATCGGAACGGGGTGAGGGTGATGGGGAAGGTGAGGGTCTCCACCTCGTCCTCGGCCTCGGTCTCGCCCTCGCCGACGGTACGCTCCACCGTGATCTCGATGGTGTCGCCGGGAGCGTGGCCGGCAACCATGGTGGTGGCGTCGCTGTTGAACTGAACCGGCTGCCCGTCGACCGCCACCACCACGTCGCCCAGTTCGAGGGTTCCGTCTGCGGCCGATCCCTCCACCACCTGGGCCACCAACGCTCCGCTGCCGACCAGCTCCGGGTCATAGCCGAGGCGATCGAGCGCCACGAAGATGGCGTAGTCCTTCGAGGTCTCCATCAGGTCGAGGTTCTGCTGGCGGAGCTGCTCCTGCGACACCCCGACGGGCCGGATGTTCTCCCGGGGAGCGAGATCGACCTCCTCGGCCAGCATAGCCCCGATGTACCCGAGCAGGTTGGTCTCCCGCACCGACACGGTGAGGAACAGCAACTCGCCCTCGGACGGCTCACCCGTCGGCTCGCCGACACTGACATAGTCGGAGGTGTCCTCGACCGGGCCGGGAGACAGGGCGTAGTACGGCACCTTGATCGGCCACGAGATGGCGGCGGCCACGCCGACGAGGAGTAGGAACCCGGCCAGCACCCACGGCCAGACCCGGCGCCTGCGGCGCACGACGTGGTCGACGCCGACCGCGTCCAGCCCTTCATCGTCCATGGCACCGCCATCGAGCGGATCGTTGGGGCCGCCGGGGACGAGCGGAGTCGCCTGGGCGACAGGGGTCGGGTCCATGGGTGCAGATGTTACAAGCCAGCCGTCGATAATCGGGTGGGTGCGCTCGGTACACTCCCGCCGCAGTCCCCAACGACGAAAGGCAGCCATGGTGCAGATCACGGTCCCCTCGCCGGTGATCACGGCGGCCGTTCTCCCCCGATCCAAGGTGGTGAGCATCGCCCTGGTGATCGGTTTTGCCCTGCTCACCGCCGGGGCCGCCCAGCTGGTGATCCCCCTGCCGTACACCCCGGTGCCCATCACCGGCCAGACGTTCGTCGTGCTCCTGGCGGGCGTCGCCCTCGGGTCCAATCTGGGGGCGGCGAGCATGGCGCTGTACGTGGCGCTCGGTGCGATCGGCCTCCCCTTCTACGCCGAGGGATCGTCCGGGATCGAGGTGGTGCGGGGCGCCACCGGCGGCTATCTGGTCGGCTTCGTCGTCGCCGCCTGGGTGATGGGCCGGCTCGCCGAGCGGAGGCAGGACCGGGCGATGGCCACCGCCATCCCGTTGTTCCTGCTCGGATCGGTGACCATCCACCTCTTCGGGGTGCCGTGGCTGGCGCACACGCTGGGGGTGAGCGGCACCGAGGCGATCGAGCTGGGTTCGGTGCCCTTCATCGTCGGCGACCTGGTCAAGGTGGTGGTCGCCGGCACCGTGCTCCCCGCCACGTGGAGGCTGGTGCGAACGCTACGGAATCCCTGAAACAGTGACCTCCAGGGCGGACCGCATCGTCGCCATGTTCGAGCGGGACCGGTACACCGACCTGCTGGGGATGCGGCTCGTCTCCACCGACCCGGTCACGATGGAGATGGCGATCACCGGCGATCTCCTCAACTTCCACGAGATCACCCACGGCGGAGCGATGTTCTCCCTGGCCGACTCCGCCTTCAGCCTCGCCTCCAACGCCCACGGTGACCGGGCGGTGGCCATCGGCACCCATCTCGCCCTCACCGCCGGGGCGGCCATAGGCGACACCCTCACCGCCGTCGCCGCCGAGGTCACCAGGGGCCGCACCTTCGCCACCTACCAGGTGACGCTCACCCGGTCGGACGGCAGGGTGTGCGGGCTGTTCACCGGGACCGTGCACATCACCCGCGCCGCCTCGTGACGGTCCGCCAGCTCACCGGGCAGCCCCAGCCCTTGGGGGCGACGCCGGACCGGGACGGGGTCAACTTCGCCGTCCACTCCGACATCGCCAACCGCATCGCCGTCTGCATCTTCGACGAGGGCGGCGGCGAGACCACCCACTGGCTCCAGCACCGCACCGGCTCGATCCACCACGGCTACCTGGTGGGGATCGGCCCCGGGACCCGCTACGGGCTGCGGGTCGACGGCCCGTGGGACCCGGCGAGCGGGCTGCGCTGCAACCCGGCGAAGCTGCTCATCGACCCCTATGCCGGGGCCATCGAGGGGGAGGTCACCTGGGACCCGGCCGTGTTCGGGTTCCGGCCGGAGCATCCCGACGCCATCGACTCGACCGACAGCGCCCCTTTCATGCCCCGGTCGGTGGTGGTCGACCACGACTTCGACTGGGGTGACGACAGCCCGCCCCGGAACCGGTGGGCGGACACGGTGATCTACGAGACCCACGTCAAGAGCCTCACCCAACGCCATCCGCAGGTCCCGACACCGCGGCGGGGCACCTACCTTGGTGTGGCCTGTGACCCGGTGATCGAGCATCTCACCGGGCTCGGGGTGACCGCGGTCGAGCTGATGCCCGTGCTCCATTTCGTCCACGACCAGGCTCTGGTGGCCCGCGGCCTGCGCAACCTGTGGGGTTACCAGCCGGTCGGCTGGTTCGCCCCCCACGCCGGGTATGCCGCCGCCGGCGAGGGCAGCCCCGTCGTCCAGTTCAAGCAGATGGTGAAGCGGCTCCACCAGGCAGGGCTCGAGGTGTTCCTCGACGTGGTGTACAACCACACCGCCGAGTCGCATCGACTCGGCCCCCATCTGTCGCTGCGCGGCCTCGACAACCCCGCCTACTACCGGCTCGACGTGCACGACCGGCGCCGCTACCTGAACTTCACCGGCACCGGTAACACGGTCAACACCGACCACCCCGCGGTGCAGCGGGCCATAGCCGACAGCCTGCGCCACTGGGTCACCCGGTACCACGTCGACGGGTTCCGGATCGACCTCGCCGTCACCCTCGGCCGCCGCCAGGAGCTGTTCGACGCCGCCGCTCCGCTGCTCCACCTCATCGGTCAGGATCCGGTGCTGTCGGCCGTGAAGCTGATCGCCGAGCCGTGGGACGTCGGGCCGGGCGGCTACCAGCTGGGCAACTTCCCCGCCGGGTGGAGCGAGTGGAACGACCGCTACCGCGACACGGTGCGCGACCTGTGGCGGGGGATCGGGGGAACCGTCCCCGACCTGGCCACCAGGGTCACCGCCAGCGCCGACGTGTTCCTCGCCGGAGGCCGCCGATCGCCTGCGGCCTCGATCAACTACGTCACCAGCCACGACGGGTTCACCCTCGCCGACCTGGTGAGCTACGACGAGAAGCACAACGACCTCAACGGAGAGGACGGCGCCGACGGCATCACCAACAACCAGTCGTGGAACACCGGAGCGGAGGGTCCCACCGACGATCCCGAGATCCAGCGGATGCGCCAGCGCCGCCGCCGCAGCATGCTCGCCACCCTGATGGTGTCCCAGGGGGTGCCGATGATGCTCGGGGGCGACGAGCTGGGCCGCACCCAGGGCGGCAACAACAACGCATACGCCCACGACGACGAGACCTCGTGGTACGACTGGGAGGCGGCCGACCCGGGTTTCTTCGACTTCGCTCGCGCCCTCATCGCCCTGCGTCGATCCAACCCGGTGCTGCACCGCCGCACCTGGCTGACCGGACTCCCCCTGGACGGGTCGGACGGCCAGGACGTTGCCTGGTTCGCACTCGACGGTCTCCCGATGACCCTCGCCGATTGGGCGGACGCCGGGACCGGTGCCATCGGGATGCTGCTCAACGGCGAGACCCTGAGACCCCTCGACCTGGACCAGACCCCGCTCAACGCCGCCTCGTTCCTGGTGCTGGTGAACGGCGGTGGACAGAGCGTCGACATGACGATCCCGACGGGGGTCGGGGACGAGCCGTGGACGGTGGTGGTGGACACCACCGACGACGTTCCCCCCGATCCGGCAACCTTCGGGCCCGGGGAAGTCATCACGCTGCAGCCGTTTGCCATGATGGTGCTCCGCCGCCCGGGAGGGTCATCATGAAGGTTCTCTTCGCCACCGCCGAGCTGGCCCCGCTGGTCAGGGTCGGCGGTCTGTCGCACGCCGCCGCCGGTCTGGTGCGGCAGCTCCACGCCGACGGTGTCGAGGTGACCGTGGTGCTGCCCGACTACGGCAGCTACGACGCTGCGCTCGGCCCGGACCTGCCCCTCGACATGCCGGGATGGGTGGGCATCACCACCATGCGCCAGGGCACGTTTGGTGACGGGATCCCGCTGCTGGCGGTGCGCACCCCGGCCATCGAGCGCCCCCACCCGTACAACGACGGCACCGGCGAGGGGTGGCAGGACAACGACTTCCGCTTCATGGCGTTCTCGGCGGCGGTGGCCCGGCTGGTCGACGTGCTCGAGCCCGACGTCCTCCATGTCAACGACTGGCACACCGGCGGCGCCCTCGGCATGCTCTCCCGCCACGTCCCCTCGGTGTTGACCATCCACAACCTCGCCTATCAGGGCATGGCCGACGCCGGGTGGTTCGGCGTCCTCCACCGCCGCCCGGCGGCGTACGAGTGGCACGGCATCGTCAACCCGATGTCGGGGGCGATCGCCCTGGCCGACTATGTCATCGCCGTCAGCCCCAACTACGTCCACGAGATCCGCCGCCCCGAAGGCGGGTTCGGGCTCGACGGGCCGCTGCGGGCCAGGGGCGAGGGGCTGGTCGGGATCCTCAACGGGATCGACACCACCGAGTGGAACCCGGCAACCGATCCGCACATCGCCGAGCCGTACGACGCCACGGACCTCTCCGGCAAGTCGGCGGCGCGGCGCCGCCTGCTCGAGGAGTGCGAGTGGGACACCACCCGGCACCCCATCATCGGGATGGTCACCAGGCTCACCGACCAGAAGGGGGTGGATCTGGCGCTCGACATGATCGACTACCTCGACCACTTCCCGGCCAAGCTGGTCATCCTCGGCTCGGGAGATCGGGAACTGGCCGAGCGGGCGCACTGGGCGACCGTGGGCCATGGCGAGACAGCCCGTTTCGCCGAGGGCTACGACGAGGCGTTGGCGCACCGAATCTTCGCCGGGGCCGACCTGCTTCTGATGCCGAGCCGCTTCGAGCCGTGCGGCCTCGCCCAGATGCAGGCCATGATCTACGGCACCATCCCGGTGGTGACCGATGTGGGTGGGCTCCACGACACCGTCCTCGACGCCGACCTCCACGGGCCCGCCGGCAACGGGTTCATCGCCGGCCAGGTCACCGCCATGTCGCTGCTCGACACCCTCCACCGGGCCACCAGGGCATGGCGATCACCGAGCAGGCGCAAGACCATCCAGCTCAGGGGAATGCGCCGCGACTGGTCGTGGAAGGAGCCCGCCCGCCAGCACATCGAGCTGTACCGGCGCATCAGCGGAGCGTGACGATCCGCCCAAGCCTGCGAAGGGTTGGTACGGGTGGTTACCCGGGGGGCGGAAGGTAGGGGGAGCCTGGCGCTAGTATGTAGCATGCCATGTCCACCGGTATCCCCCTGATCGACCGGCCCGAGAGCCTGGCCCAGCAGGCCTATCAGTCGATCCGCATGGCGATCCGCCGTCAGGCGCTGGTGCGAGGCAAGTTCCACTCGGAGAACGAGCTCGCCCAGTCAATGGGCATCTCCCGGACCCCGGTCCGGGAAGCCCTGATCGAGCTGGCCCGCGAGGGCTTGGTGGAGATCGTCCCCCAGCGGGGCTTCCGGCTCGGCGAGCTCGATGCCGCCGACCAGCAGGAGGTGTTCGAGCTGCGGCGGGTGCTGGAGAGCTATGTGGTCCGCCGACTGGCGGCGGTGGCAACCCCGGATGAGGTGGCGCTGCTCAGGGACCTCCTCGAACGCCAGGCCGGTCTCATCGACGACGCCTCCGAGTTCTTGGCGGTCGACGAGGAGTTCCACCTCCTGATGCCCCGGCTGGTCAAGTTGGAGAGGACCCGGGAGATGCTGCTGGCGCTGCGCGGGGCGATGTGGTTGATGGGCAGCACCGCACTCGCCCTCCCGGAACGCAGCCCCACCGTGCTGAAGGAGCACCTGGCGGTGGTGAACGCCATCGAGGCCGGAAACCCGGCCGCCGCCGTAAGGGCCATCCGCCGGCACATCGACAAGACCGCCAAGGCGGTCGAGATGAGCGGTCGAGACGGGGGTGATTAACCCACCACCACTCGTAGGCTACGTACCAGTTTCGGAAGGAGGAACATGGCCATCACGACGGACTCACCGAAACCAATCACCAAGGAGGTACTCGACGAGGGAGACGCCAGCGCCTTCATCCCCTATCCGCCGATCGGGGAACACCTGGAGCACGTCCCCATCCACGTCCGCCCCGAGCTCCACTACTACATCTCCCGGATGGGCTTCCTGCCCAACACTCTCAAGCTCTACCTGCACATCCCGTGGGTGGCGGAGCAGCTCTTCCGGCTCAACAACGCCGTCATGCGCGACGAACGGGGCCAACTCAGCGAGCACTTCAAGTACCGACTGTCGCTTGCGGCGAGCCACGACAACGAGTGCCGCTACTGCACGGCTCACCACGTCCTCACCATGAAGCGCCGCTGGGACTACTCGGACGAGATGGTTGAGGAGGTGCTGGCGCTGGATGAGCCGGCCGACGAGCGGGAACGGGTAGCGATGGAGTTCGTCCATCAGGCGAGCCTCGATCCCGGTGGAGTGACGGACGACCTCCGTCGGCGCCTGACCGAGCACTTCACCCCCCAAGAGGTGATGGAGATCGTGCTGGTGGTTGGGTTCTGGAAGATGTACAACACCATGCATATCGTCATGGGCGCTCCCCTCGAAGACCCGGTCCTCCCCTTCCGGGAGTGGGTGGACGTACACCCCGAAGCAGAGACGGCCTGACCTGTGGGGTGCCGCCAGGCAGATCGATCCTGAGGTGGCGATCCCAGCCTGGACGACCGAGGACCTCGACCGAGCCGTTCGATCCGGATTCCCGGTGCTGGTCGACCTACGGGCCGACTGGTGCCCGCAATGCGGTCCCCAAGAGGGGGTTCTGGAGCGGGTCCTACCGGGGTTCGAGGGTGTGGTGGCGGGAAGCGTGGACGTGGGACGCTACCCGGAGGTGGCCGAGCGCCACGAGGTGGTGTCCCTCCCCACCCTGCTCCTCTTACGGGACGGCCGTCTGGCCGAGAGCCTGACCGGGTTCAAATCGGCACCGCTGGTGAGAGCCGCCCTGCAACGGCTGGTGGGCTGACTGGGCCGCCTGCGAGGGGAGCGTCACCCCAAGGGCAACGATTGGAGCCGGCCAGGGGCCGTGACGTCTCACGGTTCCCCCACCAGCAGGTCGAGCACACCCACCGTGTAGGAGAGGGACAGGGACCTCGCCAGCACCGGGTCGTGCAGCCGGGCTCGGAAGTGGTCGCCGGGCCGGATGCCTCCGATCGTCGGCAAGGTGCCTGCCAGCACGATGAAGGAGCGGAGCCGTTCCTTGAAGGGGATGAGGGAGAGCAGCTCGGTCGGCGCCAGCAGCATCTCGGCCCGGCCGTCCTGATACAGCTCGGTCGTCTCGTGGGTACCGATCCAGCTCTGAATTTCCAGGGCGTCCCAGTGACCCGTCACCTCCTCCAGCGCCCATGCCTCCGACCCCAGCACCTTGGGGCACATCAGCTTCGACATGGCGATGTCACTCGCCTCGGCCAGACGGTCGGTGTGGTCGGAGGCGATCGTCACGTAGGTATGGCCGCCCGCCACGATCAGGGCGATCTCCGCCTCTCCCGAGGTGCCGCCGTGAGTGACCGAGATCCGGTCGACCTGGACCGCCAGCGAAGGGGGTACCGGGTAGAAGCTCGGGACCCGGTCGGGCACCGTGACCCCCAGAGCCGCCAGCTCCCTGAGATGGGCATCCACCGCCTCCCGGTCCCTCCCGGTGAACCCGGCGGCGATCACCGTCCGCGGCTCCACCGACACCACCCGTTGGCCGACCCGGAACTTCACCGAACACCCTCCCCCATGTAGGCGCCTACCAGGCGGGGATCGTCGACCAGGATCGCCGGATCCTCCTCCAGCACCACCTCCCCGGGGTTGAGGACCAGGGCCCGGTCGGCGAACCGAAGGGCCCGTGAGACGTGCTGCTCGACCAGGAGGATGGTCATGCCCTCGGCTCGCAGACGGGTGAGCTCCTCGTACACCTCCTCGATCACCTTGGGCGCCAGCCCCAGCGAGGGCTCATCCAGGAGCATGACCTTGGGGTCGATCATGAGCGCCCGACCGATGGCCAGGACCTGCTGTTGACCACCGGAGAGCTGCCCCGCCGGAGCCTCGGACCTCTCTCCAAGGAGCGGGAACAACCCGAAGACCCGCTCCAACGCCGCCTCGATCTCGCCGCCGGGGAGGACGAAGCCCCCCAGCAGCAGGTTCTCCCTCACGGTGAGGTTGGGGAAGACCCGGCGTCCTTCAGGGATCATCACCATGCCGAGCCGGACCTTTCGGTCGGCTGGGACACGGGTAACCTCCCGGCCATCCCACCACACCTTCCCGGCGGCGGGCCGCACCAGCCCGGATATCGCCCGGAGCAGGCTGGACTTGCCTGCGCCGTTCCTGCCCAGGACCGCCAACACGGCTCCCCGGCCCACCGAGAAGGACACCCCGGCCAGCGCCGGGGCGCGTCCGTAACGGACCTCGAGGCTCTCCACCTCCAGATAGGGGGTCACGGCACCACCTTTCCCATACCCGGTACCGCCTCCCGGCTCCCCAGGTAGGCCTCCCGAACCTTGGGGTCGTCGAACACCTCCTGGGGGGTGGCGACGGTCAGTACCCTCCCGAAATCGAGCACCACCACCCGGTCGGCCACAGCCAGGGCAAGATCGAGGTTGTGATCGACCAGCACCACCGAGGCACCACCTTCCCGGAGCGACCGGACCAGGTGGGAGAGTTCCCGGCGCTCTTCGTCGTTCATACCCACCGACGGCTCATCCAGGAAGACCACGTGGGGGGCGCAGGCGAAGGCCCGACCGATCTCCAGGCGCCGCTGCTCGGCCAGGCTCAGGGTGCCGGGGAGGGAGTCGGGACGGTCGGCCAGCCCGACCAGCTCCAGTATGGCGGAGACTCCGGCGCCGGGCCGCCCGGCGGTCGCCAGCCCGCCCAGCCTCAACGCCTCCTCGGCGGTGAGATGGGCGAACATGCGGACCGACTGGAAGGTGCGCGCGATCCCGGCGACCGCCCGGCGTTCGGGACGCCAGCCGGCTACCTCCACGCCGCGCAGGCGGATCGACCCCTGCTGGCAGGCGTGCCGACCCCCGACCACATCGATGAGGGTGGTCTTGCCGGCCCCGTTGGCCCCGATGAGGGCCACGATCTCCCCCGCTCCCACCGAGAACGAGACGTCGTCGAGGGCTACCAGCCCCCCGAAGCGGTGCGACACTCCCTCCACCTCCAGGACCGGTGATCCAGGGACGCTGGCGATCGGCTCCCGCCGGGAATCCACGTCCGAGATGACGGATCTCCGTCGCAGCCGGCGCAACGGGCTCTGCAGGGCGAGAACGAAGCGACGGCCGATCAACCCCTCGGGGAGCACCGCCATCAGCCACATCACCAGCAGCCCGTAGACGACCAGTCGCCAGCTCGACAGGAAGTGAAGCGAGCTCGGCACCCAGTCGATGTCCTGTATGCCGCGCAGCAGCTCGAGGAGGAACGTGACAAAGAAAGCGCCAACGACCGCTCCGAGGAGGCTGTGCACCCCCCCGATGAGCGAATAGAGAGCGATCTGGAACGAGACGAGGATCCCGAAGTTGCGAGGGGCGATGAACAGGTAGAACTTGGCGAGCAGGCCCCCGGCTACCGCCACCGCCGCCGCGCTGATCACCACCGATACGACCTTGACCCGCCGGGTGGCCACCCCGGTGGAAGCGGCGGCGTCCTCGTCGTCGAAGATCGACCGCATCCGCAGCCCCAACGGACCGGCCATCACCAGATTGGCGATCACCAGCACCACCGCCAGGGTGGCCAGCACCCCGGCGAGGGTGACCGGGCGGTGGCCCGAGAAGCCCTGCAGCCCGCCGACGGCCTCGACATTGCCGATGGCGACCCGTACCACCTCGCCCACCGCCAGGGTTCCCATGATCAGGTAGATGCCTCGCACCCTGTTGGCACCGAGAGCCACCGGCAGGGCCACCAGGGAGGCGGCCACCGCCCCCGCCGCCAGGCTGGCGGGCAGCGGCCAATCCCAGCCGGCGTCGAGCACCGCGGTGGTGTAGGCCCCCACCGCCAGGAACCCGGCCTGTCCCAGGTTGAGCTGCCCGGTGACGTAGACGAGGTTCATGCCCACCGCGGCGATCATGTTGATCGCCAGGAGGATCAGGAACGACTCGTTGGAGAAGATGCCGCTCACGCCGTCTTCCCCAGAGCGAGGCCTTGGGGCCGGATCAGCAACACCACGATGAGCAGCAGCCAGGGGACGGCCGTCTGGAAGCCGGTCAACCCCAGGTAGGCGGCAAGCGACTCGATGAGTCCCAGGCCGATGCCGGCGATCATCGCCCCGGGAAGGCTGCCCAAGCCGCCGATGGTCATGATGGCCAGGCCCTTGAGGCCCAGCTCGAGGCCGGCGAAGGGCGACACGCTCCCGTTGCGGATCGCCAGCAGGTACGAGGCGATTCCGGCCAGGGCACCGGCGATGAGGAGGGTCAGGACGGTCAGCCTCCTTACCGGAACCCCGAGGAGGGGCACCACCTCAGGGTCATGGGCGAACGCCCGCATCGCCATCCCCCACCGGGTCCTGCGCACGAACTGGTGGGTGACGGCCAGCACAACGCCCGCCACCGCCAGGCTCACCACCTGGGTCACCGAGATGAGGATGCCCCCGAGCTCCAGATCGGCGCGGGGAAGCGAGAAGGGCACGGCCACCGCAGTCGAGGAGCCCCGGACCTGAAGGAGGGTGTTCTGGATCACGAGGGCGAACCCGATGGTGGACACCGCCGCCGCGATGGGCCGCCGGTACCCGACCGGGCGGAAGCTCACCAAGTCGGTGAGAGCGCTCAGCAGCGCACCGATCACCAAGGCGTAGAGCCCGACCAGCCAGATCGGTGTCCCCGTCCCGGCCAGGAGCAACGCCACCAGCCCGGCCGCCATGAACACCTCTCCGTGGGCAAGGGTCAGGAGGTGCATCACCCCGAACACCAGCGTGTAGCCCAATCCCAGCAGGGCGTAGTTGGCCCCGAGGAGCAGCCCGTTGATGAGAACCTGGATCACGACATGCCCCCTCCGAAGAGCTCGGGCCTCCCGCCGGGGATGGGTTCACCAAGTCATTCCAGCGGCTGGAGCTCTCCATTCAGGACGACGTTCACATAGACGGTCTTGACGGCGTCGCCGTTCTCCTGGAAGGAGATCTCACCCGCCACCCCCTGGAAGCCTTGCACGCCCAGCAGCCCTTCCCTGATCGCCTGGCGGGCGTCGGCCGGCTCCCAGAGACCGTCGATGCCGGCGTCCCGCATGACCTGGGCGAGCAGCAGGATGTTGTCGAAGTAGTTGGCGGCCTCGGGAACCGTGGGGGGTTCGGGGTCGGCCGCGGTGATCATCGCCACGTAGTCTGCGGTGGCCGGGGCGCCGCTCACCGGGTCGAGGATCGAAGGCAGCACCCAGTCGTTGATGTCCGACCCTCCCTGCTCGAAGAAGGTATTGCCGGCCTGGGCCGGATGTCCCAGCACCGGCCGGACCTCACCCTGGCGAACCAGTTCCCGAGCGATCAGACCCGCCTCGGCGGGAGCGGACATGATGATGAGCCCGTCGGCCTCCACCTCCGTGATGCGCTGCACGGTGGTGGAGAAGTCGGTTTGTCCACTGGTGAAGGTGATGGGGGCGTCGGCGTTGACGATCTCCACTCCCACGTTGGGCGCCACCCCGGGAATGGAGAACATGGCCGCCGCCGCCGTCACCGGCTCCTCCTCGTCGAACACCAGCACCGCCGTCTCCACGCCGTAGGCCTCGGCCCAGGCGGGCATCGCCACCGTGTACAGGGCGGTGTTGGTGGCGGTGTTGCGGAAGGCCCATCCCTGCCCGGGATCGGTGATCCCCTCCTTGTTGGCGGTCCCGGTGATCAGCGGGACCTGCACCTCGGGGGCCTGGGGGAACAGCACCTCCGCCTCCCCTGAGGAGAGCGGCCCGCTGATGGCGAACACACCCCGGTCGGCCAGGTCCCGGTAGCTGATCACGGCCTGGTCGGGCTCTCCGCCGGTGTCGGCGATCTGGACCTCCACCAGGGAGCCGTTGATACCGCCCTCCTCGTTGACCTGCTCGACGGCCAGGTTGGTGGCCAGCTCGATGTCCTTGCCGAAGCTCACGAACCGGCCGGTCAGGTCGGTGATGAGTCCGATCACCACCGCAGGCTTCTCCCCGGCGGTGGTGGCCGGAGCGGTGGTGTCGGGGGCGACGGTGGTCGGCCCGGCCGCCGTGGTGGGGGCGGTGTCCCCGGTCGCCGGCGGCTGATCGGCCGTCCCGCCGCAGGCGGTCACCACCAGCACCATCCCCGCCAACAGTGTGCGTGACTTGAGTCTGTTGATGGGATCCTCCCCTTCCTTCACCGTGCACCAACTCGTCCCATGTAGCATACTGAGAACCCCGAGCGGCCGCCGGTGAGCCGCTCAATCCCGGCGGAGGCCCTCCCAGCGGGGGATGAGCTTGGCGTCCAGCCCGAACTGGTCGAGGATCTTGGTCATGGTGTGGTCGACCAGCTCGGCGATCGAGGTGGGCCGGATGTAGAAGCCGGGCACGGGTGGCAGCACCACCGCCCCCGCCTCGGTGACGGCGGTCATCAGCCGCAGGTGCCCGAGATGAAGGGGGGTCTCCCGCACCACCAGCACCAGCTTGCGACGCTCCTTCAGGCACACGTCGGCCGCCCGGGTGATCAGGTTGTCGGCGTAGCTCCCGGCGATGGCGCTCAGGGTCTTCATCGAGCAGGGAGCGACCACCATCCCGTCGGTGAGGAAGGTTCCCGAGGCGAGCGACGCCCCCACGTCCGCCTCATCGTACACCCGGCCCGCCAGTGCCTCCAGGTCGGCGGCGGTGCGGTCGGTCTCGTACGCCAGGATGGCCCGGGCACCCTTGGAGATGACCAGATGGGCCTCTACCTCGTCGAGGGAGGCGAGCACCTCCACCAGACGGGCACCGTAGACCGCTCCGCTCGACCCCGAGATGCCGACGATGATCCGGCGCACGAGCCTCCTTGGGTGGCGCGTAACATACCAGCAGCCCAGTGGGGGAGCCCGCCCGGTGGATCCGTCTCGACCGATCATCGACCGCAAGCGTCGGCACATGGAGATCGCTCTTTCCGACGAAGCCGGTTCGGTGGTGAGCGCCGGCTGGGAGGACGTGCACCTCGTCCCCTCGTCGGTGCCGGAGGTGTCGGTGGCCGATGTCGAGCTGGCTACCACCCTGCTCGGACACCAGCTCCAGGCGCCGCTGGTGATCGCCTCGATGACCGGTGGGCACCAGGCCGCCTTCGAGATCAACGCCACGCTGGGGGCGGCCGCCGAGCGGCTGGGGCTGGCGGTGGGGGCGGGGAGCCAGCGGGCGGCGCTCCGGGAGCCCTCCCTGTCGCCCACCTATGCGGTCATCCGGGAGCGGGCCCCCTCGGCGGTGGTGATCGCCAACCTGGGGATGTGCCAGCTCCTCCCCCAGCGGGACGTTCCTCCGCTCGGCACCGAGGAGATCTCCGAAGCGGTGGCCATGCTCGACGCCCAGGTACTCGCCATTCACCTCAACGTGGTCGAGGAGCTGATCCAAACCGAGGGTGACCGCAACACCTCGGGGCTGGGACCCGCTCTCGCCAAGGTTGTGGGCCGGTGCCCGGTGCCGATCCTCGCCAAGGAGACCGGGGCGGGCATGACCCTGGAGAGCGCCTCGCTGCTGGCGGAGGCGGGGGTGGCGGCCCTCGACGTGGGAGGCGCCGGCGGCACCAGCTTCGTCCGCATCGAGGGGACCAGGGCCCGGGAAGGAGGCGACCTCCGGGGGGCCCGGCTGGGCGATACCTTCGCCCGATGGGGTCTGCCGACGGCGGCTGCGATCGTCGAGGTCGGCCAGGTGGGGCTCCCGGTGATCGCCACCGGCGGGGTCCGTACCGGGCTGGATGCCGCCAAGGCGCTGGCCCTGGGGGCCGACCTGGTGGGCCTCGGCCGGCCGGCGCTGGCGGCGGCCATGAAGGGGCTCGACCCGCTGCTCGACGAGTTGGAGCTGTTGCTCGAGGAGCTGCGGATGGCGATGGTGCTCACCGGCTCGGCCCGGATCCCCGACCTCCGGAGGAATCCACCGGTGCTGACCGGGTTCGTGGGCGAGTGGGTGAGGCAGCGGAGGGGCCGGTGACCATGCAAGCGAGGCTGGAGGAGATCCTCGAGCCTCTGCCCACCGCCGAAGGAGGGATCGTGGTGGTGCTGGCCACCGCCGGGCCACCTCCCGCCCTTGCCATGCTCTCCTCGGGGGACGTGACGGTCCACGGCGACCGGGTGCGGCTAGCCACCTACGGCGGCAGCTCGGCTGCCACCCGCCTGGGCGGGAGCTTCAGTCTGCTGGTCCCCGACGAGGACCGGGCGCTCCGGGTGGAGGTGGTGGACGCCCACAGCCGCCCGGCCGGCAAGCTGGCCGTCATCGAGGGCCGCATCGAGGCTATCCGCCCCACCGCCGAGCCGCCCTGGATCATGGAACTCCGCTTCCGACCGACTCCGGCCGCCCAGGTCGACGGATTCCTCTCCTACTGGCAGGCGGTGAGGACCTGGCTGGCCTCGGGCGAAGGTGAGCCTCCCCCACCGGCCGTGTGAGGGTCCCGATCGGTCAGCCCGAGGGCTCCATGACCCGGACCTCGGTGACCTGGTGGCTGACGGTCCCCTCGAAGCTGGGCAGGAGGTTCTCTTCCAGGTCCCGGCGGGTGACCCGTCGCTGGTCGGAGGTGATGGCGGTTCGCAGGTGGTCGAGGTTGTCGAAGAGCAGCCGGGTCATCAGGAAGATGTCGCCGTCGTCGGTCCCCACATGTAGCTCGATGCCCCGGATCTCGGGGAGCTGCCACACCAGGGGGACGTGCCGTTCCATGTAGTCGGCGAGGAACGCCTCCGGGTCCTTCGGCCGTCCCGTGTAGACCACCAGGTAGGCGGCGCTCACGGGTACTCGTAGCGGAACTCGACCATCAGGCAGCCGGACTCGCTCCGATAGGGGCCGTGCTTCATCCCCGGTGGTCGGCAGGCGTACATGCCGGCGGTGAAGACCTCGCCAAGGGTGAGGTCGGTGAGGTCGCCGGCGACGATGTAGACCTCCTCCTTGAATTCGTGCTCGAGGATGCCGGCGGTCGACGTGTCGGTGCCGGGCTCCATCCTCACCAGCCGGGCGTAGTCACCGGTGTCGGGGTCCTGGGAGAGGATCTGCTCCCACATCCCCTCGATGCCTGCCATCGCCCGACCCCACTCCCCCGGGGGCATGTGGAACTCCAGCTCAGGCTTGGCCATCGGTCTGCCCCTCCGGGGTCGAGCAGCACCCCATCAGAGGTAATCCTCCAGCCGGACCTCACCCCAGTGGGGGGGCCAGGCCCGCTCGTACTCCTTGCGCTCCTCCTTGCGGTGGGGAACCGGCTTGGTGGCATCGATCCCCCACTTGCCGACCACGGACGGGTACCGGCTCTGTTCCGTGTCGGGGAGAGCGCCGAGGACCGGCCGAGCGGTCGGGTCGAAGGGGAACCCCCGGGCGTTGGGGACGACGATGAGGTCCTTGCTGGGGTCGACCCGGACCGCCATGGCGTAGTGCACGTCCCGGTAGTCGTAGATGTCGATGTCCGGATCGACGGCGACCACCATCTTGGTGTTCAGCCAGGTCGATCCCATCACGGCGAGGAGGGCGTCGGTGACCTGCCCGTCGAACTGCGGCTCGACCTGGATGATGACCGACAACGACCCGCCCCCCTGCGAGAAGTGGACGTCGCGGATGCCGACCCCCATCGCCCGCAGCCGGTCGTAGATGATCGCCTCGTGGAACAGGCGGGGCATCTCCTGGTGGTCGGTGAAGGGGGTCATCAGGTGGTTGCGGTAGATGGGGTCGTTGCGGCGGGTGATGGCGGTGACCTCGAAGACGGGCTGCTGGGTGGCCCAGGGGGTGAACAGCATCGTCGGCCCCGGTGAGGGCCCGTCCTGGGCGCGGCGCTCCGGATCGACGTAGCCCTCGATCACCAGCGAAGCGTCGGCCGGCACCACCAAGTCGACGGTGGCGCATCGGGTTACCTCGCCGGGATGGCCGGTGATCGACTCGAACAGCTCCAGCTCCCACCAGTCGTCGTGGGGGTGTGAGTAGCACCCGGCCAGCTCCCAGGCGGGGTGGCAGCCGATCACGATCGCCTGAGGCATCTTGTCTCCCGCCGCCTTGTGCTTCCCGAGGATCCGGTTGGCGGTGGAGGTCACGAACGAGGCCACCATCTCATTGCGGGCCAGCACCCCGCAGCGTGGGAACATCTGGTTGTACTGGCCGGTCTCCGGGTCGCGGTGGATGGCGAAACTGGTGGTATAGGGATAGGGGTCCAGCCCGGTGTGGGTGACGATGGGCAGTGTGGCCAGATCGACGTCGTCTCCGGTGAACACCTGCTCCTGGCAGGGTCCCCCCTCCACCACCTTGAGCGGCCGGGGCCCGCGCCGCAACACCGCCGCCAGCTCCGGCACCACCTGGTCGGGCTCGCAGCCGAGCACCCGGGACTGGGCGCGGCGGTTCACGAACAGGTGGTCGACCAGCCGCCAGTCGGGGAAGCCCTCCAGGTTGTCGAGCACCACCGGCTGGTGAGTCTGGGCGGTGAGCGCCCCCACGTGCTCGAGCGCCACGGGCTTGTCGATGTGGAGATGCTCGTCCCGGTGCTGATCGAGGAACGAGTGAAGGTCCAGCATGCCGTTCTCCCTCGTGGGTGTCGCCTGGCCGGGCCATGGTATGCCGGACCAGCCGGTTCGCCGGGAGGCGCCTTGCGCCGCTCTTGTATGCTACATACTATCGAGGGCATGAGCAGACCCGCCCGGGAAGCCGCGCCTGTCATCCCCCACGTCGGCCCGGCCGACGCCCCTTGGGATCGCAACATCGACCGGCCCCGGCCCGATCTCATCGAGCAGATCATCCGCCCGGGCAAGGCCGCCATGCCGCACCCCGACAACGTGCTCCGCTCTGGGTCCGGCCGGGCCGACATCCCGGCCGGCTGATGCGGGTCGGCGTCTTCGCTCCCCCATGGGGGGCCACCGCCACCCCGGCGGACTTGGAGAGCATCGCCGAGGCGGCGGAGCGTCTCGGCTACCCGACGTTGTGGGTCGGGGATCATGTGGTGTTCCCCCGCACGGTCGAGTCGAGCTACCTCTACAACGAGAGCGGGGTGTCGCCCTTCGACCCGGACCAGCCGCTTTTGGAACCGATCGGTCTCCTCTCCTACCTGGCGGGACGGACCACCCGGATCCGCCTGGGGATCAGCGTGCTCGTCCTACCGATGCGCAACCCGGTGGTGACCGCCAAGATGCTGGCAGGCCTCGCCGTCCTCTCCCGAAGCCGGTTGATCGTGGGGATCGGGGTGGGATGGATGCGGGAGGAGTTCGAGGCTCTCGGCGCCGACTTCGACGAGCGGGCGCCGGCGACCGACGAGTACCTGGCCATCCTCGCTCACCTGTGGCGGGGAGATCCCCGACCGTTCGAAGGGAAGTACCGGCGGTTCCCGTCGCTCGGGTTCCGGCCCGAGCCCCCGCCGATCCCCATCGTGGTGGGCGGCAACTCGACGATGGCGATGCGACGAGCGGCGACGACCGATGGCTGGCACGCCATCCGGATGACCCCGGAGGCGCTGCGACCGAAGGTGGTGGGTGTCCGGAGGATGGTGGAGGAGCGGGGCGGTGACCCGGCCGCGTTCGAGGTGGTGTACCGGGGGTCGCTGCTCGACCAGGACATTGCCGGCGCCGGCCCCCCACGGGCGGCCCGGATGGTGGCAGCCGGGGTGCGGGCGACCCTAGATGCCTACGCCTCGGTCGGCGTGGACGAGTTCATCATCGAGTTGCCCGACCTGGATACGCTCACCCGGGTCGCCTGGCTGGAGTGGCTCGCCGAGCACGTGCTCGGGGGGACGAAACTTTGAGCGCGTGACACCGCCTGACAGGGTGAGTCGCTCAAAGTTTGGCGCAGGGGGGAGGACCGGACGGAACTTTGAGCGCGTCACACCGCCTGGCGGGGTGAGTCGCTCAAAGTTTGCCCGGAGGCCCGGGTGTCCCCATGTTGTTACCAGATGTGTTGGTGCACGCGCACGTTGGTGCGTTCCGGTGACGATCGAATCTGGACGAGATCGCAGAGCTGGTTGGCCAACCAGAGGCCCCGCCCGGTGTCGACATGCACGGAGGGGCGTAACCGTCCCACCAGCGGAGCGCTGATGTGCCCCCTGTCCTCGACCTCGCAGAGCACCGCGCCGTCGTCGAGCCAGACACGCAGCGTCCCCCGGCCGTCACCGTGGCGGATGCTGTTGGTCGCCAGCTCACTCACGGTGAGGACGAGATCCTCGGTCTGTTGGTGGCCGAGCCCGTTGTCGATGGCGAACCGCTCGACCAATCGCCGCGCCGCCGCCGGTCGGGTGAACTCGACCAGCAGCGCCTGCTCGGGGGCCGGGGGCAGGCCCGTGAACAGCCCGGTGCTCGTCTCGGGATCTCGGTACCAGGGGCTCTGCCGGGGGACACCGTCTTCGGTGGCGACCGGGTGGCTGCGGTAGGCATCTTCGATCACCGCGTGGTCGAGGGCGGTGGTGTCATAGGGGCACAGCAGCCAGAAGCCTGACGCTCGGGCGAAGGCGAGGTTGAGCAAGGACTCGTGGATATGGCATTCGGCAAGCTGCGCTGCGCTGCGCCCCGGCCAGATCGGCTCACCGATGCCGCGTAATCGCGGTGCGTCGGTGTGCTGGTCAGCGAACTCGTGCCATGCCGGGATGATCCGGGCCGGGTTGGCACCGACCACCTCCATGTCGGCGAACTGAACCCGGTCGGCCCGGCGATCGAGCGCCTGGCGCAGCCGGTCGATCTTGGCGGTGCCGACCATCACCAGGATCGGCTCGTCGGCTTGCAGCCCGTCCTCGATGAACGACGTCATCCGGGAGAGGAACTCGTCGTCGCCGGCGTACAACAATGCGTCGTGGTGGAAGAGGGCGCTCCGTCCCCGAGCAACGGCGGTCGTCATCCTCTCGACCTACCCGGCGGGGTTCCCGAGTAATCCTCCACCCCTCACTGGGGTTCGGTGATCTCCTGGCCCTTGGCTATGGCGACGATGCCCAGATCGGACATCTGGAAGCGGGCGACGTCGCGTTCGGGGTCGACCCCGATGGTGGCACCCTCGGGGACGATCACCTTCTTGTCGATGATGGCGTTGCGAACCACGGCCCCGGCGCCGATCCTCACCCCGGAGAAGATCACGCACCGGTCGACGGTGGCCCCGTCCTCGACCCTGACCCCGGGCGCCAGGACCGAACCGCTGATGGTCGCCCCGGACAGGATGCACCCGTTGGAGACGATGCTGTTGGCGAGCTGGCCGGCTCCATGGGCGCTGGTGGCCACCATCTTGGCCGGGGGCAGCGACCGCATGTCGGTGTAGATCGGCCAGCTCTCGTTGTACAGGTTGAACACCGGCTCGATGTCGACCAGGTCCATGTTGGCGTCGAAGTACGAGTCGAGCGTCCCCACGTCGCGCCAGTAGCCGGCGCTGCGCTCGGTCTGGCCGGGAACCTGGTTGAGGGTGAAGTCGTAGACGTGACCGGCACCGGCGTCGACCAGCTTGCGGATGATGTCGCCGCCCATGTCGTGGCGCGAGGTGTCGTCGGCGGCGTCCTCCTGGACCATGTCAACCAGCACGTCGGCGTCGAACACATAGTTGCCCATCGACACGTAGGCGTGGGTCGGGTCCTCGGGCAGCGGCTTGGGGTCGGACGGCTTCTCCCGGAAGGCCTCGATCTTGCTCGACGCCCCCCGCTCGATCACCCCGAACTGGTGGGCTTCCTCGATGGGGACCCGGTGTGCCGCCACCGTGACCCCGGCCCCGGTCTCGAGGTGATGGTCGAGCATCTGGCTGGGATCCATCCGGTAGATGTGGTCGGCTCCAAACACGAAGATGTAGTCCGGGCGTTCATCCGAGACGATGTTGAGGTTCTGGAAGATGGCATCGGCCGACCCCAGGAACCAGCGTTTGCCCGCCCGCATCTGGGCGGGGGCGGCGGTGACGTAGTTGCCGAGCAGGGTCGACAGCCGCCAGGTGCGCGACAGGTGGATGTCGAGGCTGTGGCTCTTGTACTGGGTGAGCACGACGATGTGGCGGAACCCGCCGTTGGCCAGGTTGGACAGGGCGAAGTCGATCAACCGGTAGTGCCCGGCGAACGGGACCGCCGGCTTGGCTCGGTCGGCGGTCAGCGGCATCAGCCGCTTCCCCTCGCCGCCGGCAAGCACCATCGACAGCACGTTGGGGATACCCCGTGGCCTCACGCCGTCGCTCCTCCCGTCTGTGCCCCCTCTGCGGTCCGCTGCGGGGCAAGCATCAGGTTGGCCAGGGGCGGCACGTTGACCGTGATCGACCAGTCGAACCCGTGGGAGGCGACCTCCTCGGCCACCGCTCCGCCGAGGTTGCCGACCCCGCTGCCGCCGTACTCGGCGCCGTCACCGTTGAGGATCTCCTCCCAGTAGCCGCCCTCGGGGACACCGAGGCGGTAGTAGGTCCACACCTCGGGGGTGAAGTTGCTGATCACCAGCACCGGCCGAGCGCCGTCGGCCGACCGGATGAAGGCGAGGGTCGACCCTGCTGCGTCGTCTGCGGCCACCCAGGTGAACCAGTCGGCCCGTCCGTCGCTGCGGTGGAGGGCGGGCTCGGTGCGGTACACCCGGTTCAGGTCCTGCACCCAGTGGGCCACCCCGGCATGCTCCGGCTGGTCCAGAAGATCCCACGGAAGCGGGGCATCGTGGTTCCACTCCTTGGGCATGGCGAGATCGCACCCCATGAACAGCAGCTTCTTTCCGGGGGTGGTCCATTGGTGGCCGAGCAGCACCCGCACCCCGGCGAAGCGGCGCCACTCGTCGCCTTGTTGCTTGCCGAGCAGCGATCCCTTGCCGTGGACCACCTCGTCATGGGAGAGGGGGAGCACGAAGCTCTCGGTTCCCATGTACACCGCCCGGAAGGTCAGGTCGTTGTGGTGCCAGCGGCGGTGGATGGGGTCGCGGCCGATGTAGCCCAGGGTGTCGTTCATCCACCCCATGTCCCACTTGAACCCGAAGCCGAGCCCACCCATCGACACCGGGGCCGACACCATGGGCCAGGCGGTGGACTCCTCGGCGATCATCTGGATGCCGGGATGGCGGGCATACACGCTGTCGTTGAGCTGGCGGAGGAACCCGATCGCCTCCAGGTACTCCCTGCCGCCGTGTTTGTTGGGGAGCCACTCCCCGGCGTTGCGCGAGTAGTCCCGGTACAGCATCGAGGCCACCGCATCGACCCTGATCCCGTCTGCGTGGAACACCTCGATCCAGTAGTGGGCGCTGGACAGGAGGAAGGAGCGCACCTCGGGTCTGCCGTAGTCGAAGACGGCCGAGCCCCAGTCGGGCTGGTACCCCAGCCGCCGGTCGGCCGGCTCGTACAGGTGGGTGCCGTCGAAGTGGACCAGGCCCGATTCGTCCATCGGGAAATGCGAGGGTACCCAGTCGAGGATCACCCCGATCCCGTTGCGGTGGAGGTGGTCGACCAGGTACATCAGGTCCTGGGGCTCGCCGTAGCGCGAGCTGGCGGCGAAGTATCCGGTGGTCTGGTACCCCCACGACCCGTAGAAAGGATGCTCCATCACCGGGAGCATCTCGACGTGGGTGTAGCCCTGGCGCAGCACCCACTCGGTCAGCGGCTCGGCCAGCATCCGGTAGCGGGTCGGCCCCTGGAAGGATCCCAGGTGCACCTCGTAGATGGAGATCGGCGACTCGTGGGTCTGGCGCTCGCCCCTGCTCGCCATCCAGGCGTCGTCGCCCCAGGCGTAGCCGAGGTCCCATGCGATCGACGCCAACCCTTGGCCCTCCTCGGTGAAGAAGCCGACCGGGTCTGTCTTGTCCACCGATTTCCCCAGCCGCCCGATCCGATACTTGTACCTCGTCCCCTTGCCGATCCCCTCGACCCTGGCCTCCCACACCCCCCCTCCTGCGGGCTGCATCGGGTCGGGGTCGCTCCAGTGGTTCCAGTCGCCGAGCACGGCGGCATAGTCGGCGTGGGGGGCCCACACCCGGAAGGTGGCGCCCCGATCGTCGAGATGGCAACCCAGCACCTCGTACAGGCGCTCGTGGGTCCCCTCCTCCAGCAACCAGGCATCCTGCTTCAACATGCCGGTGAGCCTAGGGGTGGAGCCCGTCCCGATGGCGAGAGCTACTCGGGGGCGGGCTGAGCGGTGGCGATCGTCTCCGCCACGGCGGCGCGCAGTGAAGCAGAGGCGAACTCCTCGCCCAGGTAGGCGCGGATCACGTCGGGGTGGCGCTGCACCTCGGCGGGAACCCCGGTGGCGATCGGGGTACCGAAATCGAGCACCAGCACCCGGTCGGCGATGTCCATCACCAGCCCCATGTCGTGCTCGACCAGGATCATGGCGATCCCCAGCTCCTCACGGATGTCGAGGATGAACCGGGCCATGTCCTCGGTCTCCTCGAGGTTCATCCCAGCCACTGGCTCGTCCAGCAGCAGTAGCCGGGGCTCCATCGCCAGCGCCCTGCCCAGCTCGACCCGCTTCTGGACGCCGTAGGGCAGCAGGGCGACCGGGTACTTGCGCCATGCCTCGATCTCGAGCAGGTCGATGATCTCCTCGACCTTGAACCGGTTGTCCATCTCCTCGGCCTTGGCCCTACCCAGCCACAGGCTCCCGGCAAGCGTTCCCGCCCTGGTGCGGACGTGGCGTCCCAGCGTCAGGTTCTCGAGCACGGTCATGTGGGCGAACAGCTCGATGTTCTGGAAGGTGCGGGCGATGCCCAGCTCGGCGACCTTGTCCGGCCGCATCCCCAGGATGCTCCGTCCCTCCCACAGGATGTCGCCCTGCTGGGGCCGGTACACCCCGTTGATGCAGTTGAAGGTGGACGTCTTGCCGGCCCCGTTGGGCCCGATGATGGCGAACAGCTCGCCATCGGCCACCTCGAAGGTCACCTTCGACAGCGCCTGGACGCCCTTGAACGCCAAGCTGATCGACCGGAACTCGAGCAGCGGGGTCACGACAGCCACCGCTTGCGCCGCTTGTAGTGCTTCACCTCGCGGAACGACTTCCGGTCGCCCTCCTTGCGCAGACCAAGGTAGAACTCCTTGACGTCCTCGTCCCGCATCAGCTTGTCGGCGGCGCCGTCCATCACCATCTTCCCGGTCTCCATTATGTAGCCGTGGTCGGCGATCGACAGCGCCATCGTGGCGTTCTGCTCGATGAGCAGCACCGCGGTGCCCTGCCGGTTGATCTCGACGATGATGTCCTTCATGCCCTGGACCAGCATCGGGGCCAGACCGAGCGAAGGCTCGTCGAGCATCAACAGCTTGGGCTCGGCCATCAGGGCGCGCCCAATGGCGAGCATCTGCTGCTCGCCACCGGAGAGGTAGCCGGCGGTGGCCTTGCGGCGCGAGCCGAGAACGGGGAACAGGGTCATCACCCGGTCGTAGGCGGCCTCGACGGCAACCCGGTTGCGGTTGGTGTACGCCCCGGTGCTCAGGTTCTCCTCGACGGTGAGCTCGGCGAACACCCGGCGCCCCTCGAGCACCTGGGTGATCCCGGACCTGACGATGGAGGACGGCTCCTTGTTGGAGATCGGCTCGCCGTTCCACACGACCCTGCCCTTGGTGATGTCGCCCCCGTGAACATCGAGCAGCCCGCCGATGGCGCGCAGCGTCGTGGTCTTGCCGGCACCGTTGGCGCCGAGCAGGGCGACGATCTTGCCGTCGGGGACGACCAGCGAGATGCCGCGCAGCACCAGCACGACCTCGTTGTAGACCACTTCGAGGTTGGAGACCTCGAGCACGCCGATCAGCTCCTTCGATACGGAGCGGTGGGGTGCGGTCGGTGCCGCACCCCACCCACTCCCCCGGACGGTTACTCCAGCACGAAGCAGGCGCCGGTGAACTCGTAGTTCGCCGCCGTCTCCGACGTGTACGCCGGCTCGACCACGTTGGCGCCGGTCCCGCCGGCGGCCAGCAGCGCCGCATCCGGTCGGAAGATGACGATCTCGCGTTGGAGCCGCTCGTTGGGCTCGCCGGTGTACGACTCGTTGGGGGCCAGCCCATTGAAGTCGACCTCGTCGAGGCTCTTCGCCGCCGCCAGCACCCCCGCCTGGGTCATATCACCGGCCGCGTAGGCGGCGAGCAGGGCTTCGTGCAGGATCTTGGCCTCGACGAAGCCTTCGGCGTAGTAGTCGAGCGGCTGGGCATTGGGACGGAGCGAGGCGAACAGCGCCTCCATCTCGTCGGTGCCGGGCGTGCCCGACCCCCACGGGGCCACGTACGACGACCCGATGAAGTCACGCTGGAGCGCATCGGCCAGCGGGCTGGCCAAGAAGGCGGGGTTGTAGGTCGGCGACGCTCCGGTCCAGATCGCCTCGAACCCCTGCTGGATCGCCGGACCGTAGATCTCGGTGAACGCCGTCGGGGTGGTCGTGATGAACACGATGTCCGGATCGGCGGCCACGATCTCGTTGGCGATCGGGGTCAGGTCCTGGCCGGGGACCACGGCGCCGGTGCCGTCGTAGACGACCTCCAACCCCAGGGTCTCGGCGGCGATGGCCGCCCCGATCGCCGAGTCGAGGCCGTAGTCACCGGGCAGAGACACGATGGCAATGGTTGGCGCGGCGGTCCCTGCCGTCACCGCCTGGTCCATGGCATACTCGATCAGGTTCATCGACTCGAGACAGTACGGGGTACCGTGCGACACCAGGTTCGAGTTGATGGCGGGGTCGCTCCAACCCGAGTACCAGGTGAGGGGGACAGCGAGGATGCCGTCGGCCTGGAGCTGCGGGTTGATCGCCACCGTGTGCGGTGAGCCGGTGGAGTGACCGAACGCCACCACCTGGGTCTTCAGCTCCTCGTACAGGGACACATGGGTGGGAACGTCGTAGCCCGTGTCGCGGACCTCAAGGGTAACGGTCAACCCGTTGACTCCCCCGGTGGCGTTCACGTTCTCCCAGTAGACCTCCTGCCCGGTCACGATGGCGGTGACCAGCGGGCCGAACGGCCCGGTCAGGTCGGACAGCAGACCGATTGTTATCGTCCCCGCCTCGAGATCGACGCCGACGTCGGTGAGGATCTCACCTGTGGGCGCCCCGCTGGTGGACGTGGCCGCCATCGTGGTGTCGGTCGGCGCCGCCGTCGTGCCCGCCGGTGCCTCGGTCGTGTCTGCCGCCGCCGCCGTGGTCGTCGTGTCGTCGTCGTCACCGCCGCAGGCGGCGACGACGACGAGGAACACGGCGAGGAGGGCGATCCACCTCAGTCGCAGTCGCTTCATCGACATTTCCTTACCTTTCGTTACGCCTCCGGTTTTCACCGGGAGGTCCGTTTCCGTGTCAATAGGTGAAAGGCCATGCCTTCCAGTAGTTTCTGATCCGGATCCATATACCGTACAGGCCAAGCGGTTCGAAGATCAGGAAGATGACGATCAGCACCCCGTAGAGAACGAAGTTGAGCTGGGAGACGTTGAGCCCTGGGGTGACCCCTTGCGAGGTAGACACCAGCCCGAAGTCGCCCGGGCCGGTGGAGACGACCAGATCGGCGACCGGGGCGAGGAAGCCGCCGGCGTTGACCGTCTCGGTCAGCCAGAGCGAGAAGTCCTGCACCAGCCGTGGTAACACGACCACGAACACCGTCCCCAACAGCGCCCCCGTCACCGTCCCCGCCCCCCCGATGAGGATGATGGCGACGAACTGAACCGAGAGATCGAGCCCGAAGCTCTCCGGGATGAGGCGGGTGACGAAGGCGCCGAGCAGGGCGCCGGAGACCCCGGCGTAGAACGACGAGATGGCGAACGCCCTGGTCTTGGCCCCGGCGTCGGCCACCCCCATCACCTCGGCGGCGATGTCACGGTCGCGGATGGCCATGAACGAGCGGCCGATCCGGGTGCGCTGCAGGTTCTTGGCGAACAGCACGAACACGACGGCGATGGCGCCCAGAACCACGTAGTGCTTGGCCTCGCTCGACATGGTGTCCGGTAGGTTGATCCACGGCCCCAGCAGCCAGTCGAGCCAGTT
This sequence comes from Acidimicrobiia bacterium, assembly GCA_051002015.1. Lineage (GTDB taxonomy): Bacteria > Actinomycetota > Acidimicrobiia > Spongiisociales > UBA5794 > JACDBE01. The sequence goes on from JBPCMS010000080.1 coordinate 29,181, forward strand.
GATCGGGGCCCATGCTGGCCCGTCGCCGACCAGATCGAGACCGGGCCCGGTCGCCGGTTGCCCTTCCCGTTCGATCCCCCACAGCCTCAGGTTGAGCGGCGGAAAGGAGCGCCCCGACTGGGAGCCACCGGTCACCTCCACGAAGGTGCGGAACATCCACTCCCCGATGAACACCAATCCCAGCGTGACGAAGGCCAGGTAGAGGCCCCGGACCCGCACCGCGGTCGGCGCCACCAGCGCCCCGACCATGGCGGCGACGATCCCGGCGGCGGGCAGCCATACCCACATCGGTAGCCCCGCCCCCCACCGGGCACCGAACACCCCGGCGGCCCCGACCGGAGATCCCAGGACGGCGGCGGTGTAGGCGCCGATCCCCATGAAGAAGGCATGCCCCAGCGACACCTGCCCGCACAGCCCGGTGAGGATGTTGAGCCCGAGGGCGGCGATGGCGGTGATCGCCACCGTACCCAGGATGCGAAGCCAGTCACCCCCGGCCAGGAAGCCGAGCGGCTGCAGCGTCCGCTCCCCGAACTGGAGGACGGCACCGAGAGGGACGAGCACCGCGGCGAGACCGAACACCACCATCAGCACCCGTTTGGTCCAGGTGGGGAGGATCGCCTGCTCGTCCTCGTAGGAGACGTAGAGGTTGGGCCGGCCCCTCATACGCGCCGGATCTCCGCGGTACCGAACAACCCGTAGGGACGCACCAGGAGGAAGCCGAGCATCACCAGGTAGGGCACCACCCCGGCGAAACCGGAACCGAGGAAGGACCAGGTCTCGCCGACCAGATAGGCGCCGGCGAACGACTCGGCCAGCCCGATGATGAACCCGCCCGCCACCGCCCCCGGGATCGAGTCGAGACCGCCGACGATGATCGCCGGGAAGGCGCGGAAGGCGAAGAAGGCGGTGAAGTTCTGGGTGACCCCCGCCGACGCCCGGGGAAACAGCGAGGCGAAGATCCCGGCCAGGGCCGCCAGGGCGGCGCCGATGGCCCAGGCCATGGCGAAGATCCGGCCCACCGAGATCCCCTGGGCCATTGCCGCCTCCTGGTCGAATGCGGTGGCCCGCATCGCCACGCCGTAGCGGCTGCGGAGGAACAGGGCGACCAGCCCCAGCACCGCCAGCGTGACCGCGATGGTGGCGATCTCGCTGTACGCCATGTTGAACGGCCCGCCCCGCCACACGTTGATGCCGAACGGGTCACCCAGCGGGCGGGGATTGGTGCCGATGTAGTCGTTGGCGATCCCCCGCACCACGATGTCGAGCCCGATGGTGACGATCGCCACCGAGAACAGCGGCTCCCCCACCATGGGGCGCAGGGTGACCCGCTCGATGAGGAGACCGAGCAGGGCGGTGGCGACGATGGCGCAGACCACGGACAGCCCCCATTGCACGGCGCGGGGGAAACCGGTCATCCATCTGCCGGGCACGTTGAGCACGGTGGCGAAGTACACCGTGAAGTAGGCGCCCACGGCGGCGATCGCCCCGTGGGCGAAGTTCACCACCTGGCTCGCCTTGAAGATGATGACGAACCCCAGCGCCAGCAGGGCGTACAACGCCCCCAGCGAGAGGCCGTTGGTGACGGCGCTGGTGAGCTTGGTCGTCGCCGGCGCAGCCTGCGCCACCACCACGAGCAGCGAGATCACGCGTAGAGCTCTTCGACAAGTTCCTTGAACATGTCGGCCATGGCGTTGCGCTTCAGCTTCTGGGTTGCGGTGAGCTCACCGTCCTCGTGGTCGAGCTCCTTGGGGATCATGCGGAAGCGCTTGACCTGCTCCACGGAGGCGAGCCTCTCGTTGGTCTGGTCGACCACCCCTTGGATCAGGGCGATGACCTCCGGCTTCTCGGAGAGGTCGCGGTAGGTGGTGTACGGGATGCTGCGGCGCAGCGCCCAATTGCCCACGGTCTCCAGCTCGATCCCGATCAGGGCGCTGATGTACTTGCGCCCGTCACCGATAACCATGGCCTCCTTGACGTACGGCGAGGCCTTGAGGCTGTTCTCGATCTCGGAGGGGGAGATGTTCTTCCCGCCCGAGGTGATGATGATGTGCTTGATCCGATCGACGACCTTGAGGTGGTCGCCGTCCCACGCCCCGACGTCTCCGGTCCTGAGCCATCCGTCCTCGGTGAACATCTCGGCCGTCTGGTCGGGATGGTTCCAGTAGCCGACGAACGAGCCGTCGTGCCTGGTCTGGATCTCGTTGGTCTCGGGGTCGAGGCGGAGCCCGATCCCCGGGTAGGGCTCCCCCACCGTCCCCACCTTGATCCTGCCGTGGAAGTTCACGGTGGCCACCGCCACGTTCTCGGTCATCCCGTACAGCTCGGAGACGTGCAGTCCCAGCCCCATGAAGAACTCGAGCACCTGGGGGGCGATGGGGGCGGCCCCCGAGCCCGCCCAACGGCAGCGGCGCAGCCCGATCCGTTCCTTGAGGGGACGGAAGATCAGCGGATTGCCGAGGGCGTAGGCGACCCGGCTCCCCACCGTGTGGTTGCCCCCGTTGGCGGCGCGGGCCCTTCCGATGTACCGGGCCAGCACCATCCCCAGCTTGCCGAACTGCCGCTTGATCACCGAGGCATCGCCCAACTTGATCATCACTGTGGCGTGGATCTTCTCCCAGATGCGGGGCACGGCGAAGAACAGCGTCGGCTGGATCTCGCGCAGGTTGGCCTGGACCGTCTCGATCGACTCGGCGAAGTTCAACACGGTGCCGGCGTTCGCCATCGACCAGGTGGAGAAGATCCGCTCGGCGATGTGGCACAGCGGCAGGTAGGTGAGGATCTGGTCGTCGGGGCCCGGCTTGCGGTTGCCGGGAAGCCGGTCGTCGGCGCTGATCACGATGTCCATGGCGAAGTTGGCGTTGCGGTTCGACAGCATCGCCCCCTTGGGCGGCCCCGTGGTGCCGGAGGTGTAGACCAGGGTCATGATGTCGTCAGGCTCGGCTTCCGCCATCCGCTCCTCGACGGCCCCGGTGTGGGTGAGGCGGTGCTCGGCGCCGAGCGCCATGAAGTCGTCCCAGGAGATGAGGCGGGGATCGGCGTAGCCGTGCACCCCCCGGGGCTCGCAGTAGACGATCCTGCCCAGGTTGGGGAAACGACCCGCCGGGAGCGCCAGCACCTTGTCGATCTGCTCCTGGTCCTCGGCGAGGTGGATCTTGGAACCGCTGTCGGAGAGGAGGTACTCCACCTCCGCCGCCGGGTTGGTCGGGTACATCCCGGTGGTGATGGCCCGGTTGGCGACGGTGGCGATGTCGAGGATCACCCACTCCGGTCTGTCCTCGGAATGGATGGAGACCACGTCGCCGACGTCGACCCCCAACGCCAGCAGACCGTGAGCCGCCGTCATCACCTGGTCCCACAACGACTCCCAGGTGATCTCCCGCCAGATGCCGAAGTCCTTCTCCCGCATCGCCACCCCGCCGGGGCGGCTCCGGGCCCACTCCCGGACCTTGGTGACAACCGTCGGGTAGCCGGCTCCGATGTCCGGTGCGCCGTCCCGCTCCGTCGTCGTGGTCACGAAACCTCCCTCACGACCCCGCTTCCCTGCGACCCGGGCCACGATAGAGAACGGGGCGGGGTCGCGCCGCGCAAAACCCCCCGGTGTCGTGCCCGGGGCCGGGCACCGCCCCAGCCCGATGAGGGCGCCCGTTCAGGCCGGGGTGCGCACCCCTACCACCCGGAACCGGCCCGCCACGAAGGCGGGGTCGCTGAGCGAGGCGTTGCCCGCCGGGTTGGCCCCGGTGACGTGGAAATCGCTGAACGCCGCAGACTGGTTGACGAACAGCCCGCCGGTGAGGTTGAAGGCGACGGACACCCCGGCGTCGACGGCGGCGTCCTCGGCCTTCTCCGCCACCTCGTCGTCCGTGGTGTAGACCAGCCAGGTGAGGGCACCGTGGTCGAGCGCCGCCGTCCGGGCCAGGTCGAGGCTGTGGTCGGTGCCGTCGGTGGCCACCACGTACCCGATGGGGCCGAACATCTCCCGCATGTATGCCGAGCGGTCGGCGGCGTCCACGGAGACCAGCCGGGGGGTGCGGACCACGGCCTCCGGGAACGAGGGGTTGGTCACCGCCCTCGGCTCGAGCAGCGAGACCCCATCCCCGGCCGATTCGTCGAGACGGCGCAGGGTGTCTGCCCCCTTGATGGCGCCGAGCACGTCGCCCGCCCGCACGTCATCCGACAGCAGCCCGCCGATCTCGGCGGCCAGCCCTGCGGCGAAGACGTCGAACGGGATCTGGCCGTCCCCGGTGTCGATCCCCTTCCGGGGCACGAACACGTTCTGCGGGGTGGTGCACATCTGTCCCGAGAACAGGGTCATCGAGACCGCCAGGTTGCGGTAGAGGCCCTTGAGGTCGTCGGTGGAGTCCACGATCACCGAGTTGACCCCGGCCTTCTCGGTGAACACCAGGGCGTGGTGGACGTTCTCCTCGAGCCAGCGCCCGAAGGCCGGCCCGCCGGTGTAGTCGACGATGCCCACCCGGGGATCCATCACCAGATCCTTGGCCATCGGAGCCGCGGTGGTGTCCACCCCGAGCGTCACCACGTTGGGGTCGAACCCGGCATCGGTGAGCACCGCCCGGGCGGTCTCGACGAACAGGGCAAGCGGGAGCACGGTGGCCGGGTGGGGCTTGACGATCACCGGGTTGCCGGTGACCAGGCTGGCGAAGATACCCGGATAGCCGTTCCAGGTGGGGAAGGTGGAGACGCCGATGGCAACCGCGACCCCGCGCGGGCGGATCCGCCACCGCTTGTCGACCAGCAACGGGTCGCGCTTGCCCTGCGGCTTCTCCCACCGCATCTTGCCGGGGAGCCTCGTCATCTCGTGGTAGGCGTATGCCATCGCCTCGAGACCCCGGTCGAGGGCGTGGGGCCCTCCCGCCTGGAAGGCCATCAGGTACGCCTGGCCCGTGGTCTGCATCACCGCATGCGCCATCTCGAAGCCGTTGCCGGCGAGCCGGTCGAGGATCTCGAGGCAGACCCCTGTTCGCCTCTGCGGGGTGGTCGCCGCCCACCCAGGCCCGGCGGCGGCGGCGGCGGCGAGCAGCTCGGCGGCGGTCGCCTCGGGGTAGGTGATGCCGAGGTCGATGCCGTACGGGGACGATTCGTCGCCGGTGGTGGAGCCGTGCCCGGGGTGCCCGGCGAGCTCGAATAGCCGGTTGAGACGTCCCTGGAAGGCGGCCTCGCCTGCGGCGGGGGCGTCCTCGGGATAGGAACGGGGGCTCTCCGGGTACGGGCTCCAGTACTTGCGGGAGGCGATGGTCTCCAGCGCCCGCTCGAGGGTCCCCTGATGCTGCACATAGAAGTCCGTCACTCGCCTGCTCCTCGATCGATACGCCGACCAGACCTACCGGTCACGTCATCCCCATCTTGGCCGATTTCCGATGGCATGTATCAGGGTGGCCGGGGCGGGATCTGCTGTCGAGCCTCACAAGGGAGAGAACCATGGCTTGGAGTGTGTGCGGGAGCCTGTGCCCGGTCTGCGGGCACTGCGACAGCTCGGCGGTGCCCTGGGACGACCGGCACGTCGTGCTCACCTGCGAGCGGTGCAACCACCAGCGACTTGAACAGTCTGTCGGTGACCGCCAGCCGGCGGATCAGACCCGCTCCAGCAACATGGCGATGCCCTGACCGACCCCGATGCACATCGTCACCAGGGCGTAGCGACCCTCCTGGACGTGGAGCTGCCGGACCGCGGTCAGCACCAGACGGGCACCGCTCATCCCCAGCGGATGCCCGAGGGCGATGGCCCCGCCGTTGGGGTTGACGTGCTCGGCGTCGTCGGGGAGCCCGAGTTGGCGCAGGCAGGCGAGCGCCTGGGCGGCGAAGGCCTCGTTCAGCTCGACCACGTCGAGGTCACCGATCTTCAGCTCCAGCCGGTCGAGCAACTTCCCCGTGGCGGGCACCGGCCCGATCCCCATGATCCGGGGCGGGACGCCGGCGGTGGCCATCCCCAGGATCCGGGCCATCGGCTCCAGCCCGTGCCGTTCGGCCGCGGCTGCGGAGGCGACCACCATGGCGGCGGCCCCGTCGTTGATCCCCGAGGCGTTGCCGGCGGTGACGGTGCCGTCGGCGAACAGGGACCGCAGCCGGGCCAGCGCCTCGATCGAGGTGTCGGACCGGGGATGCTCGTCGGTGTCGACCTTCACCGGATCGCCCCTGCGCGGTCTGACCTCCACGGCGACGATCTCGTCGCCAAGTCGCCCGGAGGCGATGGCGGCGGCCGCCCGGTGATGGGAGCGGACCGAGAAGGCGTCCTGGTCGTCGCGGGTGATCTCGAACTCGGCGGCGACGTTCTCGGCGGTGCTCGGCATCTCGTCGCGACCGAACCGGGCGGATAGCGCCGGGTTGACGAACCGCCACCCGATGGTGGTGTCGTAGATCTCGGCGGTGCGGTCGAACGGGCTGGTCGCCTTCGGCATCACCTTGGGGGCCCGGCTCATCGACTCCACCCCGCCGGCGATCACCAGGTCGGCATCCCCGGTCTTGATGGCACGAGCGGCCGAGCCGACGGCCTCCATCCCCGAGCCACACAGCCGGTTGACCGTGCTCCCCGGCACCTCGACCGGGAGCCCGGCGAGCAGCACCGCCATCCTGGCCACGTTGCGGTTGTCCTCGCCCGCCTGGTTGGCGCAGCCGAGCAGCACGTCGTCGACGGCGCCCCAGTCGACACCCGGGTTGCGGTCGACCAGGGTGGCCAGGGTGAGGGCTGCGAGGTCGTCGGGGCGCACCGCAGACAGCGAGCCGCCGTAGCGGCCGATCGGGGTCCTGATGGCGTCGCACACAAAGGCTTCGGTCATGGGGTCGCTCCAGATGCCGGCAGGGTCGCTCTCCTCAACCGGGAAGCCACACGGTACCGGTCCTCCCCGTAGAACGCCCGCAGCCGGTCGAGCACCCCGACCACCGTACCCACCCCGATCGAGTCGGCCCAGGCGAGCGGCCCCTGCGGGTAGCCGGTGCCGAGCCGCATGGCGGTATCGACGTCGGCGGCGCCGGCGACCCCGAAGGTGACGGCATCGGCGGCGACCGAGGCGAGCTGGGCGACGATCCGCATCAGCACCAGCCCCGGGGTGTCCCCCACGGGCGACACGGCGATCCCGGCCCGGGCGGCGACGGCGGCGAACCGCTCCCCGGGCCGTCTCAGCGCCTGGTCGGCATCGGCGACGGCGACCCGGGTGGCGGTGGCGGCGTCCCCGACCAGGTCGAGCACCGCCACTTCGGTGCAGGCCAGCCGGGCGGCGAGCTCGGTTGCGGTGGAGCCATCGGTGGGGACCACCACGGCGTCGCCGACGAGCAGGCGGCCCGGACCTTCGTCTGATGGGCGGCGGGTCACGGCCACCCCACACGCCTCGACCCGGTCGACCAGACCGGCGGCGTGGCCGGCGTCGCCCACCACGACCACGTCGGCTACGCGCCCCGAGGCATCGAGCTTCGCGGGCTCCATGGAGACGGCGCCCTCGCCGTACCGGTAGAACCCGCGGCCGGTCTTCCTCCCCAGCCGCCCGGCGTCGACCAGGCCCCGCTGGATGAGATTGGGGGCGAACCGGGTGTCCCCGTATGTCTGCTCGAACACCGAGGTCGACACCGCCAGGTTGACATCGAGCCCGACCAGATCCATCAGGGCGAACGGGCCCATCCGGAAGCCACCGGCGCCGGTGACGACGGCGTCGATGGTCGCCACGTCGGCGGCGCCCTCGCCCAGCAACCGCAGTGCCTCGCCGTAGAAGGGGCGGGCCACCCGGTTGACGATGAACCCGGGGGTCGACGAGCAGCGGACCGGGGTCTTGCCCCAGGCCGTGGCGGTGGCGGCGACGACGGCGACGACGGCCTCCCCGGTGGCGTCCCCCGACACCACCTCGACCAGCGGCATCACCGGTGCCGGGTTGAAGAAGTGCATCCCTGCCACCCGCTCGGGGTGTTCGAGCCCGGCGGCGATGGCGGTCACCGACAGCGATGAGGTGTTGGTGGCGAGGATCGCATCGGGAGCGACCAGGGCCTCGAGCGCGGCGAACAGCCCCCGTTTCACGTCGAGCCGCTCCACGATGGCCTCGATCAACAGACCGGCGGGGGCGAGGTCGTCGAGCGATGCGGCGACCGTGATGCGGTGACGGATGGATTCGGCTTCGGCGGCGTCGAGCCGTCCCCTGCCGACGGAGCCCTCGAGACGGCGCCGCAGATGGGTCAGCGCCTCCGCCACCACCTCCGGTGACGTGTCGTGGAGCAGCACCGGGTGCCCGTTGGCGGCGGCCACCTGGGCGATCCCGGCGCCCATGGTGCCGGCGCCGATGACGGCGACGGTGACGCCGGAGAGCGGACCGGTCATCGACCGGTGAACCGGGGCGGCCGCTTCTCGATGAAGGCCGCCACCCCCTCGGCGTAGTCGTCGCTCCACCCCGCCGCCTGCTGCAGCGAGCGCTCCAACTCGAGCTGGTCGGCCAGGGTGTTGGAGAGCGAGGCGTTGACCGCCTGCTTGATCCTGGCGAACCCGGCGGTGGGGCCGGCGGCAAGCTCGGCGACGAGGGCCAGTGCGGTCGCCCCCAGATCGTCGTCGTCCACCACCGACCACACCATGCCCCAGGCCAGGGCCCGTTCGGCGTCGATGGGCTCGGCCAGCAGCGCCATCCCCATGGTGCGGGCGTGCCCGACCAGACGGGGCAGCAGCCAGGTGCCGCCCGAGTCGGGGATCAGCCCCAGCCTGGCGAAAGCCTGGATGAAGCGGGCCGATCGGGCGGCGATGACGATGTCACCGTTCAGTGCCAGGTTGGCCCCCGCCCCGGCGGCGACCCCGTTGACCGCCATCACCACCGGCTTGGGCATGGTGCGGATGGCGCTGACCACCGGGTTGTACCGCTGTTGGAGCGACTCGCCCAGATCCGGTGGCTCGGCCCCGGGAGCGACGCTGCGGTCGCCGAGGTCCTGGCCGGCGCAGAATCCCCGCCCCGCTCCGGTGATCAGCACCCCGCGGATGTCCTCGTCGGCGGCGAACTCCTCGAGCGTCGCACGGAGGTCGACCAGCATGGCGGCGGTGAAGGCGTTGAGGCGTTGGGGGCGGTTGAGCGTTACCGAGCCCACTCCTGACTCGACCGACACCAGCAGGTGGGGCTGATCGGCGGAGGTCATCGCAGTCCTCCGAGAACGAACCGGTACATGTCGGCGGCCAGTTCCTTCGGAGTGCGGGTGCCATCCGGGCGGAACCACCGCTCGAAGGCGTTGAGCACGGAGAGCACCAGGATCGCCGCCAGCCTCGGGTCGGCGACGGTGAAGTCCCCCCGGTCGACGCCTCGCTCGATCACGAGGCGTACCGCCGCCTGGTACCTGTCCCGCATCGCCACGATGGGCGAGCGGGCGCTGTCGGGGAGGAACCGGGCCTCGTTGAGGATGGTCCTGGCCTCGGCCAGGTTGTCGGCGACGATGGCGACGTGACCCTCGACGAGCATCCTGAGCTGGCCGGGCGGGTCGAGATCGGAGGCGAGGACCTCATCGGCCAGCGCTTGGAACAGCACGGCGCCACCCGACACCACCGCCACCAGCAGCTCGTCCTTGCCGCTGACGTGGGAGTACAGCGACGACCCGAGCAGCCCCAGCTCGTTGCCCAGATGCCGCATCGAGGTGCCGTGGAAGCCGCGCTCGGCGAAGAGGCGCCCGGCGGCGCGGACCACGTCGTCGCGGGTGCGCTGCTGATCGGGAAGGTCGCTGCGGCGCCGGTCAATGGTCAACGCTGCCTCCTGGCGAACGAACGTTCGTAGGTTAGCCCCGGCTTCCCGGCTTCTCCTCACCTACTGTGATGCGCATGACCGGCCCAGATTGCCCAGAGCTCGAGGCGTTGGTCGCCTCCCCGGTCGAGCACGTCGGCGACCCCGACCCTGCCATCCGCAGGCTCGCCGTCTCGATGCTGGCGGGACGGGCGAGTGACTCCGAGGTGTCGGAGCGGCTCTTGGAGATGCTCGCCGCCGACCCGGACGGGGCGGTGCGGGCCGAGGCCGCCGAGATCCTGGGCTCGGCCCCCACCGCCGGCGTCGCCACCGCCTTGCTGGCCGCCACCGAGGACGGCGACGTCAGGGTGGCCGAGGCGGCGATCACCGCTCTCGGCGAGATGGAGGCGACCCCGGCGATCGTGGCCAGGGTCACCGCTGCCGCGGTCGACGGCGACGCCGACCGTCTGGTGCGCGAGGCGGCGGTCGCCGCCCTCGGCTCGCTCGGCGACCCTGGGTCGGTCCCGGTGCTGCTAGATCTGCTCGCCGGGGCACCGCCCCAGGTCCGACGCCGTGCCGTGGTGGCGCTCACCGTGTTCGATCATCCCCAGATCGAGCCGGCGCTGCGGGTCGCCGCCACCGACCGCAACCCCATGGTGCGCGAGGTGGCCGAGATGGTGGTGGGCCACCAGCGCCAAGCCGACGACCGGCGGGCGAGCCCGCTGATCGGGCCCGAACCGAAGGGCTGACCCCCGACCGGAGGCGACCAAGCACAACCGGCGCCGGGCTCCGGTATCCCACCCCGCCCGGCTTCGCCGGGCACCCCTCCCAATGGGAGGGGGAAGAGACCGGGACGGCTGGGGCGATCGCCAAGCGCAGCCTGCCGGGGAGGGGGTAGGTGATCAGCCTCGGTGCCGGTCCTCGCGCACCCACTCGGCGCCGCCCGGCCAATGCTCCTTCTTCCAGATCGGTGCCCGGTGTTTCAGCTCGTCGATCAGGTAGCGGGCCGCCTCGAAGGCGTCGGCACGGTGCGGCGAGGAGGCGGCGACCGCCACGCTGATCTCGCCCACCCCCAGCTCACCGATCCTGTGCACCGCCGCCACCCGGGACACCGGCCACCGGCTGCGCGCCTCGGCCACGATCTCGGCCATCCTCTCCTCGACGACGCCCCCGTAGCTCTCGTACTCGAGGTGGGTGACCCCGTCGATACCGGGCGAGTGGTCCCGCACCGTGCCCAGGAACATGACGACGGCGCCGCACGACGGATCGAACACCGCCGCCAACATCACGGCGGGGTCGATGGGGTCGGTGGTGACGCCGATCTCGTCGTCGTGCGGAGTAGCCGGTTGCACAGCCATACAATCACCCTCGTGGAGGAATCTACCCCGAGCGGCGTCCCGCCCGACCACGCCCCGCCCGACGATCAGGTCGATCACACCAACGACTCGCCGGTCGAGACCGACCGTGCCGGTGTCGAGCCCGACCAGGCCTGGTGGGACGAGCACGCACCGCTGGTCATGTCCCGGCCGGATGGGGACGGTCCCCAGCCGCCACCGGCGACCGAGCCGATAGCGTGCTGGCCCGACCTCTCCCCGAGCGGGCCCGGTGCCGGAGAAGAGGAAGCCGGAGAGGACGAACCGGCCCCCTTGGTGGAGGACGCCGAGTGGTGGACCTCGGACCACGACCTCCCCGGCGGCGCCCCTTCGACGGCGCCGATCTCGCTCGCCGGCATGCTCCCGTACCCCGCCACCATGTACCAGCCGACCCCGGCCCGCCGCAGGTCCGGATGGCTGACCGGTCTGCTCGCCGGGGTGGTCGGCGCCGCCGGAGCCCTCGGCGGCGCCTGGGCGCTCGGTGGCTTCGACGATCCGCCCCCCACCACCGTCGTCGAGCAGCAGTTCGCCCCGGTGGTGCGCCCCAACATCAACGTCGCCGACGAAGACGTCTCCGAGGTGGCGGTGGCGGTGGCGCACAAGGTCACCCCTTCGATCGTCTCGGTCGAGATCGGTGACGGCGAGTTCGGTCCCGCATTCGCCCCGTTCGCCAGCGGCAGCGGCGTTGTCATCGGTGAAGGCCTGATCGTCACCAACCACCACGTCATCGCCGACGCCCCATCCACCCAGGTCGTGCTCCAGGACGGCTCCGCCTACCCGGCGTCGGTGGTCGGCAGCGACGTCGAAACCGATCTGGCCGTGCTCGAGGTCCCGGTGAGCGGGCTGGTCCCCGTCGACTTCGGCACCACCACCGACCTGACCATCGGCGAGACCGCCATCGCCATCGGCAACCCGCTCGGTCTGGCCGGCGGCGCCTCGCTCACCGTTGGCGTGGTCTCCGCCTTCGGGCGGCAGATCGACACCGACATCGACTTCTCGCTGTACGGGATGCTGCAGACCGACGCCCCCATCACCGAGGGCTCAAGCGGAGGAGCCCTGGTGGACAGCGGCGGGCGCCTGATCGGGATCACCACCGCCATCGGAGTGAGCCGCGCCGGCGCCGAGGGCATCGGGTTCGCCATACCGGTCGAGCTGGTCAGACGCATCACCAGCGAGATCATCGAGATCGGCGAGGTCAGACACGCCTACCTGGGGGTCCAGCTTCGCAACGAGGTGACCGTACGCCCCGACGGTGGACTGGTACCCGCAGGCGCCCTCATCTTCGCCTTCCCCTTGGACGGGTTGTCGGCCGCCCGCGACACCGGGATGGAGCAGGGAGACGTGATCGTCTCCCTGAACGGGCAGCCGGTGACCACCCGCGAGGCGCTGATCAGCGACCTGCGGCTGCTCCACGCCGGCGACCTGGTGGCCATCGAGGTCGACCGGGACGGCACCATCGTCGAGTTCGAGCTCGTGCTCGACCAACGCCCGAGGGACCTGTGACCAGCGACGACAGCATCTTCAACAGGCTCTTCGAGCTCTTCCAGTCGCCGGGGCCGGTCAACTGGCGTCTGGCCGGCGAGGTCCGCAAGAGCCTGGTCGGCGCCGCCGAACCGGTAGACCCCACCCTCGCCGACGAGTACACCGAGCTGGCCGTCGCCGCCCAGATGCGGCTCGAACCGGTCATTCGCCTCTCGATGGGCCAGCCGGGTGAGCTCCAGCCCGTCGATCGGACGGTGTGGTCCACCGACAACCAGGAGAGCTTCGGCTACCTGGTGGAACCGTTGGCGGGTACGTTCGGGGCGGGGCTGGTCGACCCGGCGAACCCGATGGCGGCGATGCTGGCCCCGATGGGCCCGGCCGTTCTCGGGATGCAGGCGGGGACCATGGTGGGCTTCATGGCGCACCGCACCCTGGGCCAGTTCGACACCGGGATGCCGGCGCTGGGCACCGAGCGGCTGTACCTGGTGGTCCCCAACGTCGAGGGCTTCGCCACCGACCACGGGCTCGACCAACGCCAGGTGCGACTGTGGGCGGCGTGCCATGAGATGGCCCACCACGCCATCCTCGACGTGCCCTGGGTGCGTCCCCGGGTCACCGAGCTGCTCGCCGACTTCGCATCGTCGGTGAGCTTCGACTCGGCCAAGCTCTCCGAGACGCTGGAGCGGATGGACGACCCCGCCGCCATCGAGGACGTGCTCGGCGGGGCGGGCGGGCTGGCCGGGCTGCTCGGTGGGAACCACGACCCGGAGAAGCTGGCGCCCATCCAGGCGCTGCTGGCGACCATCGAGGGCTACGGCGACCACGTGGTCGGGCTCGCCCTGACCGACATCGCCCCCGAGCTGGGCCCCATTCAGGAGGCGTGGGCGAGACGGCGGGCCGAGCCCGGCCAGGCAGAGCAGTTCCTCTCCCAGCTCATCGGGCTGGAGCTGGAGCGGCACCACGCCGGGGACGCCACCAGGCTCTTCACCGAGATCGGGCGACGGTGGGGGATGGACTCGGTCGACAGCCTCTGGTCATCCCCGGAGTCGGGCCCCACCCTGGCCGAGCTCACCGACCCGGTGGGTTGGGCGGCCCGGGTGCTGCTGACCGACCCCATGGACGAGACGCCCTAGCCTCCCGCCACCACGTCACGCTTCCCAGGAGACCCCGATGCCCCTGCCGATCGGCACCCAAGCACCCGCCTTCACCCTGCGCGACCAGCACCGCAACGAGATGTCGGCGGACGACCTCAAGGGCCGGCCCTCGGTGGTGGTGTTAATCCCTTCCCCTTCACCTCGGTGTGCACCGGCGAGCTGTGCGACCTGGGTGACACCATCGCCGACCTCGGGTCGCTCGAGGCCAACGTGGTGGTGGTGACCTGCGACACCGTCGCCGTCAACCGTCGCTGGGCGGCCGACAACGGGTACGGGTTCCCGGTGCTGTCGGACTTCTGGCCCCACGGCGCCATGACCCGGGCCTACGACGCCTTCGACGAGGCTCGAGGCGTCCCCTTCCGGATCAGCTACGTGCTCGACGCCAGGCCCGGGTCACCGACATCCTCGCCAGCGACAAGCGGGGCACCGCCCATCCCGTCCAGGCCTACACCGACGCCCTGGCCCGGCTGGACCGACCGACCGGGCTCCTAACCGGCCTGCTTCACGATTGACCTCCTCCCCTTGTGCTACAGTTGTGCGTCATGGACGCTAGGAAGCCGAAGCCGGAGCGGGTGGGAATCCGCCAGCTACGCCAGAACCTCTCGGTCTACGTGAGGCGTGTGCGCCAGGAAGGCCGCGCCTACGAAGTGACCGAGCGCGGTGAGCCGGTGGCGCGTCTGACGCCGCTGGAAGATCGGCCGATGTCCACCATCGAGCGCATGATCGCTGATGGCCGCATCACGCCTGCCAAGCGCAAGTGGGAGGACATTCCGCCGCCGCTTCCTCCGCTCAAGGGCAAGCCGCTGTCGCAGATCCTCCAGGAGATGCGGGACGAAGAGCCGTGGTAGACGACGCGGCGGTACGCGTCTACGTGGATGCATCGGCCCTCGTGAAGCTGGTCATCACCGAAGCCGAGAGCGCGTCGCTCCGCCGATTCCTCTCCAAGGACCCGCTGCTCGTTTCGAGTCGGATCGCAGCCGTCGAGGTTCGCCGCGTCGCTGCCCGGCAGGACGAGGTCGGGACGGAGGCGCAGGTGGAAGCGCTCCTCGGGGCCGTGCACTTCGTCGAGATGGATGAAGCGATGGCGTTGGCAGCCGGCACTGCACCGCCACCGTCTCTGGGTTCGCTTGACGCGATTCACCTGGCCGCAGCACAGTTGGTGGCCAGCGAGGTGACGGCCGTGGTCATCTACGACCGGCGGCTGGCCGATGCGGCCCAGGGAGCAGGTCTCACCGTGATCGCGCCGTCGTCAACCCGGCTGAACTGACCGACGGCCGCTACGGCTGGAGGCGGTAGCCGACGCCACGCACCGTGGTGATGGCGGGGGCGCCGTCTGCGCTCTCCAGCTTGCGGCGCAGCCGGCGGATGTGCTGGTCGAGGCTCTATTACCGGGATCAAGGTGACCCAGTCGGCGACGCCCCTATCGGGGATGCGGCTGCTGGCGGAGGTCGTTGATGGCGGCGGCGGCGCCGATGAGCAGCAGGTAGCCGTCCTCGATGGTGGGCTCGATGGTGGTGGCGCCGTGGGGGACGCCACCGATGTGGCGGTAGTGGCCTTCGCCGGTGCGCCACGCCACCCGGACCAGGGGATCGCGCTCGGGTGCGATCCACACCTGCCGCGCTGCCGTGTCGATGAGCTGGCGCGGGGTGCCGCCGAACACCACCCGGCCATGGTCCATCACCAGCACCCGGTTGCACAGCGCGGCGATGTCGTCGGTCTGGTGGCTGGAGAGGAGCACGGTGCGGTCCTCGGCGAGCCGGGAGATGGTGTCGCGGAACCGGAGCCTCTGCTCGGGGTCGAGCCCGGCGGTGGGCTCGTCGAGGACGAGCAGCTCGGGATCGCCGATCAACGCCTGGGCGAGTGCCACGCGACGCCGCATACCGCCCGAGAGCGCCCGGATCCTCTTGTGCGCCACCGGACCCAGCTCCACCTGGTCGATCACCCGGCGCACCTCGTCGTGACGGGCCTTGCGGTCCGTCATCTCCTTGAGGATTGCCACGTAGTCGATGAACTCGAACACCGTGAAGCCGCGGTGGAAGCCAGGCTCCTGCGGCATGTAGCCGAGGCGGCGGCGGATCTCCACCCGCTCTCCCGCCTTAGAGGGGTCGCGCCCGAGCAGGGTGACGGTGCCGGTGTCGGGGGCGAGCACGGTGGCGACGATCCGCAGCAGGGTGGACTTACCTGCGCCGTTCGGGCCG